>QNBE01000035.1 GCA_003645615.1 Caldifarciminota bacterium
ACCAAGATATGGGGGGACCACAGTATCCCAGACAAGTATGTATTGATTATCTCCAATATTCTCGTAAATATACTTTTCTCCCCCCGCATTATTGAACAAAAAATCCATCTTCCCATCCGAATCGAGGTCAGCGACATGGATGTTGCCGAAGGCAAAGTAACTCGAATCTGACCGCCAGACCTGATGGGTGGGATAAGGATCGGGATACAGGACTTCGAAGACTTTGAAATTCCCGCCACTCCATGAGAAAAGATCACCTCGACCATCATTGTCAAAATCACCAAGGTCATCACTGTACAGGCCATGATCAGGAATCTCATCAGCCAAAATATATCGATTATAGGGCCGATACTCCCGAATCCGAAGCGAGATTTTGTTACCTATGACGGCTGAATAATAGAGCTCGGGGAAACTATCACAATTGACATCTCGTATCAGAATTGTGCCGTGACTGTAAACACCTTCAGAAATGTAGCCGAGACGGTGAAAATTCTGGGCTCGCATTGAAAAAGCAGTAATTAGGATCAAAGTCCAACGCATCCCAAAAGCAGCTCAGGAGAGGCTTAGGACCCCTCCTGAGCCTATCCGCATCACCGGTTCAACACGACCTTTTCTGAGATACTTTCTCCTTCAGCCTTAATGATCAAGAAGTAGACACCGGAGGAGAGTCTTTCCGGGAGGGTGAGTGTTAACCGCTGTTTGCCAGAGGGAGTTTTACTATCGTAGAGCGTAGCAATTCTTCTGCCAGAAAGATCAAAAAGATCGATCTTCATCGATGCTGATTTATCGAGGTGGAAATTAATGAGGAGTCTGCCCCTGGTTGGATTGGGACCGATCTGGAGTCTGGGAGCCTGAGATGCCTCTTTCCCACCAGACTGGCCACCGCTACCACCCTTGGCTTTATGGTCAAGACAGAGCAACACCAGACCCGCTTTTGCGGCAAAGGAACCATCAACATTCCGGAATACGACTCTTACCTTACGATCCTTGACATAGGACTCGTAGGGGATCTGGATCACCTCTTCGCTACCCCCTTTTTGAAGGAACCAACAACCCCTGCGGTGGGACGGTAGTGGTTACCCTTCACCCATGTGAATCCTAATTATATCCACATTTCCCAAAGGGTCAAGTTTCGGGGTCACTGTTCGAATTTCGGGGGAGATCTCTTCCTTCCCCAAACATCCAACCATCAATCCGACATTCCGGTAATTACCGGATTGACGGAATGAAATTTGAGGGCCAATGCTCCCGGATGGGATAGCTTTAGATGATCAAAGCGATAGTTTCTAATTTTTGGGGGGGGTGACCCCAAACCCACTGAATTTTCGAGATACTCTGAAAGCTGGGGCACAGGTCAGGATGACTTTTTAATAACTCCCCCAAAATTGGAACAGCAACAGTTTCGGGTTTCAATCAACCATTTCATCCCGACTCTGAAGGTGGTGGCCCGGGAGCGGTGCGTTCTCTGGACACCCCATTCAATCGAGTCTTGGCCGCCAGGCGGCGACGCCTGAGGCAAAAAGGCATCCTTTAGCGGACCCAGCCATCGCTTACAGCAACTCCTTGACCAGAAGTATCTTAAGTTGGGGATCCCAGAATGATCAAACCATCTTGGTAACATTTAATTTTGAGGAAAAACGCACCGGTCCGGAGATGAGAAAGGAAATATGAGCTCTAATAAAAATTCAAGGTTAGGGATTAAAATTGCCTACCGCCATTGGATGACCATTTCCTCTTCTAAGGGCGAGATGATCCGACAGTGATAGACCCAGAAAACCGTGGATACATCATCAATTATTATCCTTTCTTTTGCTAAAGGCATGAGATTACGTTCCATGGCGATGGGGAAACCTTTCTTTTCGGTCGTAACGTAGAGCACGTTCCCCCTTAAACTGCTAAGATCCACCCAGAAGCTAAACTGGGAAACTCTCTCTTGGGGATAATATACCCCGATCAGGGATCTCCTCCCGAGGTAAAAGGAAAGTTCACTGGCAATGTGATAATCGCAACAGAGTATCGGGAGGTTATTATTGTTTATCCTCTCCACCTCCTTGGCGAGATCCTTCCAGCCTTTAAATTGGATACAGTAGGTATACTCTCCTGATAAGGCCTCGAGATAGGAGTAAAGCCTATTATTTATCGAAGCCATGAATGCTGTTCCAGTGGTAAAGAAGGAGAGCAAAATTAAGATGGCGGTGATGATCCTTCTCCTCTGCCACAATTCCTTTGCCATCAATGGAAAGAGTAAGAATCCGCATAATAGCCAGTGGACAGAAGGGTTGGATTTCAGGGAGAGAAGCATCAGTACGGTGAGCGGCAAACCGATCGCGATCAACAGGAATCGGTGATTCCTCTTCAGGGCCAAAGAGAATCCGATTAAGGTCTTGATTGCAGCTGGCGGAGAGAGGATTAAGAAGGGAGCAGACATGAAATTCATAAGGTTAGTTACTGGCCTCCCTCCTCCCTCCACACCATGTAGAAGCTGGAACTTAAAGGATATAAGTTGATGCATGAGATTCCAATAGAGAACCGGTGAGAAGACCAAAAGCGCAAGGATTCCGGCCAGATAAGGCTCTTTTCTCCTGAACCAGATTCGGTACTTATCTGTTGAGAGAAGCAAAATGATTCCAATGATTGGGATGAAGAGGGCAAGATATTTTGACAGCAGGGCAAAACCGAAGGAGAGGCCGAAGAGATACCAGGCGATTTTCTTGCCTTTTAAAGCCTTCTGCAGTAGATAAAAGGAGAGGATCCAGAAGAACATGAACGGCGCATCGGGGACGACTATAAATCCGATGATATTGACCAGAAGAAAGGATCGGAAGATGAGGACACCAATAAAGGCGAATTCCTTATCCCTGGAATAATCGTAGACGAAGAGATAGACCAAAATTGTTGAGAAGAATGAGAAGATAATTGAGGGAATTCTTAAGAAGAGCTCCTCTTTGGGCAGGTTGGAAAATGGATAGATCATCCAGGCAATAAAGGGAGGATGATCTAAGTAACCCAAAGCGAGATGTTTGGCCCAGGTCCAATAATATGCCTCATCAAAGAATAGTTCCACCCGGGAAGCAAAAAAGATCTGGGCCGATGTCACCGCTAAGAGAAAGATCAAAAAAGCCAGATCCCATCGATTCAGTGGAATCTTCGCATCGCCGAAGACCCAGAGATCGCTTATCAAGAAATTGAAGGCGGCACCGAAGAGGATCCCCGTAAGGTGGACCGGAAGGTAAGGGAGTCCCAGGAATCGGTATAGGATAATAACGAAAAAGATGTTGATCATTGCACCGGCACCAACACCAAGATGATATTTTATAGCTCGCTTGAAGATATTGCCTCTCCTCCGGTCCTGCCAGGTCCAGAGATAATTAAGGGTGAAATTATTCACGATCGAAAGTTCAATCGCCAGTGAGGAGGAAAGAATCCCCTTGATTCCTAAGAGATCATGGAACAACCAGGCAAAGAAAAGATTGACAACTAATCCGGAAATCCCTACCGTGGAGAAGATGAGGAATCTTTTGGTAAACAGACGGCCTTTTATTGTCAAAAATATTCGCTTCACGGTTGAGCCTGACGTCTTCCTTGGATCCATATCCACTTCCATTTAGGGATTGCAGCCATCAAAATCTGCTCCCTCTCATAATTGGTAAGGATCAGTAAGCCACATCTTTCTATCGTCCTTTCTCTCCCGATCATCTTTTGACGATACCATAGAACAGGATATCCAATAAACTATCAAAACCCTTCCCATTTTCTAAAAATCCGGCCTTCTTAATCAGTGGGTATTCTAATCCCCGTAAAGCGACGGCGATTGTGAATGCGGTCAATTCCACATCCTTAATCTCAAACACCCCTCGCTCAATACCAGAGTTCAGGATCTCTTTTATCAATTGGACCTCATCGCTTAGGTAGCTCTCTCTGATCTTCATAATAAATGGGTACCTTTCGAGATATTCATCTCTGAGCGCGCTATAGAAATTTGATAGCTCCGTTAAGATTTTCATTCGGACTAAAACATAGGAACGCAACTTCGCCTTTGGATCATCCTCAGCCTCAATTACCTTCTGTATAACCTTTCTCAGCATCTGATTCTCCTCCTCGACAATTGTCCGGAAGATATCCTCCTTACTTCTGAAATAACGATAAACCGAACTCTTGGTCCGATGTGCGGCCTTGGCGATCTCATCAACCGTCGTCTTCCTGAAGCCAAATCTGGCGAAGAGACTCTGAGCCGCACCGATGATAGAACTACGGGTATCATCAGAACCACCGGACACCATTATCGAACTAATTGACCAAATTCGTCTCATCGTCCACAAGGTTACCCAACCCCTATGGCTTGTCAAGGTAGACGATTCATAAAATCTGGGTCCCTCCTCCTACGAGAAGGCTCTTCCACTCAGATGAAAATTATCATCTCTCTTGACACCGATTCGTGCCCGGATATCCTACCTTATCCGAGATGCGGGTTCTGATCATCGATAATTTCTCTCCCAACCGTCCGGAGATCTATCGGCTCCACGATGTGCTCAAGGAGATGGTGATCGACTCCCTTGAGATCCACAACTACTCAGCCGCGATCTCTGAGGAGGCGTTGGATCAGTTCGATGTCTTTTTCCTCTCCGACTCGGATCAGTCCCTCTCCGATCCCGGCGTCTACGAACAGTACCATCTGATCAGTGAGTTTATCCGGAGGAATGAGAAGCCCCTGCTTGGGATCTCCTTTGGATTTCAGCTCATCGCCATGTCCTTTGATGCCCGGATCGATCCCCTGAAGGAGCGGAGGGAAGGTTACCATCCTGTCGATGTAATAACCAAAGATCCCCTCTTCTCTGAGATGGAGGAGAAATTTCTCGTCTACATGGATCACCAATCAATCGTCCGTGATCTGCCGATGGATTTTATCCTCCTCGCCTCCTCACCCCAGGTTCCGATCGAGGCCTTCCGCCACAATGTCCACCCGATCTATGGGGTCCAATTTCTCCCCCATATATTTGATGAGAAACATCCAATCGGAAGGAAGGTGCTGGAGAACTTTCTCTCGATCGCCCGTCTCTATACATGATCGTCCTTATCTTTCTCGTCCCGATCATCACCGAGGTGATGGCAAATGTCAAGGGGCCGGAGTCGGGGCCGGGAGATCGAAATGAATTTGTTGAGATCTACAACAATTCTTCTGATACTATCGATCTTGCGGGATGGTATTTTTCCGATCTCGATGCGGTTGATGAGCTGGTCGCCTGGGATGACTCCACCATCCTTAAGAAATATCCTAACCTAATAATTAACTCCACCCTCCTCCCTCCTCATTCCTATGCTCTCATCCTCGATCGAGAATATACCCGTCCTGATACCGACCAGTATCAGCAGCCCTATGCCATCCCTGACTCTACCCTCATTCTAACCACCGATGATACCTCACTGGGTAACGGTCTTTCGACCAAAGATCCCATTCTGATCTTTAGACCTCTTCCAGGGGAGACGACCACCTTCGGCACCCCCTTTGATACCTTGGATACCATCCCCTTCGATCCCGGTGATGGGATCTCCTTGGAGATTATCAATCTTGATCAAGGCGATACCGAGTCGAATTGGTGGCCGTCCTTAGACCCCTCGGGATCGACACCGGGCTGGGACAACTCGACCTTCAAGAATTTCGATCTCGCCATCGGCGATCTTATCCTCCATCCCCCGATTGGATCTAAAGGCAGTGCGATTATCTTAGAGGCAGCGATCCATAATGCCGGTCTTCAGCCAGCACAAGGCTGGTCGATTAAGGTCTATGAGGATCAGAATCGGGACCGGAGGCTCACCGAAACAGAACTTATCAAAACCATTTCTGGTTCCTACCTCCACCCGGGAAGCGAAGAGGTTGTTAAGACCAGAATCGGCCATTTCGAGATCGGTGAGCACTGGATCGGGGTCAGGACCCTCTTGGATGGGGATGTTAATCCTGCCAATGATACCGGCTTCATCCTGCTCAGGATCGTCCCCGAGACCGGCCGGCTGATCCTTTCGCCCAAACTCTTTTATCCCGAAAAGACCAGGCTCCAGATTGAGTATCAACTACCCGCCCCCGGTGGTCATCTGAAGCTTTCGATCTACACCGCTGAAGGTCGAAAGGTTGAGGATTTGATCGATCAAAAGATTGATCAGAGCTCAGGAACAATCTTCTGGGATGGACAAGGAGCCAGGATTGGCTATTATATTATCCGGTTCGATTATGAGGTTGACGGTGTCCACTATCAGGAACGGAAGACATTTGTGGTGGCGAGATGATGGAAGGAGCGCTTAAGGCGATCGATGCCCCCTATGTCGAGGCAAGGTTTGAAGAGAGCTGGTATACCACGATCCAGTTCCGGGGTAAAGAGCTGGATCAGGTGACAACCTCGGTCGAGCGGGGTGGAATTATCCGGGGTTTTGATGGAGAGCGGTATGCCACCATCGTTTATAATGATCCCAAACGGCTAAAATCGACAAAGGTGCTCCGTCTTGAAAACAAAAAGGCGGTTAAGGGTCTGCCTCCGATTAAGGTTGAGATCCTGGTTGAGAAAAAGCGGGATCCGAGAGAGGTCTCGATCGATGAGAAGATAGAGCTTTTAAGAAGCTATAATGATATCATCATCAAGACCGAAGGGATCACCACTACTCAGTCCTATTATTACGACCACTTCCGGCGCCGCTATTATCTCAATACCGAAGGGAGGGATATTATTGAAGAGGTTGCCTACTGCGGGATCATGCTCAGCGGTATTGCCAAGGATGGGATGAATGTCCAGAGCTATGGCAAGACCTTTGGCCACCAGGAGGGTTTTGAAAGTCTGAAAGGGAAGGAGGAGCTGGCCGAGGAGGTTGCCGCCAAGACCCTGGAACTGATCAGGGCGGAGAGGGTTGAGAGTGGGATCTATGATTGTATTATCGACCCAGAACTTGCAGGTGTCTTCATCCACGAGGCCTTCGGCCATCTGGCCGAGGCCGATCACCTCTACGAGAATCCGAGACTACTCAAGATCATGGCGATCGGTGAGAGGATCGGTTGTGAGAGACTATCCTGTGTTGACGATCCGACCTTGGCCCATAAGCGGGGATCGTATCGATTTGATGATGAAGGGGTGGAAGGGAAGAAGACCTATCTCATCAAAGAGGGGAGGATCAGCAGCTATCTCCACTCCCGGGAGACAGCGACCAAGCTCGGTGTGGAACCGACCGGTAACGGACGGGCCATAAACTACAACTTCGCCCCGATCGTCCGGATGTCCAATACCTACATCCTACCCGGAAGTGCGAGTAAGGAAGAGCTTTTCGAAAAACTCGACCGTGGCCTCTATGTCTGTGGCTCCCGGGGTGGCCAGACCGCCTTGGAGGATTTCATCTTTGCCGCCCGGATCGGTTACCTGATCGAGAACGGTCGGATCACCCGACCGGTGCGGGAGGTTATCCTCTCCGGCAATATCTTCCAGACCCTGAGGAACATTGTTGAGGTGGGCAACGACCTTGTGGTCCAGGGTGGGGTCGGTGGCTGTGGTAAGGATGGCCAGGCACCGCTGCCGGTTGGAACCGGTGGTCCCCATCTTCTGATCAAGGGGGTGGTGATTGGTGGTCGATAGATTGACCGACGCGATCCAGAGAGCAGGGTTCGAACAGTTTGAGGTCTTTGTCGAAGAGATCGATGAGGATTCGATCCGCTTCCGGGCAAACCGGTTCCATCAGTCGAAGCGGAGACTTAGATGCGGTTATGGGGTCCGGGTGATAAGATCCCGGCGGATCGGTTTTTTGAGTGGGACCGATCCCGACCTCCTGATCGATGCCCTACCCACACTTAGACCAACGATCGAAACCAAGATCAGTCTACCCCCGGGTCAGTCCTACCGCCAGGTTGAGCTCCATTCCGATCGGGTGAGGGGTTACACCCATCAAACCCTCACCGGTTTTGGTTCTGAGGTGATCGACCGGCTGATCGAGATAGAACCGGAGTTGAAGGTCGATGCCAAAGTAGTTAGGCAGAGGAAGCAGATCACGATCAGAAATAGCAATGGGCTCTCCGCCCAATATGATAAGCTCATCGCCTACCTCTGGGTTGAAGGCCAGCTCATCCATAATAATCATATTCACTATATCTACGATTTTTCCAACCTCTCCTCAGGGAGACCTTTTAATAGCGATCAGATTCTCCAGTATTTCCAGATGGTTCTAAAATATCTTCGTCGGGAGATCAAGATACGATCCGGACGGTATCCCACCCTGATCCTCCCTTTAGCCTTATCCTCGCTCCTCTCCAGTCTGGCCCCTGGAGTGAGTGGAAAGGCACTGGAGAAGGGATACTCACCTCTGATCGGAAAGGTGGGGGAGAGGGTTCTCTCCGAGAAGATAACCATCTATGATGATGGCCTTATGCCCCATGCCTTTGGGAGCAGCCCCTTTGATGGTGAGGGGGTTCCAAAGCGTCGGCTCACCCTCTTCGACCGGGGTAGGTTCTTGCAATTCATCTTCGATCTCGAGACCGGGGTGAGAAATAATGCCCAGAGCACCGGCAATGGTCAGCGCCGCTATACCTCGCTCCCCTCTCCGGGTCTGAACAACCTCCACATCCTGTCTGGTAAGGGTGATCTTGGGAAGACCCTATCCAATCTAAAGGAGGCAATCTTGGTGGTTGGTGTTGTTGGTGGTGGTCATGGTAATATCTATGCCGGTGACTTTTCGGTCAAACTGGATCTTGCCTTTCTGATCAGGAATGGCGAGATCCTGGGCCGAATCACCGATGTGATGATGGCCGGGAATATCTATGAGATGTTAAAAGGTGTGGTTGAGATTGGCAATTATACCAAGGATCTGGGTAATGAACGCCTCCCCTGGATCCTCCTCGAAGGGTTAAACTTTGCTACCGCTCAAACAGATCCTCCTCCCAGGTAATAATCGAGTGGTAGAAGGTCCGATCACCCTCTTCTAACCCCCTCGTCATCTCGGTGATGTGGAGCTCTTCAGCACCAAACTCCCTGAGGGCATACTCGACTGCCGCCTCCGGTTTGGAGTTACTGCCACAGGTATAGATGTCGAGGGCAACATAGCCGAGCTCGGGCCAGGTATGGACCGAAAGGTGAGATTCTGAGATCACCACTACCCCACTCACCCCCTTGGGATGGAAACGGTGGAAGGAGATCGACCAGACATGGACCTTGGCCGCCTCAGCGGCATTGACCAGAATCCGCTGGACTCGCTCCACCGAACTGATGATCTTGGGATCACACCCCGAGGCCTCAACGATATAGTGATGGCCAACAGAGTTGTGGCTCTTCCTTTTGGCCATATTTCACCTCCTTTTGAGCCAGTTCTTTGAGGGTCAACTTCAGCCCCTCAATACCATCGCCCTTGAGGGCGGAGATGAAGACCGCATTGGGGAAGATCCTCCGCGCCCTTTTGAATTCTAATGGTTCAAAGACGAGATCGATCTTGTTGAAGACCGGGAGGAATGGTTTTTGATCGGCCCCGATCTCGGCCAGAACCCGTCGGACACAGTCGACCTTCTCCTCCCAGTCACGATCGGAGAGATCGGTCAGGATGATCAGAAGATCGGCCTCCCCAACTACCGAGAGGGTGGCCCGGAAGGAGGCGATGAGCTGATGGGGAAGATTCCGGATGAAACCGACGGTATCCGAAAGGATGATCTTGAATCCATCCCTAATATAGACTGAGGCAGTGATTGAATCCAGTGTGGTGAAGAGCTGATTCGATACCTTGACCCGTTCTCTGGCCAACCGATTGAGTAGCGTGGACTTACCCGCATTGGTATAACCGACAATGGCGACCTTGAAGAGGTTACGTCTCCTCTTTCTCTGGACCAGACGGGAACGCTCGATACTCTTGAGTCGACGTTTGAGATATCGGATCCGCTGGCGGATCCTCCGCCGATCGATCTCAAGCTTCTTCTCCCCCGGTCCCCTGGTCCCAATACCACCACCGAGTCGGGATAGCTCACCCCCCCTTCCGGTTAGCTTGCTCAACCGATACTGGAGCTGGGCCAGTTCGACCTGGCATTTTGCCTCCCTGGTCCGGGCATGGCGGGCGAAGATGTCTAAGATGAGGGCGGTCCGATCGATCACCCGGCAAGGGAGGTGCTCCTCAAGCGCCCCGATCTGAGAGGGGGTGAGATCGTTGTTGAAGATCACCAGATCGATCCCATGCTCCTGACATATCCGGGCCAGCTCCTTCATCTTACCGGAACCGATCAGGGTCTTGGGGTCGGGTCTGGTTCTGATCTGGATCAACCGCTCGACCACCCTTCCCCCTGCGGTCTCGGTTAAGGTCTTCAGCTCATCGAGCGCTTCGGCGGCCAGAAACCTCGACTGAGGAGAGCGGATGAGGGCAAAGAGGATTACCTTCTCCCTCAGATCTTCTGGCGTCCGACGATCCATATCCGCTGGATAAGGGTGATGAAGGCACCGAGCGCGATTGCCATCAGGAAGTATCTCATGTATTGGGGACCTGCAAGACCGCCAAAGAAGAGGAGGAAGAAACGGACACCCCGGGTGAAGAGGCCACCGCGACAGGAATAACCACCCCCTTCAGCCCGGGCCCGGGCATAGCTCACCAGCTGAGAGAAGGCAAAGGCGAGAAAGATAACCGTCTTCACCGGACCGGAATAGTAGAGGAAGAGGCCGAGATAGATCGAAAACTCACTCACTCGATCGAGATTGGAATCGATAAATCCCCCGAACCTGGTCACACGATTGGTCCTCCGGGCCAGCTCTCCATCGAAGAGGTCGAAGAGGCTACCAAGACCGAGGACGATCGCACCGGTCAGGAAATGGCCGGTGGCAAAGAGATAACCGGATGATGAAGTGATAACTGTGCCGATGATGGTAAGCAGGGTTGGACTCACCTTGAGCCGCTCAAATATTGAAACCGGGGCGAGATAAAAGGCGTTACTCCTCATCCTTCCCCTCAATCACCAAGGTCAACTCTCCCCGGATCTTTCTGGCCTTCAACTCCTCAATCAGTTCGGAGACATTTCCCCTCAGCACCTCTTCAAACTTCTTGGTCAACTCCCGGGTAATGACCATCATCCGATCACCGAGGATGTCGAGGATGTCCTCAAGGGTGGCTAAGAGCCGGGTCGGTGCTTCGTAACAGATGATCGACCTCGGTTCATCCTTTAGTGCCTGGAGCTGTTTCCTTCTCCTGCCTCGCCTCCGGTGGAGATAGCCCTCAAAGACAAACCGATCGCAGGGGAGACCGGAGATGATCAGGGCAGTGATCAGGGCGGTAGGGCCGGGGATCGGAACGATCTCAACCCCGGCCTGGATTGCCGCCCGGATGAGATAGAAGCCGGGATCGCAGATCCCCGGCATCCCGGCATCAGAGACCAAGGCAACCTTTTTCCCCTCGCCGATCCGGGCCAAGATTCTGGGGGTCATCGCCTTCTTATTATGATCGTGATAGGAAAGGAGAGGTTTCTTTATCCCGTAACGGTGGAGCAGGATCGAGGTTCGGCGCCGATCCTCACAGGCGATAAGGTCACAGGATCTCAGGACTTCAATCGCCCTTAGGGTAATATCCTCGAGGTTGCCGATGGGGGTGCCCACAACATAGAGTTTTTTCATCAATCCATTTTGATTCTTGCGGTCTTAAAGAAACCGGCCGATTTCAGGACGAAGCGGTAGTCGGCGAGGGCATCCTTGGCGATCCTGATCACCTCATCGCCGAGGAAAGTGGTAAAGGTCTCAATCAGGGTATTGAGCCAGTGGGCAAAGGCCTTGACCAGCTCTTCGGAGCTCACCATGATATCCCCGCTCAGTGAAAGATCGGGATTGATCTTCACATTCTCGAGGAAGGGATAGTCCTTCTGGATCGCTGCCCTCCCCTTGATTGCGGTCTTCACCACCAGCGATTCCCCCATCGCCTTTCCCAAGGACTGGAAGATTCTGGTAAAGATGGAATAGAACATCTCGATCATTGCGGGTGGGGCCTGCTCCTCGGCCACCTCCTCCTCATAGAGATCGATCTTCAAATTCGGGATCGAGGAGAAGAGGTCGATGATTCGATGCTCATCCCTCAATTTATCATGGCTGCCGGCAAGATAGGCACCACCGATAATACCCTGCTTATAACTGATGAATGACTCCTCCAGTCCTCTTTTGAGATGGAGGAAGCCGTTGAACTTCCGCTCGGATAGCTTCTTTAAGAGGAGGCCGATCTTGATCTTGTCCGCATCGATATCGGCCTTGATCGGTCGGGAGGTGATTGTGGCCAGGATCATATGGATCAACTCCTCATCAACCGAATAGACCGAGACGATCCCCAGTTTGGTCTCCTTGGCCCTTTCGACAACATCCTTGATCGGAAGGATCTTCCTCGACTTCGGGGTGAGGCGGGCGGCATTGAATGGTTCACCGTTCTTGAGAAAGAGGAGGTCCATCGAATCGGAGTAGATGATCGAGATGTAGCCCCAGACCCGGTGTTTCCGGTTCCGCTTTCCGGCATGGAGCACACTGTCAAAATTGAGAAACTCTAACTTGGCGCCTTCGAGGAGCGAAACCCCTTTCGGTAACTTCATATCAAAAAAAGGATAGCTATCTGACTGAATCTGTCAATAGAGGCTTGAGCTAATGGACGATAATAAATCTATTCACCTCATGACGACTGGCCAGTCGGACAAAATATAAGCCTACAGGTAGATGTCGGCTACCCGCAGTTATGATCTTATCGCGCTGATAAACAAGCCTCCCGGTCGGATCGTAAATGGATATGGTTATATTGGTTGGGGTTCTGGATCGGGGGACATACCATACCTCAGGATAATCGACCGAGTCATCACAACACAGCTGGGTGCAATATGGGTATGGATTTTCCTGGATGTAGAAGAACCAGAATCTACCATCCTCATCATTTATTGGAGGATCAAAGTTATACCAGTTCCATCCGCCATAGCCACGGATATGCATGTCACCCATAATATAACACCAACCGCATTGATATGGCACCTGGTGTCAGCATCAAAAAGTCCCCCGAAGCTTCCTACATTATACCAGCACCAAGCATTGCCCGATGGGCCATCATCATTGTGTAGGGTTTCGAGCTTACAGGGCGGGGGGTATGCAAAGATTGGACTGATAGAAAGTAGTATTAGTCTAATCACCAGTGGGGGATAAGTCAAGGATTTGATTGACCGGAAAGTGGGAAACGATATAATGATCAATATGGGTGGTTTTGTCGTTGCTATCGATGGCCCGGCCGGAGCGGGAAAGACAACCCTGGCCCGGGGTCTGGCCAAAAGGCTCGGTTTTGACTACCTCGATACCGGAGCGATGTATCGGGCCATCACCTTAAAGCTTCTCAGAATGGGTGTGATCGGAGAGCCGACGCAGTGGCTCGACTGCTTAGACGGGGTGAGGCTTGAGGTGAGCACCGATCCCGATCGATTCTGGATTAGACTCGATGGTGAGGATGTTACCGATCGGATCCGGTCTAAGGAGGTCGACCGCTATGTCTCCCAGGTCTCGGCCGAGCCTCAGATCCGGGAGTGGATGAAAAGAAGACAGCGTGAGCTCGCCGATGAGAAGAGGATTGTCTGCGAAGGTCGAGATATGACCACGGTCGTCTTTCCTGATGCGGAACTGAAGATCTATCTTGATGCCAGTCTCAAAGAGCGGGCCCGTCGCCGGCTGGAGCAGTTGAAACAGCTGGGTATATCTGCCACAATGGATGAGATCATCAAAAATATCCGGTTTCGTGATCGTTACGATTCTACCCGCCCGGTAGCACCACTGAGCAAGGCCGATGATGCCATCGTTATCGACAACACCACCCTCTCCATTGAAGCCGAGATCGAGATCGCTGCCCGGGAGGTGATGAAGCGATTGGGAGGATGACCTCACGCTGGCTCCTCGCCCATCTCATTGCCACCCCATTGGCCCGGCTCCTATTCGGATTGAAGATTACCGGTATCGATAATATCCCTCGTGGACCGGTCATCTTTGCTGCCAATCATCTCTCCTTCCTCGATCCACCGGTTCTGGGTTATGCGGTCCATCGGGAAGTCCATTTTGTTGCCAAGGAGGAGCTCTTCCGGATCCGGAGGTTCTTCACCTGGCTGATTCGATACTTCAATGCGATCAGCATTAAGAGAGACGGTGATATCACCGCACTCAAAAGGATCCTTAAGATCCTGAAGGAGAAAGGTTCCGTTGTCATCTTTCCGGAAGGGACCCGATCCAAGACTGGAGATCTCCTCCCTTTTCTGCCCGGTATCGGCCTTATCGCCTTAAAGAGCCGGGTTCCGGTGGTTCCGATCTATATCCGGAATTCCAATGCCCCCCTGCTTGAGATCTTCTTAAGGAAGCGGCGGCTGGAGGTCCGATTCGGTCCCCCGCTCTATCCCAATGGTTTTCCCGCTACCAAGGAAGGGTATCATAGGTTTACTGAGACCCTTTATCATAAGGTGAGGGAACTGAAGGATGCGAATCGTCATCGCTGAGAATCGCGGTTTCTGCAGCGGGGTGAAACGGGCGATCCGGATCGCCCAGGAGAATGCTAAGGGGGGTAAGGTATCATCCCTTGGCCCTCTCATCCACAACCGGCATGCGGTCCAGGAACTGGAAGAGAAGGGGATAAAGGTGGTGAGAGGGATTGACGAGATTGAGGGGAAGGTCTTGATTCGCAGCCATGGGATTGACCCCAAGCTTTTTACCGAACTCAAGAGGCGGAACTTAGAGATTGTTGATCTCACCTGCCCCAATGTCGCCAAGGCCCAGCACTATGCCCGGAGTCTGAGTGAGGAAGGTTATGAGGTGGTGATCGTTGGTGAAGCCGAGCATCCGGAGGTGAAAGGACTGCTCGGTTTTGCTGGAGAGGGGGGGCGGGTCTTTACCCCCAATATGAAGGTGGGGATGAGAGTCGGGGTCATTGCCCAGACCACCAGCGATCCGGATCAGCTCATCGGTGCTGTAACCTACCTCCTCCCCCGGACCAATGAGCTCAAGGTTTATAATACCATCTGCGCCGAGACCTTGAGGCGAAGACTTGAGGCGATCTCAATCGCTCAGGAAGTTGAACTGATGTTTGTCATCGGGGGCAAGAATTCAGCTAATACCTCAAGGCTGGCTGAGGTCTGCTCCCGCTATGTCCGGACCTATCACATCGAAGATGCCGGGGAGATTACCCCGGATCTACTCGATGGTCCGGACTCCGTTGGCATTGTCAGCGGCACTTCAACACCCGAATGGGTGATTGATCAGGTGATCAAAAAACTGAGAGAAAGGAGGAACCAGGGAGATGAAGAAAGGTGATAGTCTCGATATTGAGAGCCTTTATGATCGGTACTCCTTCACCCCGAAAGAGGGTGAGATCATAAAGGGAAGGATCATCAAGAGGCTCGATGATACCGTTCTGGTTGACCTCGGGCTTAAATCCGAAGGTCTCCTGCCGGTGACTGAGTTCAAGGAGGGCGAGATCGAACCGGGAAAGGAGATCTGGGTCTACTTGGAGAGTATCGAGTCACAGGAAGGAACCCCGCTCATCTCAAAGCGGAAGGCCGATTTCCAGCTCGCCTGGGAGAAGATCAAGCGGATCTATGAGACCGGTGAACCGGTTGAGGTGAAGGTCCTGAAGAAGATCAAAGGTGGTTTTCTTGTCGACCTTCTTGGGGTCGATGCCTTCCTTCCCGGTTCCCAGCTCGACATCAAACCCCATCCTGCCACCGATGAGTTGATCGGTAAGACCTTTGAGGCCCGGATCATCAAGCTCAACTGGATGAGGAAGAATATCGTGGTCTCGAGGCGGATCATCCTCGAGGAGCAATCACGCAAGATCAGGGAAAAGGTCTTCAGTCGACTCAAGGTTGGTGATGTGATTGAGGTGACGGTGAAGAATATCACCGATTTTGGTGCCTTCGTCGATGTCGGTGGGATCGATGCTCTCCTCCACATCACCGATATCTCTTGGGGCAAGATCTCACACCCTTCAGAAAAGCTGAAGGTGAACGATAAGATTAAGGTGAAGGTGCTCACCCTCGATCCCGAAGCCGAGAGGATTGCGGTGGGGATGAAACAACTCGTGCCCCACCCCTGGGAAGGGATTGAGGAGCGCTATCCGATCGGATCCAAGGTGCGGGGAAAGGTGACGAGCATTCTCGACTACGGTATCTTTGTCCAGCTTGAGAAGGATATCGAAGGGTTGGTCCACATCTCGGAGATGTCCTGGAATAAGAACATCAAACATCCCTCCCAGCTGGTCGAGGTCGGTGACTATGTAGAGGCGATCGTCCTCAATATCGATCGTGAGAACCGGCGTATCTCCTTGGGGATGAAACAGACAAAGCCCGATCCCTGGGCGGTGATCGATGATCGGTTTAAGGTTGGAGATGTCGTCAAGGTGAAGGTGAAGACCCTGAAGGATTATGGTGCCTTTGTCGAACTTGATGAAGGGATCGAGGGACTGATTCACATCTCCGACTTCTCCTGGACCAAAAAACCGAGACATCCCAGGGAGGTGGTAAAGAAAGGTCAGCGGATCGAGGCCAAGATCTTAAAGATCGATAAGGAGAATCGGAAGCTGGCCCTCTCCCTAAAGCATCTCCAGGAGGATCCCTTCGCCAAACTCTGCGAGAAACTGAAGGAAGGGGATAAACTCCGTTGCCGGATTGTCGACCTCCCAGCAAAAGGGGTGAGGGTGGAACTGGGTGAGGTTATGGAAGAATTCATCCCGATTTCTCAGCTGGTCCGGAGGAAAGGGAAGAAGACCAAGGACAACTACTCGATCGGTGAAGAGATCAATGTAGTGGTGAGAAAGATCGATCCAGAAAACCGGAGGATCCTCCTCTCCGAGCGTGCCTTCTACGAGATCCCAAAGAAGGAGAAGCCGAAACCAGCTCCCAAGAAGCCAGATAAGATAACCTTTGAGGATATTGCCCGACGTTCCTGAGCCGATTCTCTATAATCTCGGCTGTAAGGTCAACCGGTATGAAGGGGAGTGTCTATTAAGATATTTCGAGGAGAAGAAAAAGCGGGTTGTTATTGTCAACACCTGTGTGGTTACCAGGACCGCCCAGCAGAAATCTAAGAGGCTGATCCGCAGGATCCAAAGACTCCATCCCGATCGCGAGATCATTGCCACCGGCTGTTTAGAATTCTATCAGATCCCACCAGGAGTAACCTGGCTTACGATGGCAGAGAAAGAGTCGATTAGCGAGTGTTATCTTCCTTTGACCCAGCGGAGTCGCTACTATCTCAAGATCGAGGACGGTTGTGATCGTGGTTGCCACTACTGTGTTGTTGCACGAATCAGGGGTAGACCCCGTTCTAAGCCGATCGAGAGGATAGTTCAAGAGATAAGCTATGCTAAGGAGGTTGGTTTTGCCGAGGTGGTTCTGGTTGGGGTTAACCTTGGCCGCTACCGAGGTGGGCTGCCCTTCCTGTTGAGTCAACTCGGTAAACTCCCGGATCTGCCCCGCATCCGATTCTCCTCCTTGGAACCGGATGCGATCACCTGGGATCTCATCGAGCGGATAAGGGATCTCCCAATTGCACCCCACATCCACCTATCCCTCCAGCATACCGAGGCCAGAGTCTTGGAATCGATGGGTCGAGAGGTTGTTGCACTTGATCGGATCTTCTCACTCATCACCAAGATCCCGGAGGTCAATATCGGTGCCGATCTCATTGTGGGTTATCCAACCGAGGGAAAGCGAGAGTTTGAGACCTTGGTACGAAGGGTCGAGGAGCTTCCACTGGTCTATCTCCATGTCTTTCCCTTCTCACCCCGTCCGAAGACCCCGGCGGCCCAACTTCCCGATTCGGTTCCGATGTCGATCAAGAGAGAACGGGTTGCAATATTGAGGTCGCTTTCCCGAAAGAAGCGAGACAGCTATTGGAGAAGATTTCTCGGCCGGACTCTGCCGGCGGTAGTTGAACCGCACAATGGAACCTATTATGGCCTGACCGGTAACTATCTCCGGATCAGACTTTCTGAGCCCATCGGGGCCCGATCGGTTCTGGTCCGGATTGATCGCCTGGAGGGGGATGAGTTGATCGGCTCTTGTCGATGCGTTACTTCTTAAAGGTCTACGGTTGCCAGATGAACCAGTATGATGGTCGGCTGATCGAGGCGATCCTTGGTGCTGCTGGCCACTGCCGGGTCGACTCTCCGGATCGGGCCGATCTCATCCTGATCAATACCTGTTCGGTTCGGGAGCATGCTGAAACTCGGGCCAAGGGTTATATCCGGATGCTACCCAAGGGGAAGAGAGTTGGTATCCTCGGATGTCTGGCCCAGCGGGAAGGGATCGATCTCATTGAGGAGCTCAAGGTCGATTTCGTCCTGGGTCCGGATTGCTACTCCCTCCTCCCCGGTATTATCGAGAGTGATGGGCCGATTGTTGCCACCAACCTCGATGGGGAGCTCTATCTCTCAATCCGCCCCGAGCCAGTCCTTCCGGTGACCATGGTCACGGTGATGAGGGGTTGTGACAACTACTGCAGTTACTGTATCGTCCCCTATGTTCGGGGAAACGCCCGTTCCAAACCCCTCCGCTCGGTAGTTGATGAGGTGAGACGGGCGGTCGGGAAAGGGGCAAAGGAGGTCCTCCTCCTCGGTCAGGATATCACCTCCTACCGCGATGGAGATGCTGGCCTGGCCCAGCTCCTTGAAGAGGTGGCAGTTGTTGATGGTCTCAGACGGATCCGATTCCTCACCTCTCATCCCAAAGGGGTTGATGATAAACTGATTCAGGTGATGAAAGAGATCAACAGTATTTGCCCCCATATCCACCTTCCCCTCCAATCCGGCTCCAACCGGATTCTAAGGTTGATGAAACGGAATTATACTATCGAGGAGTACTATGATCTGGTCGCCCGCCTCCGGAGGGAGATCCCCGGGATTGGGATTACCACCGATCTCATTGTCGGTTTTCCCACCGAGACGGTAGCGGATTATGAGGCGACCTTGAAGGCGGTGGAGGAGTTGAGATTCG
>QNBE01000036.1 GCA_003645615.1 Caldifarciminota bacterium
ACAAGGACTTTCTTCTTTTCAATCGCAAAACCTCTCCCCACTATCCTTCCCCGACCCGATGGCTCACTGAATCCGGCCCGACACCCGATCTGACGTGCAACCTCAAAAGCGATGATCACCCCCCCAGTCGTGGGACCGATTACCCAGTCATATCCCCTACCGACCTTCTCAATCAAGAGGCGGCAGAAGAGGGTGGTCAGTTCCGGTGACTCTAAGATCCGAAATTTCTCAAAATAGAATTCGGAATGGAGGCCGGAAGTGAGAAGAAAATGTCCCCGGAGTAAAACCCGATTTTCTCTTAGGATCTCCTCAATCTTCATTCGAGCTCCTTTATGATCTGATCGACCACACGGATGGGGTTATCGGCCCTGGTGATCGGTCGACCGATGACGATGTAATCTGAGCCAACCGCAAAGGCCTCCTTGGGGGTGAAGACCTTGGCATGATCGCCCACTTCGAAGCCCTTCGGTCTCACCCCTGGAGTAACGACAATAAAATCTTTACCGCAGGCGGCTTTGATCGGAGCAACCCGATCGACCGACGATACCACACCATCGAGGCCGGCACTCTGGGCCAGTCGAGCTAAGGAGATTATTTTCTCATGGAGCGAATACTCCATCGGCCCGAAAAGATCGTTGAAGCTCGCTTCATCGATTGAGGTGAGGATAGTAACCCCCAGAAGGATTGGTTTCGGCCGATTGAGATTTTTGGAAGCGATCAGAACCGCTTCCAATGCCCGTTCCATCATCTCAAAGCCACCAAGGGTATGGAGATTAACCATATCGACCCCGAGCCGGACCGCCGCCTCACAGGCACCAGCGACGGTGCTCGGGATATCGTGAAATTTGAGGTCAAGAAACACCCGCTTATTTTTCCCCTTGAGATAAGCCACCAACTCCGGCCCGAAGAGGGTAAACGGGACCGAGCCGATCTTGAAGAAGGAGATCATTGTGAGCTTATCCACCAGCTCCTCGATCCTCTTCCTGTCCTTCAGATCTAAGGCAACAATGATCCGATCAATCATAACTCACCTCGCAGTCTATTATACTCAGCCAGAATCCTAATACCAGCCTCAGGATCCTTTAGATTGATTGAACCGATCGCCACCGCATCGGCCCCTGCATTAAGAAAATCGACCACATCCTTACCCGAAGTTATTCCACCGATTCCAATAATCGGAGGGGTGATTGCTTCCCGAACCAGGTGGACACAATAGAGGGCAAAATGTTTTATCGCCGGTCCCGAAAGGCCGCCGGTGTAAAACCTCCCATGATAGAAGAAACCGGCCGCGAGGGTGTTGATGAGAGAAACCCCATCAGCACCGGCATTAACTGCGGCTCTCGCCGTCTCAATAAGATCGCAGAAATTGGGAGTTAACTTAACAATGATAGGGAGGGTTGTCCGCTTTCGAACCGCCTGGGTGAGTTGATAGAGAAGTTTCGGATCCCGTCCGAAAACGAGCCCATTACGGACATTGGGGCAGGAGACATTGAGCTCAATCCCATCCACTAACCCATCTAAACGTTCGGCCAGAAAACAATAATCATCGATTGCCGAACCGGCAATATTGACAAAGATCTTGGTTAGCGACCTTATCTTAGGAAGGACCTCATTAATGAATCGATCGATCCCAATATTCTCAAGTCCGACCCGGTTGATCAAACCCGCTGGTGTCTCAAATATCCTCGGTGGTTCATTCCCCTGCTTCGGGAATCTGGTTATCCCTTTCGTAAATAATGCCCCCATCTCTTTGACTACTTGAGGGAATTCGTAGCCATACCCATAAGTCCCCGAAGCTAAGAAGATCGGGTTTTTAAACTCTATTCCGAAGAGCTTCAAAATCTACCTCATGAAGGGGAAAGGCAGGACCATCACGACAGAGCCTTAGATAGCCCTTCAAGGTTGGGATGGCACAACCCATACAGATACCGCAACCACAACCCATCCTCCCTTCCAACAGACCCCAGAGCTTTCCCTTCCTCACTTTCTGTTTCAGCTCGTAAAGCATTGCTATCGGACCACAGGCAATCACCAGATCATACACATCATCAACAAAGTCGGTCACCAGACCCTGATCCCCCTGGCTTCCATCCTCAGTCACATAATGGACCCGCTCATCTAAATCGATCAGATATTCCCTACTTTTGGCGCCATATAGGAGATGGGATTGGGGGTAGCGTCTCTTGTAGAAAAAAAGTGGAGCGATGCCGATCCCGCCGGCGACAAGCAGGGTCATGGGCTCGGGATCAGGCAAACCATTCCCCCATGGCCCGCTCAGAAATAGGTCATCGCCGGGACGGGATTGGGCAAGTAGCCTTGTCCCTCTGCCTCGGAGGTTGAAGATGATCCTGATTCGACCCCCGTCAAGATCGGCGATCGAAAAGGGCCGATTGAGAAATGGATCATTCTTCTCCCACCCGATCATAACATACATACCTGGTTCTGCCTTGACCTTGACCTCTGCCTCCAGCCAGAGAGAGAAGATCTCCTTAGCGATCTCTTTGTTACTGACTATCCTTGCCCTCATCCGCCACCTCTTGAGCAAATATTGTCTCAGGGTATCTCTGCCGTAGGGTATCATAGATTGCGGCAGCACCACTACTGTCACCAAGGATATTCTCTCTTACCCAACCGATAGCATATAGCGCCTTGGGAGCAAAGTCACTGCTGGGAAAAGAATCATAGACAGCGTGATAGGTCTCGATGGCCAGATCAGGACGTTTCAGATTAAGAAGATAGATCTCAGCCAAAAGAAACAGGGCCCTGGCTGGATCCTCACCAGGATTTTTCTTGAGTTCCAGAGCCTTACTCAGCGTCGTTCTTCTCCTCTCGGCATCGATTCGATAGGACTGATGGGTGGCTCGCCCGATAGCTGAGTCGTAGAAACTGAGGGCCTTGGGAAAATCACCTTCGCACTCCTTGATTATCGCCAATCGATAATAGGCATCACCGATCGTCGCCAAGGTCTCACTCTCAATGATCATGTTAAGAATTGCCTTGGCATCATCATATCGGCCATTCTCAATCAGAAGGTCAGCCTTGATGAGGAGGAGAGAATCTTTATTGGTGTCCCCAATAATCCCGATCGCATCTTCAATCCGTTGGTGTTCCCCCATCCGACGGGCGATCTCGATCCGAATGGAATCGGTCTTCTCACCGGTATGAGCCTTCTTCAGAAATTGATTAAAGTAGTACACCATCGAGTCAATCTCACCCATTTGGCCATAACATTCACCAAGATTATACATTACCTTAGCTGTATATCGGGACTTGGGAAAATCCGAAAGGAAACGTTTAAAGCGATCCACGGCGGTCTGATAAGCGCCGCGCTTCATATGGGCTATCCCGATCTGAAAATTTGCCTCCTCCCTCCACCGTTCCTCAACCATTTCGAAACTCTTAATCGCCAGGAGATGACTTCCAGTCTTAAGATAGGCCATCGCCTTGTAATAGGTACCATCGATATTAAACTTCGACTCCGGAAACAATATTCTCAATTCTTCAAATTTCTTGATCGCTCGATCGTAGTCTCCTTTCTCATAATAAGCACGTCCCATCAGATACAAGGCATCATCAACAAAACGAGAATCGGGATAGTTTTTTATCACCTTTGCCGACTTCTCAATCGACTTATCGAAGAGATCCTTCGCCTCATTGGTAAGTTTCCCCTCGCGCTGCTTGACCTTTACCCCCTCTCGGAAATATCGCTTAGCGTTGTAGAAGGTATTAATATAAGCACAACCACAGAAGAAAACAATCAGGTACTTAACCGGCTCCAATCTCAACATCTCGGAAGCGGGCTGGAGCAGTCCCGTGACCAACCCTCATCGTCTGACCAGGCTCCCCCTTCCCACAGTTGAGGATACCGATCAGACGCCAGGACTTCTTATCACCAATGGCATCACATTTTGACCAGAAGAGAGGGGTAATCCCTGTGTAGAGTGGATTTTTATAAACTTCGGTAATCTTCCCTCGCTGGATCCGGTAGGCGATCTCACATCCAAACTGGAAATTAAGCCTCCGGTCATCAATTGACCAGGACCGGTTGGTCGACATCAGGATCCCATCCTTAGTCTCGGCAATCATCTCCTCATATGGGATCTTCCCTGGAAGGAGATTGATATTGGTCATCCGAATAAGAGGGAGGCGATTCCAACCATCGGCCCGCATCCCTCCCGAGGAGACCCTTTTGATCAGTGGGGCGGTCTCCCGGGAGGACTGAAAACCAGTCAATATCCCATCCCGAATAAGATAGACTCGCCGTGCCCTAACCCCTTCATCATCATAACCAAAACTACCGATCCCTCCCTTTACCCTGGCATCAGCAACAACATTTACGATCTCAGCGCCATACCTTAACCTACCAAGATCAGATATCTTCAAAAAGCTGGTCCCGGCATAGGATGCCTCCATGCCGAGGACCCTATCCAGTTCAGTTGCGTGCCCAATCGACTCATGGATCTGAAGGGCCATCTGATCCTGATCCAGGATCACCACCGTCTTTTGAGCTGGACAGGGTTTGGCCTTGAGGAGCATTTGCAACTCCTCACCGATCCTCTCACCATTGCCTTCTAAATCGAGCCTTTCAATAAATTCATAACCAGCCTGACCGCTGTTCTGATAGCTCCTTACCTGGAGATCCCAATCGCTCTTGGTGATAACCTTGATTGAACCACCAGAGGCAAGGAGAAGTTGTTCAATGAGTGATCCTTCAGTGGATGCGAAGATCTTATGTTCTCGGATAAAGCTTACACTTGTTAGTGCAATATCGACCCACTTCCGACTAAGGATCGAATTCACCCGGCACAAAAATTTGATCTTGTCATCGATCCTTATTTCAAAAGGATCGATGAGATAGCGAGTCTGATAGTTGTCCCGAACTGGTGAAACTGGGGCTAACCTTATCTTAACGCCAGGGAGGCGAGAAGCGGCGGCAATGGCAAGGGCATCATTGATAACTCTCTCAATCTCTGACTCACCGATCCGTGAGCTGGAGGAAAATCCCCAACCCTCATCCTTCAATAACCTGATCCCGAACCCGTAACTTCTGGTACGCTTCACCCCTTCAATAATGCCATTCTTCACCGTGATTGACTCATACTTGGTATCAACGATTCGAATGTCGCCATAGTCTACTCTACCTTTCATCTTTCCCACCGCATACTCAGCAAGCTGTTTCATTTCACCCCCTTCATGAACCGCTCCAGCTCCCAACTGGTCGGCTCTTTACCATTCTTCAAACGATAGAGTTCTCGAAACCCTTCCCGATTGAGAGAGAAACTCTCAAATTGAACTGGAATACGATTGAATGATTCCACCCGCCAGAGATTGGTGATAAGGATTGTGAAGGTAAGCAGGTATCCGATTATGAAGATGAGCAGGAGGGGATAGCCTAAGAGTTTAGCCCATTCAATCTTGGTCTCAGCCTTATAAGTAGGTTTGATACCAACGATCTCGATTTGGTCGGTACTGAGTAGATCAAATAGATTGGAGTAGGTTCGGAACTTTCCAAGACCGGAATATTCAACAATTTCGTTTACCGTCCGATGCCCATCAACGAGGTTGTAAACCCGCTCTGATTCCGGAGTGAAATCGAACTCGAGTTTGGCATCTTCTTTTTTCCTGAAGATGAGCTCACCGCTCGGGATCGCCTTGACGATCCTGGGCCACTCATCAATGCGCCTCGCCCCCTCCAGGATCACCCCTTCGGTATTGAGAAGCACCTTAAGTGCGCTCTTCTTATAGATCCTCTCATCTGGGACAAAATGGAATTCCCCTTCTTTCCAGCTGAAGAGCTCGTCTAAGACCTCCTGAATCTTAAATCGGATAATCTCTTTTAGGCTCTCTTCATCTAAGTGCTTATTCCGCACCAGGATCGTCACAATCGATTCACCGGTCTCCTCCTTAATTCTCGCCGCAGAATTGAAGAGCTCCCGACTCACCATTCCGGATTTGACCAAGTAAAGATCGAGTGATTCATGGGCGCCGCCTTTAAGCCAGAAGGCACCGGTTATTTGACCATCCTCAAACCCTACATATGCCTCCTCTCCCTTCCTTTTGAGCTTTAAAACCCCGGTCATCCTTTCACCGGAGATGAGCTGGAGCACCCCGATCAGGGAGAGGTCTTTAAGATTGCCTTCGAGGGCCATAACCGATGACTCCGATTAGTGCTAAAATCAGCGGAATAAGGATCAGTGGGAGAAGAACCCGCCACAGGTAAGAAGTTAGAGGGGGGGTAAACCAGTAGGGGGTAATCAATATCGGTCGGGAGAGATACAGGAAGAGGTAACAGAAGAGTGGGAGGAGAGCAAGCAAAAATCCTCTCCCGATCCGTCCGGAATAGATCTGTGCGAAGCCAGGGAGGAGGAAGGTGAAAATTATTCCTCTCATTCGATCCCAGACCATGCTCCGGCTTCTAATCTGAAGGAGAATTCGCTCTCTGGTGTTCTCATCTCGGGCAGTCTGGAGCTTGATACCGCAGCCACGACAGTAATGGTTTGGCCCATCGACGATCTCGCTTTCTTTGGTGATAGGCCCACCACACAGGGCGCAGAAATTGACTACCGAATAGGGGCTAATAACCATGCTCAGGATATATATTGCAATTGCAAGGATCAGGATATAGGGGGAGAGGATGAACGGGAAGCGGAACTGGAAGTTGAAGATATGAAGCCAGAGATTTTCCTGGGGAGGTCTAAAATCAATAATGTAATCCACATCTGGTGCCCCACGCTCTCGGGCGATCTTGAAATTCCTCGATGCATCAAGAAAACGGAGTTGTTTTAGATAAAGATTGGCAAGATTCTGGAATGGGATCCCCGAATGCTGGGAAAGATCAGCCGCACGTCGGTAGAGAATCTCAGCGCTATCCAAATCACCGAGTTGGAATCGGATGTTACCGAGATTATTAAGATATTTGTAATCATCCCGATCGATCCGAATCAAGCGATGATAAAGGGACTCTGCCTTCTGCCATTCTCCATTCAGATTTGAGATGTAGGCATTGGCGAAGATGGCGATTGGATCATGGAATTTTTCGATCGCCTTCTCGTAACCAAAATTCAGGGTCCGATAGATTACCCCGGCCTTGTTACTACCCCTCATGGTCTGTACAATGAGATGGACGAAGTAGGATACGGGCAGGGAAAGGATGATCCAGATCAGGATGAACTTAATCCAGCGACGCTCCTGACGGGAGGCGAAAAAGAGAGTGGGAATAGCACCGATGAGGGCAACCACCACAATGTTTCGGGTGAGAAAAAGGAAAGGAAGAATAACTACTGCGGCAACGATGTAACGGAATATCTCTGGAACGGGGAGGTATTGTCCCAGGTTGTAAATATAAACCGGGAGATAACGGAATAGGAAGACCATCAGGATTGCAATGCCGGCGAGGAAGACGGTAAAATAGATAAAGAGAAGGAAATTTCCAACTATGAATAGCTGAAAATAGAAATCATTAAGATATTCCTTAATCTTTTGGACCAGGGTTACAATATCCCTCAATTTACCTTGCGATATCGCACATACCAATTTATAAAATGGGATATCCGGACTGAAAGGGTCGAGCCGTTCCGCTACTGAAATCCCCCCTTTCCGCTTGTACGCTAAGGCCAAGACCGGATGGCGTCTATGGACCTGTCTCGAGAGGCCTTCGATCAGGAGCGAGTCGATGATCGGGTTTTTGATTACCTCATGAAGATACCATCCTTTCACCAAGTCGGAACCGATATACCGATCCCATTTCTTCCCAATCGGGGACTGATCGGAAAGGAAGCGATAGAGGAGAAACTCGGCCTCACTGGAATGGGCGAACTCAAGATAGGAATCGGTAAAGGGAAGAAGGAAGACTAATATCGTTATCATTCCCACATATCCCTTAATCGATGGAGGGACTCCACCGCCTTTTCCTTCGGTCTCACTTCAATGGTGAAGTAGCCATCCCAATCCCGAAAATAGGAGAGAATTCTTCGAAAATCTATCTTTCCATCACCGATAACATTATGTTCATCCCGCTGGCCATAATTGTCGTGTAGATGGATGTTGACGATCGACTCCCTGTTTTTCAGAAAGAAAGATTCCTCCTCACGGCCATCTTTCAGAAGAAAGGTATGGCCGATATCCCAGGTTAACTTGAGGCCCTCACTCAGATATCTTTGGATCAATTCACGAACAAAACCAAAACGGAAGATACCGACATTTTCAACGGCGATGATCGAATAGCGAGAGAGTTGGGAAATCATCTCTTCCAGTGGTTTAGAGAAGAAAGCGGGAAATTCTTCCTGAAGAAAAATTTTCCTACCGGTATAGGCGAAAGGGATACCGGTACCAAGATGGATGGTATAAACCCTAACCCCATAGCTCTGCGCCCGTTCTACCATCCGTTGGAGCCATTGCCAACCAGCCTCCCTGACTTCGACAATTGGGGTCGAAAGATCGAAACCATCGATCGAGTGGATGAGAATCGGGACTGGGGAATCGATCCCCCTCTCAATGAACTCCTTATAAAAATAGGGGTTGCTGAGGCCGATCTCGACTCCATCAAAGCCGTTTTCCAGGGCATAGTCGATCGCCTCACCGATACTCTTAAAGTCGAGTAGCGCTTGCATTATAATCTTCATTCAATACCTTTAAGCAGTTTCAGCTTCTTCTTGGCTTTATCCAGATACTCCTCAACCAGGAGATAACCGGGACATAGGGCCTGGACCTTCTCCCACTCCCGAATCGCTTCCTGGAGCTTATCCTGATTGTAATATTCGATCCCCTTCCGATAGTGCTCGTCGCAGTATTTGAGATCGGCCTTAGACGGAGTCTTTTTCTTCTTGGGAACCGCCTTCTTCTTGGGTTTAGTGGGAACATATACCTTCTTTTCTACCGGCACC
This sequence comes from Caldifarciminota bacterium, assembly GCA_003645615.1. GTDB lineage: Bacteria > Hydrothermota > Tepidihabitantia > B36-G15 > B36-G15 > B36-G15. The sequence continues at coordinate 8,883 of QNBE01000036.1, forward strand.
TTCTTTACCCTGATCTTGGTAATTGTCTTCTTAATCACCTTCTCCCGGATAATGGAATAAATCCCAAAGTGGATCCGAAAATCTTCGATCGTGAACCGATCAACTCCAAAGAAGAATAGGAGCGGGCCAATTGCAGAAGAAAGTCCAAAGCTCATCCCTCGATGATATCCAATTTGGGCCTGGACCGCCTCGCTAAGTTCATAGCCAATCCCCAGATGGAGATAATTTCTGGTAGAGTCTTCGGCAATCAGCCGTTCCCCCTCCAGTCCAACCAGGATTCTCCCTATCTCGAGACTGAGACCGCCCTGAATCGATTTGATATCACCATACCGATAGCTTGCCCCCAAGGCCAACCGATTAAGATCCACCATTACACCACTGGATAGGGTGGGCTGAATCTGATGGTCGAGACCACCACCAAAACCAAAATCAAATCTCCCCAGTCGACCGGCGAAGGAGAGCCAGCTTTTTCTCTCCCAGACCGAATCGGATGTGGCGATTCCAACCGTGAAATCCTGGAAGCTACGATCCAGTCCCAGATATTCGATCCCACCGATTCGAGAAGTCGAGAGGGTTATCGAATAGTAATCGATCTTGGGCCGATTGGCCGGATTATAATAGGGACCGAATGGAGACTCGGTTGCAACCCCGGCCTCACCGAATGAGAAGGGGTAGACCATGAGAAAGGATACTATTAGTATCATTTCAACTTGAAGATGAAGGTTATCTCCCCATCCTGAATCACCGAATCCGGGATCGGCTCGAACCGCCACTGAGCGAAGGCTTCAACCGCAATCCGCTCCAAAATCGGATCTCCTTTCTGGACCACCACAATCCTCTGGACGAGACCTTCTGGGGTGACTTCGAATGAGAGTCGAATTTTTGCCTCCTTCTGATAACCGGGGGGGTATTGAGGTATTACCTCCTTAATCACCCTCCTCCCCGAAGCGGTGCCTTCAATATACCAAGGGCGCCCACCACCCTCCCCACCGGGAATATCAATATCGCCAAATGAGGTGAGAAATTGCTTCTCCCCCCATCCGATCTCATAGGATGGGAGGTCGAGTGTGGGCCCGGTCCCCTCACTCGAGCGGATCAAAACTCTTTTCTGAATCGGTATCGGGACCGCTTCTATACGAGTTCCCCTCCCAGCCGGCTTGGGTAGTGAGGGCATCCCTGAGGGGGGACGACCGACCAGGACCCGAAGTGAAACCGGCTCCGTCTTGGTCAAGGGGAATCTTATCCCCAAGGTGACAGCCAGAATCAACAGGTGGATGAGAAATGAATAGAAATAGCTACGCATCACTCACCGGTCCGGGTAGCAATCAGCAACCTCTTTCCTCCGGCACCACGAGCAATGTCGAGTGCCTTCACCGCGAGCTGAAGGGGGATATCGGCATCGGCATAGAGGATGATCATCGGATTCGGCCGCTTCAGTATCTCCCGATAGAGCTGGGCAGGAAACCGTTCCCAGTCGGTGGGCCGTTGATTGAGATAGAGCGATCCGTCACGGGTGATGGTGATTAGGATATTCTTCTCCCCCTCCCGCTCCGGAGAGAGTGCCTTGGGGAGTTTTACACGGATGCCGGGCTGGATGATGAAGGTGGAAGCAAGGAGGAAGAAGATGATTAGGATGAGGATGATATCGGCTAAGGAGATGAATTGAAACGTTGCGATCGGCTTTAATCGGGATTCCAGCCTCATCTCAGATCCCCCATCCGTTGCGCCAGCTCAAAACCAATCCGCTCCATCCGGGTGGCAATCCGATTCACCCTTCCCACCAGGTAATTATAGAATATATGTGCCAAGATGCCGACTCCCAAACCAAAGGCGGTTGTCACCAGTGCCTCCCAGATACCACCGGCCAGGACGCTGGCATCCACATTCCCGGCCAGACGCTGGATCGTCATGAACGCCCTTATCATCCCGGTAACCGTTCCAAGGAACCCAAACAGAGGCGCGATACCGGCAATCGTCGCCAAGGTGGGAATCCTCTTCTCAATTTTAGCCAACTCTTCCTTTAAGGCAATAGCTATCGCTTCCCGATCATGGTGATCATAGGCAGCCTTCAAAACCGAGACAAAGGGTGGAGAAGATGCGATCAAGCGGACCAGATCGTCACGATTCCCAATCGATCTGGGATCGATCATCTGTTTCTCGATCCGACCAAGGAAACCGAGCCGATCGATGATTATGGCGATAGCGATAAGACTACAGATCCCGATCGGGACCATCATCATCCCGCCACGAACGGCAATATCGAACAACGACACACTCACCTCCTAAAATGTTGCTCCAATCTGAAGGAAAATTTCCCTTTCCGGAGCCAGGTGTCCTAAGGGCTCGATATACTCGGTATCGAAGAGATTTATTATCCCCAGGTGGATATCTATGAGCTCGAAGACCTTTAATCCAAACTTGAGATCAAATCGATAAGATAACCGATCCCGACAGTAAAACATAAGCTCCGGTTGTATCTCCCATGGGTGGAGATGGTAGTGATAACCACATTCCCACTCCACCCAATTCCGATCCCGGAGGTCGTTGCGAAGTTCAACCCTTCCCTTAAGCCAGAATTCACGAACTCTTCCCATCACCTCCCCATAACCAAAACCAATCTTCCTCATGAGCAGTGAATCATGAGTAGTAATTATCGGCAGCGAATCGTAATAGCTATAGCCGAACCGGAGCAATTTAAACTGGCATCCAATATCGAGACGGAGCCGTTCCCTACGGGATGAAATTGTCTTGAGGTAATGATCACACCGATAGAGATCATCTAAATACCAAGGTTTCACCCCCGAGCGGAGGTAAAGGTCAACCGGTGGGATGGATAACAGAACCTCCGGGCTGAAAAGCAGAGGATTATTCCAACTCAGACCGATAGTGAGGGGACGAAGATGATATGAAAACCTGAGATGAGCAAAGAAGGGGGTGGTCAGATCGATGCGACCAATAGCGGTGAGATCCCGGTAATCGTATCGAATGGTGGGAGAAAGGATAAACTGTTGTTCCTCACCAAACCAGCACTGGGAGGCACGGATGGCGAAACGGCCGAACTTGAATCTACCAGAAAGATAAGTGAAATGGCGAGAGAGGTATTCATGTTCAAATGAGACGCATCCATACCCGCTCTCATAAATCCTAAGTGAGGTCCGATCATAATGAACCGGATTCCGAGTTCGGTAGTAATTAAAGTATACCGATGGTGAAGATTGAACCTCGCCAGTGATTCCACCCGATGGAGCAGTGCCCAGCTTGGTTCCAATACGAATCAGTGGCGGATTCTCAAATTGGACAGTTTTCTTTTCCAGATCGCGGCCACTGCCGAAGTCGAGAAATTCACTGGTCTCGTATCGGGATTGGTAGGGGAAGAAGCTGGATCGCTCATGGCTCACTTCTCCCCTGAGCAGGCCATAGATGACCACATCCCTTAGTCGAAGCTGACCGAAAAGGCTAAGGGTTAAACTTAGCAAGACGCTCATCGGCAATTGCTGCCCATTGGGATTCGGGATACCTCTCCTTGAGATAGCGATAGCTCTGGATTGCCTTCTCCTTTTCGCCCAAGGACTCGTAGCATTCACCAATTCTCAGATAGGCCTTGCTGATGAGTTGCTCCATCTGTGGAAAAAGATACTCGATCCTCCGGTACTCAACGATCGCATCCCGCAATTTTCCAACCTTTCTCATGACATCACCAAGAGAAAATTGGGCCCGGCCAGCAATACTGTCCGGAGAGAACTTTATCGCATTCCGGAGTAGCCCTTCCGCCTCGGAATAGCTCTTCTGAGCCATCTTGATCCGGGCCAACTCCCAGTAGGCCAACCCGGCGATACCCCCCTCTGGTTGTGAATCGAGCATCTTCCTGAGGTTCCTGATGGCGAGATCGATCCGGCCCAGGTTTTTCCAGGCGATACCAAGGTAATAATAACGGAGCGATTGGTCTTTTAGACCTTCGGCCACTGAAATCATCTGCCGATACTTCTTGGTAGCCGACAGGCCTTTAAGCAGAAGAATCAGTCCTTGTTCGCGATAACCGGGAATCCGATTCAATCTCCTGGCCGTGGTGAGGGCGGAGTCGAAATCTCCTTTCTTTAAGAGGTCATCGGTTAGCAGAAGCAATGCCTCACCACGGTGTTGGTCGGATGTGGAATTCTCGATCACAAAATTGAGATGACGGTGGGCCAATTTCCGATCGGTGCCAATCAATCCCCGGGCAAGTCTGAGGTGTAGTTCCGCAAGGACGATCGGCCTCGATTCCCTCCCTGCCAGAGAGTCGAGCAGTGAAAGATAACCCTTCCTGTCCCCCCGCCGCTCATAGACCCATTTTAATCCATCCAGGGCCGAGATGAGATAAGGGAGTGAATCCTGATCCCGATAGAGACGGAGATAGGATTGGAGCGCCGATTCATCATCGCCAGAATTGAAGTAACAGTCTCCGATCATCTGGAGGGCGGGGAAGAAGTAGCGGCTGGTGTCAGAAATCCTGGCAAGAACACCAAGGGCACTCTGGTATTTTCCGAGCTGGAAATAGCTGTAGCCAGTCATATATCTGGCCTCATCCGATTTGATTCGTGCAAAATAATCGATCGCTTTCGTATAGTTGTTCTGTCGAAGATAGGTAAGGCCAATCCGGAACAGTGCGGTCTGATAGCAAGTGGAAGTTTTGCTCACCCCCTGGTAGGCGAGAAGGGCGTCAGAATATCTCTTCTGGGAAAGGTAGATATCACCAATGGTAAGCCAGGCATCATCGGCGAGGGGTGATTGAGGAAAACGGCCGGTAACAATCTGAAAATATCTCACTGCGCCATCGTAATCATTGAGCCGATATAGAGCCCAGCCTGCTCCATAGGCAGGCTCCGGACGATCCTTTAATGATAGGGCCTTAAGATAATCGGAGAGGGCCCCTTCATAGTCACCGATCTGATATCTAATCTCTGCCCGATAAAGGACACCATCGTAATCCTTTGCTTCAGCCAGGGCATCGATTGCCGCCTGAGGTTTTTTAAGCGCCAGGTACCCTCGGGCCACTTCCTTGGAAGCCTTAGCCTTACGGAAATGTTCGATCCCCAACTCATATTCACCCTGCCGGTAATAGGCCGCTCCAAGCAGCCGTTCAACCTTTTCGCTTGAAGGGGCCAGAGTAAGATATTTAATCGCATTGGGATAATCGCCTTCCTGGAAGAAACTGAGGCCAAGATGATAGTAATCCCTGGACTTCCTAAGATAGCCCCGAGCAAAGGCAAACTTTCCCAAACCGAGGTAGGCCAGGCCGAGCTCGTGCTCGGCCTGGCCCTTGAGGAGGGAGTGGGGAAAACTATCGATCACGATCCGGAAATATTTGATTGCCGCCTCAAATCTTTTCTCTTTAAGGGCAACCCTACCCAAACCCAGATAGGCACGATCCCGATCCGGTGATTGGGGATAGTATCGAAGTGCCCGCTGGTAGAACCTTCTTGCGGTGGGATAATCAGCGGCCTCAAGGGCCAAATCACCGGCGATGATTTTGGCCATAAAGGCGATCTCCTCATTCTGTTCCGAAATAAACTCCAGATACTCAAATGCCTCCTCCTTCCTACCCAGCTGGATCAGGGCCCGAGCCTTAAGAAAAGCGACCTCCCGAGCAAGATCGTGATCGGGAAATTCATCGATCAGCCGATCGGATACCTCAATCGCCTTCTCGTATCGCTTGAGGCGAAAGTTGGCATGGGCTAAGGAATAGAAGACCTTTGGGGCAAGATCTTCGCTCAGAGGAAGACTGAGGAGTCTATTGTAACTCTTGGTGGCATCGAGATAGCGGTGGAGACGGTATTGGGCTTCCCCCATAAGATAGATCGCCTCAGGATATCTTGGGCTTTCCTTAGGAAACCTATTTGCCCAGCCGATAACCTCCTCATCATTCTTCATTGCAAAATGAGACTGGATCACTCTGAGATGGGCATCATCCTTTAGGTCCTGATTCTCCCCAAACTTTAGATAGCGCATGAAGAGCCTGAGTGCTTCATCATACTCTTTCAGCCGGAAGAAGGACTCCGCCTCTAAGAAGTTGAGATCATCATTAAATTTCGATTGTGGGTAGCGACTCCGGAAATTGGCAATCTCGGTAACTACTAAGGAGTAAGATCTCTCTTCAAATAGTTGCTGAATAAAACTATAATCCCTCGCTTCCCCCAGGATCGATTGACCCAGAATGAGAAGGATTGCAATCATCGTATTTATTATAACTGAGAAGAAGGTCGGGACAAGTTCAAATCGGTTGATCTGTCCGGAGTATACCCTTACGAATTCACCACAGGCGCGGAAAGATCATCAAGATCCGTTCACTCGAGTAGGGAGAGAAAGATCGGAGTCGGCACCGATATTACTTGATCGTCAAAAGCAGTGAAATTACGGGTTAATATTATCCCGGATTTCAATGTTGAGTGGATCGCCCTCTGGTTACGAGGACCAACCCGGGTCTGATATTTTACTTCTATCGGAAGGACTTTTCCCCCCTCTCGAAAGACAAGAAAATCAATCTCAAGTTTGTTCCGCCAATAGGCAAGATTAGAAAATCTTCGTTTCAGGTGTGAACCGACAACACTTTCTACCAGATAGCCAAGATTGTAGGGATCCTGAAGGAATTGAATAGTCGCCTCCCAGGGATTGGAATATCCCAAACTCCAAGTTCTGAGGGAATGGAAAATGAAAGGATCCATAAAGACCAATTTCTTGGGTGACCGGAGGGATCTTACAAATCTGCTGATATTTCGGCTTCGATAGATAATAAACCAGGCAAATGCCGATTCAGCGTCTTCCAGATAATCCCTTGCAGTATCATGTTTTCCGATACCGCTCTCGCGCGCGGCAGTGGTCCAGTCGAAAGGGTTTTCCCTTTGATTGAATATCCATGAAAGAAGATCCCGGAAGAGAGTCTCCTTTCTACCCATGTGTTGAAGATCGCTGATAATTGCGTCTTTGTAGATATTGAAGACATACATTGGAATCGACCCGTGCACTGAAACCTCGGAAGCTGAAATTGGAAATCCTCCGCTGCGGAGATAATTATCAAAGAGAGGATAAAGATGACTACTATAAATAAGCGCCTCTCTAATTTTTGCTACCTCCTCAAGAGAGGCCGTCTCGAATTGGGGCAGTTTAGCTTCGATTTCTGGAGCAAGTGCGGATAGATATTCTCTAAAGGACATGGGAAGAAGTAGAAGGTCTAAACTGCCCTCCTTGCCACGGCGGCCTGGGAGTCTCTCCATCCCTCGCTTAATATCTATGGCGTGAGAGCCAGTAACGATGAGAAAAACATTTCTCAAAGACCCGGCATCAGCCAAGATTTTGATACCAATCGCCCAATCCTTAATAAAATTTATCTCATCGATAAAGAGATAAAGTCGTGAGGATTCTGATGTTCGAATCCAGTTCAGATACCCTTCAATCACCTCGGACAGCTCCAGATAGTTCAGCGAACCCAGGCGTTCACAGTCAATATAGATAATCCTTCGGGGATTTATCTTCTTCCGTAGGAGGTTACGGATAAGACTTTTCAGCAAAGTTGTCTTACCCACTTGCCTTGGTCCTCGAAGAGCATAAATTAAATCTGCCTCAGTTTTAATCTTTAACCGAATTTCCGGAGACCACTTAAGCGGAGACTGATCCCGAGCAACAATATGGGGGTCATTATTAATCAACTCCGCATTCTCCCACCAAGGGTTCTGTCGTCCCAGCCTTTCCAGACTCATATAATATTTTACACCTCTTATGTATTTCTGTCAATACGCCAACACAATCGGCGTAAAAAGGAGAATTATGCCAATGCTATTGGCATAAAATGGCGATTTATGCCATTCTCACTGGCATAATTGGCGAAAGGACCGGATGTAGCAACCGCCTGGCAGCTGTTTTATCATCTTTTTCATCTCAAGGGAAAGGAGGAGGGGTGAGAGCTGGGCTGGTGAGAGGCCTATTGTAAATGAAAGCTCATCGATATGGATCGGTTCACCACCAATAAACTCCAGAAGCCTCTCCTCCTCTTCAGTAAGTTCCACCTCTTCCAATCTCTCCCGAAGGGTGGGAATCCTGAGGTATTCCAGCACATCCCTCGGTTCTGTCACCGGGATCGCCCCATCCTTGAGTAGTCGGTTTGTCCCGGTCGACCTTGGTGAGAGGATACTACCGGGAACTACCATCACATCCTTCCCCATCTCCACCGCCCACTTCACCGTATTGAGCACCCCGCTCTTCTCCGGCGCCTCAACGGCCAGCAATGCTCGAGAAAAGGCGGGAATCAGACGATTGCGTTTGATAAAATTTTTCTTCCAGGGGGGTGCACCAAGTGGAAACTCTGATATCACCGCACCAGTTTGAGCAATCTCTTGATAAAGTCTCCGATTCTCTCTCGGATAATAGATGTCGATACCGCAGCCCAAAAAGGCAATCGTTCTACCACCCGCTTTCAGCGCCGCCTTATGAGCAACACTATCGATTCCACGGGCAAGACCGGAGACGATCGTAAGACCGGCGCGGGCCAATTCAGTTGCAAATAGTTCAGCCACCGCTCTGCCGTAACCGGTTGCCCGCCTTGTCCCGACAATCCCGATTGAATCCTTATCCTCCGGAACGATTCTTCCCCACAGGAATAGGATCGGAGGTGGGAAGGTCCACTCACAGAGCCAATCCGGATACTCATCATCCCCTCTGAGTATCACCCTTACACCCCTCTTTTCAACCGCCTCAATCCGTCGCTTGAGTTCATCGCTTCGTCGATAGCCGACGACGGCCTGGGCAAGTCGTTTTGAGATCCCCAGCTGGATGAGTTCATTAGTAGTGGTGCTAAAGATCCGGCGGGGATGATCGAAATGGTTCAGAAGGGTGGCGATCTCCTTCTCGGTGATATTGGGAATGGAGAGGAGATCGATATATTCAATCCGATCGTAGACCGAGACCGGCCCTGAGGTCGCGTCCATACTCATTCAATCTTCTAACGAACTCTTCCCTGATCTCAAACTGATCGAGATAACTCAGATCTCGATGATTCTTGATCAGGATCCGGCCGATCGCCCTGGTCACCTCCTTAATAACCGTCCGATTCCGATCCTTCTTGAGGAGTTCGGTTAATACCGGTAGCGATCTTTCAAGGCCCAACTCACCGAGGGCGAGAGCGGCGGCAGCCCGGGTGAACCAGACCCCGCCCTTAAGCAGATCCATCAAACGATCGATCACCCTTTCTCCATAGGTTGCTATCCTCTGGGCGGCCCGCTCCCTCAGATACCAGCTGGGATCCTCCAGCAGGGAGAATAGAAGATCGATCCGATCCCTTTCCGGTAAGAGCGATAGCTTCTGGAATGCCTCCTCCCTCCTCTCGATCGAGTTAGAGTGGAACCACTTCAAAAGAAGCGATCGATAATCCCTACGCCGCATCGACTTCGAGGATCCTCCCTTTCAATGCCTGAATTCCCAAGCCGGTCTTGGCCGAGACATACCAGCACTCCTCACCTGATACGCTCGGACCTGATCCGCCGATCATATCGATCTTGTTGAAGACAACGATATGATCTTTATCCCCACAGATACTGCGAAGCTCGTGATAATCCTTCTCAAAACTGCTGCTCGCATCGAGTAATATTATCACCAATTTTGCCCTTTTCAAGTAGGAGTAATAGGCCCCGATATTGCGAGCGGGAATCTCCCCAATCACGACTCGGTGGCGTTCATCAGCAAGGGTTCCCAGACTAATTGTTCGGGTCGTATAGGCGTGTGGGGAAACCTTGGGATGGGCTCCGGTCAGGGCACGAAGCACTGCTGATTTACCTGCATTGGTCTTCCCGATAATAATAACATCGACTTTTGGTTCGAAGGAGAGCTCAACCACCCTGGTTTCACCGGGTCTTCCCGGCTCCGCATAATCCGGTAAGCGATTGGTAGCCGAGCGGAAGGCCATATTACCTCTTCCTCCCCTGCCACCCCGGGCCGCCACGATCCTCTCGCCATCCGATATCTCTCCAACGAGGGAGTTATTGATAGAGATCCGTGTCCCAACCGGAACCCTCAGGATTAGATCATCTCCCCTCC
>QNBE01000037.1 GCA_003645615.1 Caldifarciminota bacterium
ATACCCGCCTTATTCGGCAACGCGTCTATTATCCTGCCGTCTCAGCTTCCGCACCTTCTGTTTATCCCTTTTCTCCGCCTTGGCAATTTCATCCTCAAGCTTGGTGATCTCAACCATCCGTTCCTTAAAATGATCGACCGCCTCTCGTATAATACCGGGCTGGAGAGAGAGCTGATCCACCTTCCTCAGGATCCTTTCCTTGAGATCATGAATTTTGGCCCTGAGGTTTGGAGTGGGATGTTGGCGTGCTTTCTTGTAGAGAAGGATAAGCTTCTTCTTCTCCTTATCGATCGATTTCACACGTCGGATGAACTTCTGCCGTTCAGCCCAGTGGGAGTAACGGCCAGCAAGAGGAGCGAGATCGAAGCGGGAAACCTGATCGAATGCCTTCTTCCCCTTCTCCACCTGCTGACCGATGTCGATCAGGAAATCGAGCATGCCAAGGCTGGCGAATAACTGCCGTTCGATCATCCGGTAGCCAGTCTCAATCCTCTGGGCAAGATCGATCTCCTCCTCCCGTGATAGGAGGGAGTATTTGGCCAGTTCCCGAAAGTAGGCCCGGATTGGCTCTTCCTTTCTGCCCGTAGGCTCACTCGTCTTCTTCCGTTCCCCTTTCAGCTCTTCATCGTCTTCGGCAATCTCGATCCCCTTCTTCCGTAGCTCGGTGATGATGTGATCGATATCGTCCGGTGAGACGAAGTCGGGCAGAAGCTCATTGATCTCAACCAAACTGATCTTTCCCCGGTTGGCGGCAATCTGGAATATCCGGGCAAAGAGGTCTTTCCTAAGCCTCATCCACTACCTCCTCAATCGACAACAGGTTCTTCTTGATCTTCTCGATCTCCCGCTGTTTGGCCTTAAGCTCGGAGAGTCTCCCCTCCCGGGCGAGTCTGCTCGCCTCGGCCTGGAGCCGTTTCAGGGAGCGATCGAGATGAAATTCATAAAGGCCCTTCCGATAATCATCCAAGCTGATCCCTCCCCCCCCAATCGAGAATCGGAGCAATCTACCTTTCAGATCTGGAGAAAGGTTCTCAATCACCATGGGGAGATCGATCGGGTTGGATGAAAAGATGAACCCCTTGAGGCTCTCATAGGAAGGGTTGGTAAAATCCTGAGGGGAGGCCGCCTTACGGATGGCATCGAGATACTCATCCGATTGGAGGGCGAGAAAGAGGAGTTTTGCCTCCTTGTCGATCGGCTCCTCAACCGATTCTGACCGATGTTCCTTCCGGGCAAGATTCTTCTTTAAGGTTGCCTCTGAGATCCCGAAGGCCATGGATAGCCGTTTCAGATAGCGGTCGAAGCGGATCGGATCCTTGGTCTGGCCAATGGTGTTAAGGAGATCGGTGATAAGGCCCACCTCATCAGAAACATCCTTCACTTCCCGGTTGAGACGGATGAAATCGATAAAATCGACCGCCCGATCTAAGAGATTCCGGAGCTGGGCAGGGTCATCCCGAACGATCGCATCCGGATCGGTACCCGGAGGAAGCTCCACCACCCGGACATCCATATGGGCGAGAAGCTGACCGATGGATCGGATGGTGGCGGCAATACCACTGGGATCGGCATCGAAGATGATGAGTGCCTTCTTGGTATAACGGGAAAGGAGCAGACCATGATCCTGGGTCAGGGCGGTGCCGAGTGGAGCGACAACGTTCCGGTAACCATTCTGATAGAGCATGAGGAGATCGAAATAGCCCTCGACAATCATCACCTCCTGCTTCTCGATTATCGGACGCTTGGCAAAGGAGAGACCGAAGAGGTTTGCCCTCTTCTTAAAGATCGGGGTCTCGGGAGAGTTGAGATACTTGGGCTGGATCTGATCGTCAATTGCCCGCCCTCCAAAGGCGACCACCCTTCCACCGGGGTTGGTGATGGGGAAGATGACCCGATTCCGGAAGAGCTCCCGGTGGGTCCCGATGATCAACCCGCCTTTAAGTAGATCATCCCGACGGTAACCCTTCCGTTCCAGGCTGACGATCAGACGGGCATAGGTGGGGGCAAAGCCCAGTTTAAATTCCTCGATCGTAGTGTCGGTAATCCCCCGCTGGTGGAGATATTCGAGTCCAACCTTCCCCTGGGGCTGATGGAGGATCTGATGATAGATATCGGCAACGATCTCATTCAATTCATAAAGGTGCTCATATCGGCCCCTCGCCTTCCCTTTGATCTCGATACCGACCTTGGCCCCGAGCTTCTTAAGGGCGTCATAGAAGCCGATCCCTTCGTATTCCATCAGAAAGGTGAAGATATTCCCTCCCTTTTGACAGCCGAAGCAGTAGAAGATCTGCTTTTCTGGTGAGACATAGAATGAGGGATGGGTGTCGGAGTGGAAAGGGCAGAGGGCTCGATAGTTCCTCCCCACCTTCTGGAGGGGGAGATACTCACCAATCACCTCCACAATATCATTCCGCATCCGGATCTCATCGATGATCGCCCGATCAACCATAGATCCTCACCACGGTCTGCCCGGGATTTTGGGGGTCGAGCCAGAACCCCTTAACCCGCCGATCCCGTCTTAAGAAGGTATCGGTCTCGGTCTTAACCACCCCACCGCTGAGGCCGTGGATAATGACCACGGTCTTTTTGCCCCGATTTACCGCATCGGTAAGGAATCGGTCGATAAGATGGGAGACCTCATCACGGTTACGACCATGGAGATTGAGGGTTGGGGTGGGATCGGGGTCGACCATCTTGAGAAAGGAGCCATGGATCCACAGCCTGATCCTTCCCAGTCCCACCAGATACTCATCCCTCTTCCGATCGAGGACAGACCCCACTTCCCCATTCAACTCAACCAGAGCTCCAATCGGTAGATCGGGAGCTGGGGCTGGCTCAGGTTTCGGTTCCAACCTGTCAATCCTGCCCCGGATCTCCTTAATCACCTCCCGCTTGGGGCCCTCAACCGAAAGTCTCTCCACAAGCCTTTCCACCTCCCGCCTCGCCTCCTGAACGATCTGTTTCAGCTTCCGATCATACTCCCTTCTCTTAACCCTCCGCAACTCCTCAAGCTCCCTCATCCTCCGCTCATAGCTCTGCTTCAACCTTTCCGCCTCGGCCAGACGGCCCCTCAGCTCTTCCCTTTCCCGTGCCAGGGTCGCAGTCAACTCATCAAATCGGTTCCGCTCCTCGGTAATCAGCCTCCGGGCCCGATCGATGATGGCCGGACTGAGTCCCATCCTTTCCGCAATCGAGAGGGCACAGCTGGGGGTGAAATGGTTGGGATAGAACCGGTAGGTGGGTCCACCATTATACCCCATCGCACCTATGGAAAAGCCATTCCGGCCAAAGACAAAGGCCTTCAGATCCTCCGAATGGGTGGTTGCGACACAACGGGCCCCAATCCGTTGGATCTCCTCAAGGATGGCACAGGCGAGGGCGCTCCCTTCCTGAGGAGATGTGTTGGAGCCAAGCTCATCGAGGAGGATGAGGCTTCTTGGTGTCGCCTCGGACAGGATCTCCTTCACCACCTCGATCTGGACCGTAAAGGAGGAGAGATCATGCTCTAAGGACTGCTCATCGCCGATCTTGGCGAAGATGTTGTCAACTAAGGGAAGCTCGGTTCCATACTCAGCCGGGACAAACAATCCAGCATTGGCCATCGCCACCAGAAGGCCCACCGTCTTGAGGAGGACCGTCTTTCCACCGGCATTGGGGCCGGTGACAACCAGGATACCGGAGTCGAGCTCGAGATCGAGCGGGACGACCCCATCCCCTTTGATCCGATAGAGGATTGGATGGCGGCCGGACCTGATCCTGATCTTCCCTTCCGTATTCAGTTTCGGTCGCACCCCTTCCACCTCCCGGGCAAACCGGGCACGGGCCTGAATGGTATCGAGCCGGATCAGGATATTCCGGTCGATCTCAAGCCGACCACTTACCGCAGCGATTGCCCGGGAGAGGCGGTTCAGGATCCGGTCCACCTCTCGCTGCTCCACTATCTTCAGCTCCTCGAGCTGATTCTGGATCCCCACCGACTCTTCTGGTTCGATGAAGAGGGAATGGCCCGATTCCGAGAGGTCGTGGACTACCCCTCTGATCCGATCCTTGGCTCCATGTTTGACGCAGAGGACAAACCTCCCTCTTCTGGTGGTGATCTGGTCACTATTTAGCAGCCTCCGATGCTTCCGAATCAGCCTTCCCAAAAGATGGATGATCTGATCATGAGTCTGTCTCAGCTCCCTTCTTATCCGGCTGAGCTGAGGGGAAGCTGAGTCTCGAATCCCGCCCCCATCGTCAAAAATCCGATCGAGACGATCACGGAGTTCCGGTAGGGGATCGATCCGGGAGAGCAGTCGATCGAGTGCTCCACCTTTCCGGGCCGGCAGTCGTTTTATCTCCCGGAGGATTCTAAGGAATAACAGGACCTGGAAGACCTCAGCCCTATCCTGGAGACGATCGAAATCGAAAAGCGGAATCGATAGAGGAGGAAGATTCATTCGGGAGATCTCTTCAATAAGTTCGAAATCCTCCCCGATCCGATCGGGATCAAGACCGGGTTTAAGCTCATGGATAGCCGCCCTTCCAAGTTCTGATGAGGCATACTCCGCAATCCACTCGATGATCTGAGGAAACTCCAACTCCCTTAAGGCGAAATCCATCATTGACCCTGTTTCATCCTCCGATACATCCTCTTCTTGGCATTGATCAATCTCCTCTTCCTCCGTTCACTCGGTTTCTCATAGTGGCGATGACGAGCGACATCCCTCAGGATGCCAGCCCGTTCCACCGATTTACGGAATCGACGCAGGGCATTCTCAAAGGACTCGCCCTCATAGACGATTATACCGGCCACTCTCCTTCACCTCCTTCGTTCTCAAAGAGCGCCATCACTCGGGCCAAGGAGACAACGGCCGCGGTATCACTCCTCAGCCTCTTGGCGCCCAGATCCATAACCTTGGCCCCGCGGCGGACCGCCTCATCCAGTTCCTGATCGGTAAAGCCGCCTTCTGGACCGATCATGATCATTACCGAGGATGGTCGCTCACCAGATGGTCGCCAGTCACCACCTGGATGGGCGATCAGGACCAGATCGTAGTTGGAGAGATAATCGACAACCTCATCGAACGGTTCCACTTCTGAGATCTTCGGTAGCCAGGCACCTCGCGACTGCTTCATCGCCGCCATAGCAATCCGTTCGAGTCTGATCCTCCTGAGGCCACCAAGATTTTTGACTACTGTTCTCTTGGTGAGCATCGGGATGATACTGACCACCCCGAGCTCGGTCGACTTCTCGATCACATAGTCCATCCGCTTACCCTTTAACAGACCTACGGAGAGGACAAAATGGATCCTGGGCTCAATCCGCTCCAACTCCAATATCTCGGCCTCGATACCCTTGGGGTCATCCACACAGATCCTGAGATGGTAAATAGTCCCTTCCCCATCAGAGGCATAGATATGGTCACCCTTCCGATGGCGCAAAACCCTTATGATATGTCTCGATTCATTAGGGCCGAAAAAGACCCTATTCTCAGAGACCTTATCGGGTGGGATATAAAAGAACTCATGTGCGTGGTTTTCGGACCACAATCGGCTTCTCATAACTCCTCAACTCCTTAATTAATCTCTCCAGATCCTTACCCTTTTTCGGAAGGTCGGCATTGATCGTAACGATCAGATCACCTCTTCCGCCATGATAACGGGACAGACCTTCGTTTTTAAACTTGTACCTGGTTCCGGGAGGGGTATAAGGGGTAATCGAAAGTTTCCTGGTACCATTGAGAGTGGGCACCTCGATCTTTCCTCCCAGAACCAGAGTAGAATAGGGGACGAGGATCTCAAGTTCCAGATCATCACCCCGAACGGCAAAGAGATCGTGTGGTTTCTCCTTAATCTCAATAATCACATCGCCACTGCCACCTTGATCCCAATGCCCCTGACCCCGCAGGGTGATATAGTTCCCCTCTCTAACCCCGGGAGGGATCTTCACCTCGATCATGGTCTTCCTCCGGATCCGGCCTTTACCCTGGCACTTGGGGCAGAGATCGGTAACGATGTTCCCGGTTCCTCCACAATGGGGGCAGGAACCAACCCGGAAGAAGGAGCCGAAGAAGCTTCGGGTCTGGGTCCTTACCTGTCCGGTCCCACCGCAGGTAGGACAACCCCTCACCTTTAATCCCCCTCTCCCCTGACAGGATGGACAACGTTCATACCGGTTAAGAGCAATGGTCGTCCTCTTACCCTTAACGATATCCTCTAAGGAGAGGTTGAGTTCGACATGGATGTTACCACCCCGTCGCGATCGGCGTCGTGGTCTGGTGCCGAAGAGGTCGCCGAAGATCGATCCGCCAAAAAACTCTCCCAGGATATCCTCGAGATCGGCAAAGTGGGTGAAGTCTTCCCAGGTGAAGCCACCGCGACGGAAGGTCTGTGAGACACCTTCATGTCCAAACTGATCATAGAGTCTCTTCTTCTCAGGATCCATAAGGACCTCATAGGCCTCAGAGATCTCCTTAAACTTCTCCTCCGCTTCCTTCCGATTCTTGGGATTGAGATCGGGGTGATACTTCTTGGCTAATCTCCGGTAGGCCTGTTTGATCTCATCCTGGGTGGCGTTTCTTGAGACGCCGAGGATCTCATAGTAGTCACGCTTGGCCATCTACGAACCCTTCTCCTCCTCATCCACCACCCGGTAATCGGCATCGACCTCTCCTTCCCGCTTCTCCTCCTTCCTCTCTTCCGGCTTAGGGCCAGTGGCCTGAGAGGCAGCCGCCTTATACATCTCCTCAGTCAACCGGTAGGTGAGCCGCTGGAGTTCCTCCATATAAAGATTGATCTCATCGATATTCGTCCCTTTCATCGCCTCCTTCAGATCCTTTATCTTGGCCTCGATCCGCTCCCGCTCATCCCGAGAAACCCGATCACCAAGATCCTTCAAAGATTTCTCAACCGAATAGATAAGGGTGTCTGCCTTATTCCTCGCCTCGATGAGCTGCCTTTTTGCCTTATCCTCCTCAGCGTGGGCCTCGGCATCCTTCACCATCCTCTCGATCTCCTCCTCGGTCAGGCCGCTGGTCGCTGTAATCCGGATCTTCTGCTCCTTCTGCGTGGCAAGATCTTTGGCTGAGACATGGAGGATACCATCGGCATCGATATCGAAGCAGACCTCGATCTGGGGGATACCTCGCGGTGCGGGCGGGATCCCATAAAGCTCAAACCGGCCTAAGGTCCGGTTATCGGCCGCCATCTCCCGCTCACCCTGGAGCACGTGGATCGTAACCGCAGTCTGATTATCCTCAGCAGTGGTGAAGATCTGACTCTTCCGGGTAGGGATGGTGGTATTGCGGGGGATGATCTTGGTCATTACCCCACCGAGGGTCTCGATCCCCAGTGAGAGGGGGGTGACATCCAGGAGGAGTATCTCCTTCACCTCACCGGAGAGGACCCCAGCCTGGATCGCCGCACCGATAGCGACAACCTCATCGGGGTTGATCCCTTTATGTGGCTCCTTACCGAAGAAATTTCGGACCGTCTCCTGGACCAGGGGCATCCTGGTCTGACCTCCGACCAGAATGACTTCGTTGATATCTTCCGGCTTCAGTCCGGCATCGGCCAAGGCCTGCTTGCAGCATGGGATCGTCTTCTTCACCAGATCCTCGACCAGCGACTCAAGTTTGGCCCGGGTCAACTTGACCTCCAAATGGAGTGGACCTCGATCCTGGGTAGAGGTAATGAAGGGGAGAGAGATCGTCGTCTCTAAGGTGGTTGAAAGTTCGCACTTCGCCTTCTCCGCTGCCTCCCGTAACCGCTGGAGGGCGGTAAGATCTTTCCTCAGATCGACATTATTCTCTCGCATGAACTCTTCCACGAGCCAGTTCACGATCCGCTGGTCGAAATCGTCGCCACCGAGGAAGGTGTTTCCATTGGTCGATTTAACCTCGAAGACGCCTTCACCGATCTCCAAAATCGAAATATCAAATGTCCCTCCGCCCAGATCATAAACGGCGATCTTCTCATTCTTCTTCTTCTCCAGTCCATAGGCTAAGGAGGCCGCGGTCGGTTCATTAATTATTCTCAGTACCTCAAGGCCGGCGATCTTCCCAGCATCCTTGGTTGCCTGACGCTGAGAATCATTAAAATAGGCGGGCACCGTAATCACCGCCTTGGTCACCTTCTCACCGAGATAAGACTCGGCCGCCTCCTTAAGATAGCGGAGTATCATAGCAGAGATCTCGGGTGGGGCAAAGGTCTCCTCACCCAGTTTGATCCGGACATCACCATTCGGCCCCTCAATCACTTGATAGGTCACCCGTTCGATCTCGGGCCCCACCTCACGATAACGCCGTCCCATGAACCGTTTTACTGAATAGGCGGTTCTTTCTGGATTGGTCACCATCTGTCTTTTTGCGATAGAACCGACAACCCGCTCGCCGCTCTTGGTGATGGCGACAACCGAAGGCGTTGTCCGTCCACCCTCGGGATTGGGGATGACCTTGGGCTCCTTCCCTTCCATTACCGCAACACAGGAATTGGTTGTACCTAAGTCAATCCCGATGACCTTAGCCATCTTCCTCACCTCCTTTGGGCTTGGCAACGGTAACTAAGGCTGGTTTGATAACCCTTTCTTTGAACATATAGCCCTTGCTGATCTCATCGACGACCGTATCCGGCGGATACTCCTCGGTCTCAACCACACTCACCGCCTCATGATACTTAGGATCGAAGGGTTTTCCCTTGGCTGAGAAGTCGACAAGCCCCAGTTTGTTCAGCGTCTCCTTAAACTGGCGAAAGATGATCTCTACACCCTCCTGGAGCTTCTGGAAGTCTGAGGTGATCTCAGCGGAGGAGAGGGCGCGATCAAAATTGTCGAATATCGGGATGAGTTCGAGCATGATCTGTTCGTAGATCTCGTCCTTCTTCCGCCTGAGCTCCTCATCCTTCTGTTTGCGATAGTTGTCAAGGGCGGCCAGGGCTCGGAGATAGCTGTCATAGAACTTGCGGGCATCCTCCTCCGCCCTTGCCAGCTGTTCCCTGAGTGTGGAAACCGGTCCTTTTTTCACACTAACCCCCTAAATAAATATACCCAAATTTATGGGCTTGTCAACTTCGCTTGATCTCCACCTCATAGTTCTCGATAAAGGCCTGATCGAAATCGTAGACATCCTTAAATTCATCGAGGGTATCCTCTTCTCGCTTCCTTAAGATACCGCAATCGACCAGAGCGAAGACGATCTTGCCAAAATCTAAGGTGTTGTGGACTCCCCAGTGGTGGAAGACCTCGGGGGCAAATCGACCATAAAGCTCCAGTCCCAACATCCTGATCCCCTCGAGCAACTCTCGACCGGAGACATGGCGTCTCTCCCTGATCCGTTTCAAGGTATAGCTGAGTGCGGAGAGGACAAAGAGGTAAGCATCAAAGTGGTAGGAAGTATCCCTCTCAACCAGTTCCTGGATCTTCTTCAAATCCTCGGCATTCATTCGATCACCACCCCTTCCCCTTCTACCACCGATCCAATCGCAATCCCGCCAATCTGACCGATCACCGCCTCCTCATCATCGGGCGAGACCACGATGATCATTCCGATACCCATATTGAAGGTTCGATACATCTCCTCTTCGGGAACATCTCCCAGTTTCTGGATGAGGTTGAATATCGGAGGGGGAGACCAGCTTCTCTTATCGATCTTCACCCCAAGCCCATCGGGCAGGATCCTCGGGATATTGCCATAGAAACCACCGCCGGTGATATGGATAATGCCCCGGGCATACCCACGAATCTTCCGCACCTCCCTAAGATAGCACCGGTGTGGTATCAGCAGCTCCTCCCCTAAGGGGAGATCGAGCTCGGGAAATCGGTGATCGATCGGATAGTGATTGACCTCGAAGAAGATCTTTCGCACCAGTGAGTAGCCGTTAGTGTGAAGGCCGGATGAGGGGAGACCGATCAAACGATCATTGGGTCTGATCCCGTCTCCGGTAATGAGCTTGGCCCGATCGACGATCCCGGTAATGAATCCAACCAGATCATAATCACCGGGTTGGAAGTAACCGGGAAGTTGAGCCGTCTCACCACCGATCAATGGCAATTTCACCTTGAGACAGGCATTGGCCAGACCCTCCAGAATTTCTCCCAGTACCCGGTCGTCGATGGTGGTATAGGCGATATAATCGAGAAAAAAGAGCGGCTCCGCGCCAAGCGTTAGAATATCGTTGATGCAGTGGTTGACGATATCCTCTCCTACTGAAGTGTGGCGGCGAGCCAGCTGCGCCACCTTCAGTTTTGTCCCTACACCATCGGTGCTACTCACCAGAATCTTATCGCCGATCTGATAGAGGCCACCGAATAGACCGATCCCGGTGACCACATTGGTGTTGAATGTCCCGGCGACAAGATTCTTTATCCTCTCCTTCATGCGGTCGAGAGAGGATATATCAACCCCAGCATCCCGATACCTCATCGTAAATTTAGACCGATGGAATGCTTTTCCAGTTTAACCTTTGATCTGGTTATAAACGGCATCGGCGAGGAGATAGCCGATCTTAGTGGGAAAGACCATATCGCCATCCTCAAAGAATAGCCCTTCATCAAGATATCTCTTTAATGCTGATTTGGGAAAGAGGCTCTTCTTCACCCCCAGATAAGATTTGAGCCCGCTGATAAGACGAAATTGATCGATATCGATCCGCTCCCTTCTTTTGACCGGGAGTTCTTCACTGTTGATGGCATCGAGATACTCTTCGATCCGATCGTAGTTGGTCTCCCGAATGTCACCGAGGATCGTTTCCGCACCGGTTCCCAGTCCGAGCTGACGGTTAAGGAGGAGCCGCTGAATCTGGAATCGGGATCGGAAACCGGAGCGGGCAAAAGAGCTGTATTCGTAATGATCATAGCCCTTTGCGGTAAGATATTCATCCGCCCAGAGATAGCATTCCTTAAATTCGGAATAAGGATTGATCTGCCAGAGGGTGATATGCTCGGGGCTCAGTGCCACTACCAGCTCAATCGTCTCCTGCCAGAGATCGAGCTTCCGATCATCATCGAGGGCCAGGACAACATCGATGTTCTTAAAACCCACCTCTCTCAGGATATGATAAGAGATTACCGCCTGTTCGGAATTATACTGACGACCCAGCTCCTCCAAGTATTGATCATTGAGGGAGAGGATCCCAAGAGAGATCCGATCGATACCGAGCCGACGGAGGTGATCGGCCTCAGGGATACCAAAGGTTCCGGGCATTGCTTCGATGGTGAACTCCTCTAAGGCAAGATCGAGCCAGTCCTTCATCTCGGTAATGAGATCGTCGAGGAATGGAAGTGCCAGGGTTGGTGAGCCACCGCCGATATAACCGACCGATATCTTTGGCCGGTGGACACGGGTGCGGAGTCTCATCTCATCGATGAGGCCGTTGATATAATCCTTGAGTAGCTCTACCGAATCGTAGATCTCGTAACGGCAGAAATGGCATCTTTTGGCACAGAAAGGGATGTTGATAAAGAGGATATGGCCATGAGATGGGGACATGCCGATCGATTATATCCTGGGAGTCGGGTGTGTCAACCCTTGACAGCGGAACTCGCCTCGCTATACTATCCCGATGGAGGAAGAGAAGAGATTCGGCCGCAAACGCCGTTCGGAGCGGGTTCGGACCCTAAATTTTGTTGATATCACCCGGTATGACAAACTTGGCTATCCAATCTATGGAGCGGTTGCCCGCTCGCTCGATCTGAGTAAGGAAGGGATCCGGATTGAGTGTCCAGATGACTTTTCGGTGGGCACCGAACTGGAACTTGAGATCGCCCTCAAAGAGGAGTTCCTCACCCTTAACGCCCGGGTGGTCTGGAAGAAAAAGATGGACGACCTTTTCCACTACGGCCTCGAATTTACCTCGGTACCCGAGGATAAACGACCAACCTTAGAGAGGTTTATCGAAATCTGGAAAAACCTGAAGATAGATATCCTTTAGTCCAGCCTTCCCTCTAAGCAGAAAGCGGTATTATTCTCAATCATCAAGGCAGGGGTAGTGGCAAGCCAACCTTCCCTTTTCTTTCCATCGGAATCGGTGACCGTGAGATCGAGAAAGACTCTTGTCCCTTTTTCCCAGATCTCTGATCCGAGTGTCTTCCGGTTAATCTTACCCTCATAGATCGTCCGATCACCACTTCGATCGGCTGCAATCTGGTAGCTGGGTTGACCCTTGCCCTGGGGGTAGAAAAGGAAACCCTCACCACCTTTCTCGGTGAGACCGAAGAAGAATATACTCAACCTCTCCTTAGGATCGTTATTTTTAGGATCACCATTGGCCGAAACCGCAAAAATCAGGGCATCGCCACGGGAGAGACCAGCACCGCTAAACCGCTGATCGTGCACATCATCGGTTACCTCCACCAAGAAATAGAGGTTGTCGTCGTCATAGGCCAGGCGGAAGTGGAAACTGAGATCACCTCTCCCCTCCCATTCCCGATGAGTCCTCGAACCCCAGAAGTTTGGGGCAGCAATGGGTATCGAATCGATCCCGGACCAATCATCGATCTCACCATCGATCTCGATCTCACGTTTTACGATCCTGACCTGAGGCACAAGGACCACCTTCCGTTTGAGGGTGATGGTATCACCCCCCTCATTATAATTAATCGTGATCAAAACCGGCGGGGTGGGATACCACCGGGGGAGATTAGAAATCGGAAACTCCGCTATACCACTCTCCCCGGGTTCAATCCGGAATGGGAATCTTCTGCCGGCAGCATCAATTGTGCCACAGAGCTCGAAATGGAAAGGGTTGACGATTGAAAGGACTACGGTATCGGATCTGGGAGGATAATAGATCCAGGGATAACCAACCCACCTCCGGTTGATCTGATAGATTCGCTCCGCGATCTCGAAACGGACGATATCCTCTGGCAAGATGCTACCGGGACGGACCACAGCGATGCGGACCGATTCGGCAACATTCACTAAAAGATAGTGGTAAAAGCCCCCCGCCTTCTCAAACTCATTGAGGGGAGCGCCAGCACCACCGCTGACGATGTATCTGATCCCATCCCGCTTGAGATATTCATAGGCATGCCAGTGGCCGGAGAAGACTCCAATAACCCCATCTCTTTTGAGCAGAGGGTGGATCTTCTCAAACCAGTAGGTCGAATCCTCGGCCCAGAGAGGTTTATGGAGAAAGACGAACTTAAATCTGGACTTGGTCTTCAATACCTGCTTGAGCCAGGTGAGCTGATCCCCTCCAATCCGATCCGGCATCGATCTCAGCTCCGAATCGAGGATTATGAAGTGGCAATCTTCTATAAGAAAGGATTTATAGAGATAGCCGTAGCGTTTCTTGAATATCTGTTCTGAAGTTGAGTCCCAGACATCATGATTGCCAACGACGAGATGGTAGGGCATCGTCAGCCTTTCCATAACTGAGTCGAACTGTTCCCACTCCCTCCGGATCAGGGTCGTATCATCGGTATATCCGAGGATCATATCACCGAGGTGGACAACCAGATCGGGCTGGAGGAGATTGAGTTCGGTGATGATCTCTGGAAAGACCTCGGGGATCTGGAGGGGGCTCTGGCCCCGATTATCGCCGAGGACAGCGAAGGTGAAGGAGAAAAGAAGTGGGACCATAGATAATTATCTCCAAATCGCCTCGATTGACAACCCTGACCATGAGGCTATATTCTGATATGGGCTACGATCTGGTAATAATTGGTGGTGGACCAGCTGGATATGTGGGTGCGATAAGGGCAGCGCAGCTCGGGATGAGGGTGGCGGTTATTGAACGGGATCGTCTCGGTGGGGTCTGCCTCAACCGCGGCTGCATCCCGACCAAGACCCTCCTCACCACCACCGAGATCCTGACCTTCCGCCGCAGCGGAATCACCTTATCCACCGGGGTTGATCTCGCCAAACTGAGGAAAAGGAAGGATGAGATCGTCACCCGTCTGGTTAAGGGGATCGAGTATCTATTCAGGAAGCACCGGATCGATCTGATCCCCGGAGAGGGGGAACTGATCGAGCCAAATCTGGTGAAGGTAGGGGGGCGGGAGATCGTCACCAGTAGAGTGGTGGTTGCAACCGGCACCCGGCCACTGGCTCTTCCCCATTTAGAGTTTGACCACAGATCCATTCTAACCTCAAATGATCTCCTCGATCTCCCCTTCATCCCCGATCGCCTTCTGGTCATCGGCGCCGGCGCGGTGGGACTTGAACTGGCAACGATCTACCACCGCTTGGGAAGCCGGGTTACCGTTGTCGAGATGATGGACCAGCTCCTTCCCGGGACCGATCCTGAGATGGCCTCCCTCCTTAAGAGAATCCTGGAGCGCTCCGGTCTTGAGATCATCCTCAATAAGAGGATCTCCGAACCTTCTGATATTGAGGGCTTCGATGCGGTCCTGGTCGCCATCGGGAGGTCTCCGGTTCTGCCCAAAAGCCGATTCGAAATCGATCTTACCCCCAACGGATTCGTCAAAACCGGTCCGGGATTTCAGACCAATATCGCCGGCATCTATGCGATCGGGGATGTCACCGGTCCACCCCTCCTTGCCCATCGAGCCTCCCATCAGGGTATGGCCTTAGCCCAGAGTTTGGCGGGGGGTGAATACAAGCTTGGACCTGTTCCCGGCTGTGTCTTCACCGCTCCGGAATATGCCTGGATCGGTAAGAACGAAAGCGAGCTTTCCAACCCGTTGGTGGGTAAATTCCCCCTCCGGGCATCGGGAAGGGCTGGATCGATGGAGGCAATGGAAGGCCTCTGCAAGGTGATTATCGATCCCGTCTCTGAGCAGGTAGTTGGTGCCCATATCATCAGTCCCCACGCCTCAGAGTTGATCGGCCTCTTCTCACTCGCTATCAGATCCGGTCTCAAGGCGACGGAACTGGAACATACGATCTTTCCCCATCCGACCCTTAGCGAGACCATCCCCGAAGCGGTTGCTGCCGCCTTCAAAAGGTCGATCCATTTTGTCTCACAATAGTGTTGACATCAGCTGGGCCAGCAATATAGTAGACTAAACTTGTCATGGTTACCGCGGCAAAGAGGAGTCTCTCTTCGGAAACCCTCAAGCGGCTAAAAGGGATATCCCGATTGGCACGGGGTGACATCCTCAAGATGACCACCTTGGCCGGATCTGGCCATCCCGGTGGTTCGATGTCCTCACTTGATATCTATCTGGTCGTCTTCTCCTTTGCTCGAATCGAGCCTAACAATCTTGGTGATCCCGAGCGGGATCGGATCGTCATCAGCCATGGTCATACCTCTCCCGGCCTCTATGCTGCTTTGGGCCGGCTCGGCTTCCTCGATATCGAAGAAGCGGTCGCAACCTTCCGTCGACTCGATTCAATCTATGAAGGTCATATCGAGAGGATGGTTCCGGGTGTGGAGTGGACAACCGGTAATCTTGGTCAGGGGCTCTCGGCCGGATGTGGTTTTGCTTTAGCCGCAAAGATCCTTGGACGGAGTTATCACACCTATGTGATCATGAGTGATGGGGAGCAGGCCAAAGGTCAGGTTGCTGAGGCGAGGCGATTTGCCAAGAAATACCGTCTTAATGATCTCACCGTAATTATCGATTACAACCAGCTTCAGATCTCCGGTTCGGTCCACGAAGTGATGCCCGTAAATATTCGTGACAATTATCTCTCCGATGGTTGGAAGGTGCTGGAGATCGATGGCCATGACTACCAGGAGATCCACGATGCCCTTATTGAGGCGACTGAGGACCGTGCTTCCCCTTACGCAATCATTGCCCATACCATTATGGGTAAAGGGGTCAGCTTCATGGAGAACCGGGTTCAGTATCATGGCAAGGCACTTAAGGAGGAGGAACTGGCATCCGCCTTGGCCGAACTCAACCTTGAGAATGACCTTGAGAAGTATCGAAATCTCAGGGAGAAGATCACCCCTAAGCGGTACGGTCGTCCCATCACCTATAAGATCCGGATCAATCCCGGTCAGCCTCGAAACTATGATCCCGAGACCAAAATCCCCAACCGGACTGCATTCGGCAATGCCCTACGGGATATCGCCCGGCTCAACCATAAGAAGAAGGGGCGCACCCCAATCGTCGTCTTCGACTGTGACCTCACCGCTTCTGTCCGCAGCTCTCTATTTGCCGAGGTTGCACCGGAGCATTTCTTTCAGGCCGGCGTCCAGGAGCATAATACCGCTACAATTGCTGGGGCGATATCGACCCGCGGGATCATCTCGGTTATGGCCGACTTTGGTGTCTTTGGTATCGATGAGGTCTATAACCAGATGAGGCTCAATGATCTCAATCACACCAATCTCAAATTAATCCTTACCCACCTCGGGGTTGATGTTGGGCCGGACGGCAAAACCCATCACTGCATCGATTATCTGGGACTACTACGGAATCTGGTCCACTTCAAGGTCATCATACCGGCTGATCCCAACCAGACCGACCGGGTGATCCGTTATATCGTAACCGAATTCGGTAACTTCATGGTCGGGATGGGGAGATCGGCCGATCCGGTGATCTTGAGTGAGGATGGAGCACCATTCTTTGGCAGTGACTACCGTTTCTCCTACGGTCGGGCCGATCTCCTCCGGCATGGTAGTCAGGCGGCAATCATCACGATGGGAAAGGGGGTCTACCCTTCGGTCCTGGCCGCCGATGAGCTGAGAAAGGAGAAGATCGAGATCTCGGTTTACAATTTTTCAACCCCATTCGATCTCGATCATGAGGCAATCACCGCTGCGGCCAAGACCGGTCTCATCATAACGATCGAAGACCATCTGCTTCGAAGCGGTCTCGGTTCCATCATCTCCAGTTATCTTGCCGATCAGGGAATTATGGCTACGATCAAACATATCGGCATCCCAACCTATGCCGGTTCAGACCATTATTATATTCTCCTTGATGATATCGGAATCTCGGTCCCAAAAATTATCGGTTTTATCAAGAAGGCGTTGAAGGAAAGGAGGTAACATGAAGGTTGTAGTCGATCCCGATCTCTGCACTGGTTGCGGTCTCTGTGTCGATACCGCACCAGAGATCTTTGAACTGGTGGAGGATGTTGCTCAGGTAAAGGTCGACACGGTGGAAGAGGAACTTCAGGATGCGGTCCGTCAGGCCGCCGATGAATGCCCTTCCCAGGCGATACTGATCGAGGAGTAGTTGAAAGGGGGGACGAATCGGTATGCCCTCATCCGACTCGGGGATGAGGGTTATGCCATCCCATTGGATCATATCCTCGACTTGATTGAGAACCCCACCTATGAATCTGGACCGGGAAAGGGGGAAGAGGCTGGCTATCTGAACTATGAAGACCGGAGAATCCCGATCTATAGCCTTGGCCAGCTTCTCGGGCTCGAGGGGCCCACCAACTTTCTCATCATCATCAGAGGCAAGGGTTCCCCTTATGGGCTCTTGATCCCTGAACGGCCTCGGTTCCAAAGCATCTCCGAGGAGGAGATCCTTCCGCTACCCGACCTTCTACCGGAGCTTGGAAAGAGGATCCTGAGCGGGGTGATAGTCGTGGATTCCCAACTCTACGGTCTGATTAACCCATACCATCTCATCCAATGAGGCCAAATCCAGGTCAGATCCTTATCATTGGAACCTCTCTTGCCTTCTTCTTCCTTCTCCATACCATCAAAGGACTCACCCCCGCCGGGCTCTATTATCCTCTCCTCATCATCTCTTTCATCTTCGTCCAGATAATCAGCCGGTTCCTCTCGGTTCTCATTACCACGATCACAACTACCATCCTCCTGATCCTCGTCAACCTCCTCCTCACACCTTCCCCCCTCCTCTCCGTTCCCCCTTCGCTCCTTCTCGGCCTCTCCTATTACCTGCCCACCTTCTCACCCCATCAAGAATCCTCCCCATTCTCGATCATGACCTACTTCCTCCTTTCCACCATCTCCTTGGTTATCTCCATCCTCGCCATCTATCATCCAGATACCGGCTCGATCCTTCTCTCCCTTCTGCTGTTCGCGATCTTCTTCTTCCAACTCTCTTACCTTATCGGTTCAATCCGCACCTTGACCATCCACCCCGAACTTGCCCCCCCTTTCTCTGACCTCGCCACCATCCGGACGCAACATCTCCGGCTTATTCAAGATCTGAATGAATCGACCCGGATCCTCAAGACTACCAGTCAGGAGGTGATCCACCAGGCCCAATCGATATCGACCGCCTCCCAACAGATGAATGCCTCGGCCCAAGAGATATCGTCGACAATTCAGAACATCTCGAAAGGAGCAACGGAACAGTCACGAAGCATCACCGCCATCGCCAAATCCTTGGAAGAGCTTCTCCGGATCACCGACAGCATCGTCTCCCATTCGAAGATGACCTCGGTCTCCGCTGGAAAGGCGAAGCGGGCTGCTGATGAAGGGATGAGATTGGTAACCGAGGCATCCGTAATTGTCGACGACCTCGTTGCCTTCACCGAACAGATGCGGGAGCGACTAACCGGGATCAGGATGCTTGGTGATGAGGTGAGAAAGATCTTAGACCTCATCCGCACGATTGCAGATCAGACCGAGCTTCTGGCGATCAATGCCGCAATCGAGGCGGCAAGGAGTGGTGAGGCTGGTAAAGGGTTCTCGGTTGTAGCCGGAGAGATCAGGGGTCTTGCCACCAGTACCCTGGATGCCTCCAAGAGGGTTGAGGAGATGATCAGGGA
>QNBE01000038.1 GCA_003645615.1 Caldifarciminota bacterium
CCTCTTGGTGATGTCGGTAGAACCCGGTTTTGCCGGACAGGGTTTCATTACCGGAAGCCTGGATCGGATCAGGAGGGCCCGGCAGTGGATCGATGAGACCGGTGTCGGCTGTATCCTTGCGGTCGATGGCGGGGTAAAGGTTGAGAACGCCCCCATGATTGCCAGTTCTGGAGCCGACCTCTTGGTGGCGGCATCGGCAATATTCAAGGCCCGGGATTACTGTCAGGTGATCGAAAGGCTGAGATGTTCGAAACCCTGATCGACCAGTTCCAGATCCTGAAACGGAAGGTGCTCGGCTACGGCCGGGTGACGAAGAAGGAGATCGATGAGTTCTTAAAGGATCTGAGGATCACCCTGCTTTCCGCCGATGTCAACTATAAGGTGGTGAAGCGGTTCATCAATGATCTGAGGGGGAAACTCGAGGGGCTGCCGATCGACCGCTCGATCCGACCGGGTGAGATGATCCTGGCCGCGGTCTATCGGGAGCTGGTCGAGATCCTGGGTAAGGAACCGGCAAAGCTAACCCCGAAAAGGTCTCCTTCGATTATCAACCTGATCGGACTCCAGGGGACGGGCAAGACGACCAGCGCCGGAAAACTGGCCCACCAGTTCCGCTCACTCCAGCCGATCCTTGTCGCCCTGGACAATAAACGTCCAGCCGCTAAGGAACAGCTCCGCCGGATTGCCCAGCGGGCTAATGCCCACTTCTACACCTCGGACAGTGATCCAGTCATGATCGCCAGTGAAGCAGTGAAAGAGGCGGAACGGATCGGGTCTAAGCTCATCATCCTCGATACCGCCGGCCGTCTCCATATCGATGATGAGCTCGTTATCGAACTGGTTGAGATCAAGGAGAAACTCAAGCCGGAGTATAATATTATTGTTGTTGACGGTATGACCGGTCAGGATGCGGTGATTCAGGCGAAGACCTTCCATGAGCGTGTCGGTCTGGATGGCGCCATCATCACCAAACTCGATGGTGATGCCAGGGGCGGGGCGGCGATCTCCCTCCGGAGTGTGGCCCGGATCCCGATCTATTATATCGGGGTGGGGGAGAGGCTCGATGATCTTGAGGCCTTCTATCCGGACCGGATCGCCCAGCGGATCCTCGGTCTTGGCGATGTCAGGACCCTTATTGAGAAGACCGAACCATTGAGGGCCGAGGCCGAGGTGGTCCGGAAGAAGGTGGCGAAAGGGGAGTTCGATCTCGAGGATCTCCTCTCTCAGCTCAAGGCGATCAAAAGGCTCGGCCCGATCAGGAATCTGGTGGCCATGATCCCAGGTATGGCGAAGATGGATGTCGATGAGAAGGAGCTGGTCCGGATCGAGGCGATCATCAATTCGATGACCCCGAAGGAACGCCGCCACCCGGAGATCATCGATGGCTCCCGGAAGCGTCGAATTGCAAAGGGTTCGGGAACCAGGGTTGAGGATATCAATCAGCTCCTGAAACAGTATTTCCAGCTAAAGAAATTTATGAAGCGTCATGGCCGTGATCTGATGAGGAGGGGCATTGTTATACGATGAGCTCCTGAAAAAGAGGCCGGGGGTATTTGCCCTGCTCGATCCAGACCGGGAGCCGGATCTCGATCGACTCGGCCCGGCATTCCCCCACCTGACCGCGATCCTGGTCGGAACCAGCTATCTCAAGAGCCGGAATCTCGACACATTTATCGAACAGATCAAATCACTAACTTCGACCCCGGTTCTCATCTTTCCCGGTGGTGCCAACCAGGTTTCGAGTCGGGCCGATGGCATCCTCTTCCTCTCGCTCCTCTCCGGCCGGAACCCCCAGTATCTGATCGGGGATCAGGTCCGGGCGGTCTTCAGGATTCGCGACTCCGGACTGGAAGTGATCCCGACCGGCTATCTTCTGATTGAGGGTGGCAATTATACCTCGGTCGAATATATCTCCAACACCCGCCCGATCCCGAGAAACAAACCAGAGATCGCCGAGGCCCATGCCCTTGCGGCCCAGTATCTTGGGATGAAACTGGTCTATCTTGAGGCGGGGAGCGGGGCCGAACTTCCGGTTCCGGTTGAGATGGTGCGGGCGGTTCGGAGGAGTATCGATATTCCGCTCATCGTGGGCGGTGGACTGAAGAGATTTGAGGATATCCAGAGTCGATTCGAAGCGGGTTGTGACTTCGTTGTGATTGGCACCCTGATCGAACGGGATCCGGACTCATTTAAGGGGTTCATTGAACAGATGAAGGGATTGAGATGAGAGTTCTGGTGATCGGGAAAGGGGGGAGGGAGCATGCCATCGTCTGGAAACTGAAGCAGTCGAAGCTGGTCAAGGATATCTTTATCGCTACCGGTAATGGCGGTATCTGTCGGCTTGGCCACTGTCTTCCGATCGATCCCTTAGATATCGATGGTCTGGTCAAGTTTGCCCTTGAGAATCAGATCGACTTCACCGTGGTCGGGCCCGAGGACCCACTGGCAGCCGGTATCATCGATGAGTTTGAAAAGTGGGGGCTCGATGCCTTTGGCCCTTCCCGGCGGGCGGCCCAGCTCGAGGCGGAGAAGGCATTTGCCAAGGACTTCATGAGACGCTATGGGATACCGACCGGAGAGTTCGAGATCTTTGACTCGGCCAAATCTGCCCTCGCCTATATCAGGAAGAAGGGGGTGCCGATCGTGGTCAAGGCCTCTGGTCTTGCTGCAGGAAAAGGGACCTTTGTTCTCACCAAGAAGAAGGATGTCGAGCGGGTTATCGATGGGCTGATGGTTGAGAAGAGGCTGGGCAAGGCCGGCGAGCGGGTAGTGGTTGAGGAGTTCCTCTCCGGCTATGAGGTATCGGTATTCGCCCTGGTCGATGGTCAGACCATCATGTATCTCCCCTCGGCCCAGGACCACAAGCGGCTACTCGATCGTGATCGGGGTCCAAATACCGGTGGGATGGGCGCCTATGCTCCATTTACCATCGACCCCAAACTGATGAAGTTTATCGATGAGGTTATTGTAAAACCGACAATCTGGGCCCTCAGTGACAACGATATCATCTATCAGGGTGTCCTCTATTGTGGCCTCATCATCACCGCCAATGGTCCGAGGGTCCTGGAATACAATGTCCGATTCGGTGATCCCGAGGCCCAGGTCATCCTTCCCCTGATCGAGACCGATCTGATGACCCTCCTCCTTGCGACCAGAAGGAAGGAGCTCCATGGGGTGGAGTTGAAACTTGCCGACCGCTATGCGGTCTGTGTCATCCTGGCCTCTAAGGGGTATCCTGAGAAGTATGAGAAGGGGTTTCCGATCACGATCAGGGCCAAGGAGAGCGAGGATCTTGTCATCTTCCATGCTGGTACCATCTATAAGGATGGGGAGTTCCTGACCAATGGGGGGAGGGTTCTTGGGGTGACCGGGATCGATAAGACCTTAAAAGGGGCGAGAAATCGGGCCTATCAGGCAATTGAGAAGATCGGGTTTGAGAATATGTACTATCGAAAGGATATCGGTGCTTATGGTCTGAGACGGACTGGAGGGTAGAATGGCCAAGATCGCCATCGTCATGGGCTCCAAGAGCGATGAGAAGTTCATGGAGGGTGCAATTACGATCATGAAGGAGAAGGGCGTTGACCATGAGGTCTTTATCCTCTCGGCCCACCGCCAGCCAGAGGCGGTGCGGGAGTTTGCCCGATCGGCAAAGGAGAAGGGGTTCAAGGTGATTATTGCCGGTGCTGGCTATGCCGCCCATCTTCCCGGTATGATCGCCGCCTACACCGATCTTCCGGTCCTGGGTGTCCCCCTTCCGACCTCGGATCTGAGAGGTGTCGACTCCCTCCTCTCCATCATCCAGATGCCCAAAGGTGTTCCGGTAGCAACCTTCGGGATCGGATCGGCTGGAGCGAAGAATGCCGCCCTCTTTGCCCTGAAGCTCATTTGATGGAGATCCTCGGGGTTAAGCACCAGAAGCTCTTTCCAACACTCAAACATGTTCTCGAACGGGGTGGGGTGGCAGTCATCCCCACAGATACGGTCTATGGTCTACTGAGTCGCGCCGATTTGGCTTCTCTTAATAAATTAGCCAAGCTAAAAGGAAAAAAAGATTTAAAATTCGCAGTTTTTTTTGATTCAACAAAGACGCTTTCTAAGTATGCCCGGCTCACCTCCAAGACTCAGAAGAGGTCGCTCGATCTCTTACCAGGTCGTCTCACCCTTCTCTTCCACCCTCGTGGCAGTTATGATTTTGTCTATGGGGGGAAGATTGGGGCGAGGGTGCCCAAGCTCGACTGGCTCCTCCAGTTTTTGAGGGAGTTCGGTGAACCTCTGGCTGCAACCTCGGCCAATCTTCATGATGAGCCGGTCTTGAGGAATCTGAAGGAATTGAAGCGGACCTTCACCGGGGTCGATCTCATCGTCAATGCGGGGGAGCTGGACAACCGACCCTCCACTGTCCTCGATCTCACCACCTATCCTCCGGTGATCCGGAGGCTCGGTTCGGCCTCGATCTATGAGATCGAACCAGTCCTCAAGCGTAAGGTGAAGATCGATCCCAATTCCTACTTCTCCATCCTGATCGTATGCACCGGTAACTCCTGCCGGAGTCCGATGGCGGTCGGCTATCTTAAGGAGAAGTTAAAAGGGATGCCGGTCTTTGTCTATTCTGCCGGGACAATCGCCGATCTCGGTCTTCCCGCTGCTGAGAACGCCATTACCGTGATGAGGGAGATGGGCATCGATATCTCCCATCATCAGTCCCAGCCCCTCTCAAGGGAACTGATCATCCGTTCCGATCTCATCTTGGTAATGCAACCCCATCACCGAGAACGGGTCTTGGAGCTCGATCCTGATGCCGGTCCCAGGACATTCCTGCTACGGGATTTTCCGAAAGGAGGGGGGATTTTCGACCCGATCGGAGGGACGGTCGAGGTCTACCGGAGATGTCTCCAGTTGATGATCCCCGGGCTTGATCGGGTTGCCGAAGAGATCCGGCGCCGCTACTAAAGCCCGTATTTCTCGATTATCTGCTCCTTTGTCTTGCCGAGGATGTCGTATTTCTTACCCACCTTGATGAAGGCCTCGATCGCCCGATCGAGGTGTTCCTTCTCGTGGGCGGCCGAGAGCTGGACCCGGATTCTGGCCTCACCCTTGGGCACAACCGGATAGTAGAATCCGATCACATAGATACCCTCTTTATAGAGATCCCGGGCCATATCCTGGGAGAGCTTGGCATTGTAGAGCATGATCGGAACGATCGGGTGGATGCCCGGTTTGATGTCAAAGCCGGCCTCGGTCATCCGCTCCCGGAAGTATCTGGTATTCCATTCGAGCTTATCCCTCAGTTCGGTTGATCGGAGCAGAAGATCGACCGCCTTGATCGCAGCGGCAACGACGACCGGACAGAGGGTGTTGGAGAATAGGTAGGGTCGGGACTTCTGGCGCAGCATATCGATGATCTCCTTCCGACCCGAGGTGCAGCCGCCGGATGCACCGCCCATCGCCTTACCAAGAGTGGTGGTGATGATATCGACCCTCTCCATCACCCCACGATACTCATGGGTTCCCCTTCCGGTCTTACCCAGGAATCCGGTGGCATGGGAATCGTCAAACATGACTAAGGCATCGTATTTATCGGCCAGATCGCAGATCTCATCCAGCTTGGCGATATCACCATCCATGGAGAAGACACCATCGGTGGCGATCACCCGGAACCTCTTGTTCTGGGTCTCCTTCAGTTGCCGCTCGAGATCGGCCATATCCATATGCTGGAAGATCCTCCTTTCCGCTTTGCAGAGCCTGATCCCGTCGATGATCGAGGCGTGGTTGAGTCGGTCCGAGATGATGACATCATCCTGGGTGAAGAGCCCCTCGAAGAAACCGGCATTGGCATCCATACAGGAGGAGTAGAGGATGGTCTCTTCCGTGCCCAGGAACTCTGAGAGCTTCCGCTCCAGCTCCTTGTGGATATCCTGGGTGCCACAGATGAACCGGACCGAGGACATCCCATAGCCCCGCTCCTCGAGCCCCTTCTTTGCGGCCGCAATAAGCTCTGGATGGCTGGATAGACCGAGATAATTATTGGCACACATATTGATCACCTCAGCCGGAGGGGCATCCTCAGGGTAGCGGACGGTAATATCTGGGGCCTGGGGTGACTGGATGATACGCTCCTCCTTATAGAGGCCTTCGGTCCGGATCGATTCCAGTTCATCGCTCAGATGTTTCTTAAATTTTTCACTATACATAACTCCTCCTTATTCGACCAGTGATCTGATCATCCTCATATTCATCAGATCTTCCTTCTTATTCTTTCTTGGTGTCTCCATGATACCGGGAAGGTGGCGGAGCTTCTTATGGTTGACGATCCTCCGAAACCCCTCCTTTCCGATCTCCCCCTTTCCGATATGCCAGTGGCGGTCAATCCTCGACCCCAGTTTGGTCTTGGAGTCGTTGAGATGGAGGAGCTTCAACCGGGATAGGCCGATGATCCGGTCGAACTCCTCCACCACCGAATCGAGCTCATTCTTGAGATCGTAACCAGCCTCATAGGCATGGGCGGTGTCGAGGACGACCCCGATCCGCTCCGGATCGGTGACCTTCTCAATGATTCTACGGATCTCCTCAAATCGGTAGCCGATCTCGCTCCCCATCCCGGCGGTATTCTCAAGGAGGATCATCACCCTGTTCTTCACCCCCTTCAGGGCAAGATTGATCCCCTTGATTACATGTTCGAGGGCGGTCTCCTCATCAAGACCGACCCGGCTACCGACATGGATAACCACATATCCGGCCCCGATCATCTCCGCCCTTCTCAGCTCCTCCTTGAGAGAGAGGACCGAATTGGTGAAGAGCTCCTTCTTACCGGTGGCGAGATTGGGGAGATAGGGCATATGGACAAATACCGGTTCAATCCCGGACCCCTCGAGTTCGGATCGGAAGGTCTTGATATCCTCGGGATCGAGCTTGGTATACTTCCAGCCCCTCGGGTTTCGGGAGAAGAGCTGGATCGTCTCGCAGCTCCGCTCCTTGGCCCTCTTGACCACATTCTTAAATCCGCC
Source organism: Caldifarciminota bacterium (assembly GCA_003645615.1). Lineage (GTDB taxonomy): Bacteria > Hydrothermota > Tepidihabitantia > B36-G15 > B36-G15 > B36-G15. Next base: position 7,008 of record QNBE01000038.1, read on the forward strand.
GCTGATCGAGATGTGAAAACCGAATCTCATGGCAGAAGGAGGATCTTACCACACTCCCCTCTACCCATCAGCTCCATCCCCTCCTCAAACCTATCCATGGGGAGCCGATGGGTGATGATCATCTCAAGATCGATCTTCAGATCAAGGATTAGTCGGGTTGACCGGAACCAGGTATCGAACATCCTTCGCCCATTCACACCGATAACCGTCGCCTGCTTAAAGACGATGAGTGGTGAGATGTCCAGTGTAATCGGTCGCTTTGGGATACCGAGGATGACAAACCGGCCACCCCCGCGCAGGGACTTCAGTCCCTGGGTGATGGCTGACTCGGCACCAGACATCTCCAGGACGACATCGACCCCGATGCCACCGGTAACGGACTGAACCTTTGCCACAAGATCCTCTTCATTCGGATTGATCACCAGATCAGCACCAACCTTTCCGGCCATCTCTAATCGATAGTCATTGATCTCAGCGACGATGATCCGGTTGGCACCATAACTGCGGGCAACCATGATCGACATGAGACCGATCGGTCCGGCACCGGTGATTAGGACATTCTCACCCTCGACCCTGGCCTCGGTAACCGAGTGGACCGCATTACCGAATGGCTCCATCACCGAGGCATAGTCGGTGGGAAATCCTCCGGGCAGGACCCAGCAGTTCTGATAGGGGATCCGGACATACTCGGCAAAGACCCCATCGATATCGACACCGAGGATCTTAACCTCCCGACAGATGTGGGCCAGACCGGTCCTGCAGAAGTAGCAGTGGCCACAGGCGATATGGGTCTCGGCCGAGATGAAATCCCCTTTCTTCACCCCTACCACCCCCTCACCGATCTCAACCACCGTGCCCGCACACTCATGGCCGAAGATCCGGGGTGGTCGAATCCTCGACTCAGACCACTGGTCCCACCGGTAGATATGGTAGTCGGTGCCACAGATCGAGGCCCGCTCCACCTTGATCAGACAGTCTCCAGGACCGACCTTGGGAGGGTCGACCTCGATCAGTTCCGCCCCGGGTCCAGGTCTCGGTTTCACGATCGCCTTCATCATTCCCCCATGATCTGGAGGATGAGCCTTCTGTTACGGGAACGGTTGTCAAAATCGAGAAAGACAATCTGCTGCCAGGTCCCGAGGAGGAGCTTCTTGTCGGTGAAAGGGACAACGAGTGAGGTCTTGATCAGGGCGGAACGGAGATGGGCAAAACCATTACCATCACCCCAGGTGGCATCATGGTGGTAGCGCTTATTGGTCGGGATGACCCGATCCAGAACCTCTGGTAGATCCTTGATGAGGCCGGGTTCATACTCGATCGTGGTGATACCCCCGGTGGAACCGGGCAGGAAGATACAGACAATTCCGGATTGGACCCGGCTCTTCTTCACCACCTCCGCAACCTTTGGGGTGATGTCGATGATATCGGTCATCCCCCGGGTGGAGAACTGGATCGTCTTGGTTTCGATCATCATTCGACCTTGAATCTACCGACCCCTTCCTGGAACAGATCCCCACCATGGGCATCATTGGCAACGATCAGGGGGAAGTCCTCAACCTCCATCTCTCTGATCGCCTCGGTGCCGAGATCCTCGTAGGCAACCACCTTGGCGCTCTTGATCCGTTTGGAGATGAGGGCAGCCGCACCACCGATGGCGACGAAGTAGACCGCCTTCCACTTTTTCAGGGCATCGATGACCGGCTGGGTCCGATTCCCCTTACCGATCAGCCCCTTAACACCGCGGGAGAGGATCTTGGGGGTATAGGGGTCCATCCGGACCGAGGTTGTTGGTCCGGCCGGTCCGATCGGATAACCAGGTTTGGCTGGAGCCGGACCAACATAGTAGATCACCTGGCCTTTGAGATCGATCGGGGTGGGTTCGCCCTTATCGATCAGCTCCACCAGTCTTTTGTGGGCGGTGTCACGGGCAGAATAGATGATACCGGATAGGAGGACCCGATCCCCGATCTTCAATTTGAGGATATCCTCCTCAGAAAGCGGGGTCTTCAGTCTGATCATCACTCCTCCTATAGGGTCTTTGACTTGTGGCGGGCAACATGGCAGTTGATGTTGACCGCAACCGGGAGTGAGGCGACATGGCAGGGAGCGACCTCAACGAAGACATCGAGACAGGTGATACGACCGCCCAGACCCTGAGGGCCTATCCCGAGCTTATTGATCCTCTCCAGTAGATCGCGCTCAACATCGGCATAGAAAGGATCGGGATGGCGGTCACCAATGTTACGCAGGAGGGCCTTTTTGGCAAGATAGGCGGAATATTCGAAGTTGCCGCCAATACCAACCCCGACCACAATCGGGGGACAGGGGTTGGCCTGACTCCGGTTCACCCGATCCACAACGAAATCCTTTATCCCTTCGATACCGGCAGCCGGAGCAAGGACCTTTGCCTCGCTCATATTCTCACTACCACCACCCTTGGGTGCGACGGTGATCTTCAGCTTGTCGCCGGGAACAAACTCGTAGTGGATGATGGGTGGGGTGTTATCCTTGGTATTCTTCCTGGTAATCGGATCGCAGATCGACTTCCGGAGGTAGCCCTCCTTATAGCCCTTCCTCACCCCTTCATAGATCGCCTCAGTCAGGTTGAATGGGAACCAGAGCTCCTGGCCGATCTCAACAAAGACGACCGCAGTGCCACAGTCCTGACAGGCAGGGAGCTGCTCATTCTTAGCAATCTCGATGTTCTGGAGGATGATGTCGAGGATCTCCTTGCCCACTTCTGACTCCTCAACCTCCTTGGCCCGCTTGATCGCCTCAACCAGATCCTCCCCCAGTTCGGTATTGGCCTTGATACATAGCTCGGCCACGGTATCGATGATAAGGTTACGATCGATCTGACGCAATCTCCCCCCTTATTTGAGCGGGTTGAGTATCACCACCTTGAGGGCCTCGGGCAGATTCTCCTTGGTGATCTCATATTCGGATCGTTCGGTCCAGTCAGCATCCTTGGCATCAAAGGCAAACTCATTCACCTTGGCGATGGGGAAGCCGAGCTTCTCGGTCTTGAAGTGCATCGGGATGACAATCCTGGGATTCAGCTTCTTAACAACCTGCCAGGCCTCGCCGGCATCAATGGTATAGAAACCACCGACCGGGATGAGCAGGATATCGACCGGTCCGATTCTTTTTGCCGCCTCATCATCAAGGACATGGCCGAGATCACCGAGGTGGACAATCCTCATCCCTTCCGCCTCGATAAGAAAGATGGTATTCTTACCCCGCTGAGAACCCTTGGCCTGGTCGTGGTAGCTCTCAAAACCGGTCAGCTTTATCCCTTTTACCTCCTGGGCGCCAGCGCCTTTAACGATTACCGGATCTCCCTTGATATCCTGGGTATAGTTATGGTCATCATGTTCGTGGGAGACAGTGACGATATCGGCCGCCTCAGTGATCGGATCATAGCCAACCGCATTGTCATAGCAACCCGGCTTATAAGGATCGGTTATGATCCTGACCCCGTCCTTGGTCTCGATCAGAAAGGCGGCATGGCCGAGGAAGGTAAATTTCATCTCTCCTCCTTTTCTCGAAACCACCTACCATGGAAGTATCAGTATATCCTGGATCGATCCCCAGTCAAGAGCGGGCATCACCGAGGAGATTGTTAAAGACCGGGATTTCGGTTCTTATTAAAATGCATCTATGAGACTAAACAACCAAATCGCCCCGGTGGTAAAAGCAAATATTAACCTTTTTTTATACCAGCCATTATAAACCTCATATTTCTCGCTTATAATATACGGATCCCTCGTGGCCAGATATTCCTCACGGGATTTCGTATAGTAATATTGACTTATTCCCAAAGCAGTGACGGAAATAAGCTCGGCGGCAATAATAATGTATCCTTTAATTCTCTTATTCTCTTGAATTTGATATACTCCGGGAACCAGAACGGCTAAAGGCAACTTTTTCTCGATGTAGATTGTATCCTTGAATGGCCTTATAATCGGCATCATCAAATTCCGCCTGTTCTTCGCCTCATTAAATACATTTATTATCTTGGGAGAAATTTTGACGGGATCGAGCTGGAAATTGGGATTTAAATCTAATAGACGAATAAATAGTTCAATTGCCTCCTCTTTCCTCCCCAAGATTACCAGGGCGAAGGCATAATACTTATATACCTCTATTTCCTCATCCTTAGAAAGCGTAGTGTCTAATAGAATGAGCGGTGCCCGTTCAATAATCGCTTGGTAGTCTCCATTGGCATAAAGACGGCCAAGATCCGCAGCTGAGATGCCGAAGGTTAAGAGCAGGATCATTTAATTACAATCATTTTTCTGATTATCGGGGGATTCAAGTTTTGTTTGATCCGAATGAAATAGACGCCTTTGGGAAAATCAATCCTGATTGAGTTCCTACCTTTCTTGACGAGCATCCCGATTGAATTATATACCTCTATCTCCGCGTCTTCGACGCTAATCATAGAACCATTTCTGACTATGGTTGAGAATGACGGAGAGGATGGACAACCGGGGCTCTCTGGTTCAGTAATTCCTGGTAGGGGTAGTGAATGGTATTCTAAGGAATTTATTGCCCCACTTGTTCCCTTACCGCCAATGACATAGATAGTATCACCCACTGCAGCTATACCAAAATAGGCCCTCGGGTGATTCAGAGGAGGCCCCTTACACCATAGACTTTCTGCAAGCCAAATATCGACGGAATTAAGTAGAGTTCCATCATCATCACCAGCAATGGCATAGATGCAGTCCCCGTAACTCAAGGCACCAAAACCGGTTCGGGCTCGAGGCATGGGTTGAGCATTCCACCACTGATTGGGAACATAATACTCAACGCTCTTCAGCGAATTATAATAACTCCCTCCGAGGGCATAAATCTTGCCGTTGTAGACGGTTACACCCGCGTTGATCCTGGGGGTATTAAGGGAGTCGACTTCTCTCCAGGAGTTCAACACTGGATCATATCGTTCAACTGTTTTGGTATAATAGCCTACGCTATCTCTGATGTAACCACCGACTGCGTATATTTTATTTGCATAGGTGCAGGCAACAAGTCCGCTTTTGGCTCGTGGCAGAGGTGCCACGGTGTCCCAGAGATTTGTAGCTGGATCAAATCTCTCGACCAGGGATGTATTATGACCGGATAGTGTAGTCATACCACCGATGATGTAGATCTTACCTTCATAGGTAGCGCAGCCCATATAACATCTCGGGGTTGGCAATTTGACCGGGATCGATTCCCAGGAGCTGGTTATGGTATTGTAAGCCTCAATCATATCCAGAATCTTGGTATCATTTCTGCCTCCGATCACATAAATTTTTTCTCCCACGACGCCGACACCAAAACCATATCTTGGTGTTGGCATCGGAGGACCGAATTGCCAAAATCCGAAGATTAATAAAACCCAGACCATATTCCCCTCACTCTGGACTGTCGATCATATAATCAAAACTAAAGTGATAAACTCTGGCAGAATCGATCACCACATCCTTCACTATTTTGCCCAATACATTATGGACGATCTCAATCTTATGATGGCCGAGCGTAATCGGTATCGGTCTTGAGAGCGGTGTGGTGTCAACCAGTATGCCGTCGAGGTAGATGATTCCCCATGGATTGACTTCGAGATCGATGAATGCATACCGCTTCTCAAAGTCATATACTAAGGTGCATGGTCGTGTAAGATTGACACTGTCGACAATGGAAGGGTAATAAGGGTTTCTTAATACTATTGTATGTTTGCCTTTGTTTAATCTTAACTCCCCAACAAATGGGGTTGTGGCAACAGATTCACCATCGATATAGATATTCGCCCAAGGCGAGACTTCAAACCAGATATCTACACATTCTTTTGGTGCGGGAAGATGTGACCTTTTTGATCCTCTGTTGCGAGGACTTGGACTCATTCTGGGGTCCTCAGCACCAAGGGTAGAATCCTCGGTGTTGATAACTTCAGTGACACGGCTTATTTCTCGATCTTTATGAAATTCATAATTTAGTGCAAAAAAGAGCATAATGAGTGGTAATATCAGAATTGCATAAATCAAGGCAGCTCTCTTACTTTTCCTCTTCACCTTCGTTCGCAAAAATCTCGACTCGGCAAATTCAATAAACACCGATTTCACCTTATTTAGTGACGACAATCGTCGTTCCTTATCTTTGATCAACATCTTATCTACGATATCAGCGACCGATGCTGGTAGATCGGGAATAGATCTGGACAGGTTTATCTGCCTAAAATTTATGATCTTGTTGATCGAATCGGCGTAGGATTCTCCTCTGAAAGGGTTCTTCCCACTCAAGGACTCATAAATTGTTACGCCCAGGGAGAAGATATCGCTGCGAAAGTCGACTTTCTTCCCTATCGCTTGCTCAGGAGACATGTATTCGGGTGTCCCCAGGGTAAATCCCTGTTGAGTAATAGAATCTTCCTTGGGTGAGAATGCCAGACCGAAATCGGCAAGTTTAACATCGTTCGTTTTGGAAATAAGGATATTTTGTGGTTTTATATCACGATGGACAATACCCTTCTCATGGAGATACTCGAGAGCATTAATAACCTGGATTAAGATGTTGCTTAATTCTCTCATTTCCACACGTCCATTCTTTACAATTAGATCCTTTAATGTGCATCCCTCAACATATTCGGAAGCGATGAAGAAATTCTTGTCCTTGCCCAATTCGTAGATTGTTACAATATTGGGATGCTTCAATTTAGCCTGTATCCGTGCCTCACGTTCGAACCTCCTTATCCATGAATTGTCTGATGAGAGATTGGGGTGCATGATTTTGAGAAAAACCTTACGATTAAGCAATGGGTCGTAAGCCTTATAACTCTTAGCAAGCATCCCTTCATAGATGAGATCTATTATTTCATACCTACCTATTCTTTTCATCTTCCCTCCACTGCGCCAGCTTATACTGAATCTTTCTCAACGAAATCCCCAGGCTTTCAGCCGCTTTTTTTCTATTGCCCGAAAACCTCTTCAGCCTTTCTAAGATTACCTCCTTCTCAATCTCGGCCAAGGTCTTATCAGCGCTTGTATAATCGGTAGATTTTTGTTGGTTGAGATCCAGGTCCTGTTCATCAATCAATTCATCTCGGCACAGGACAACCGCCCGTTCGATCACATTTTCTAATTCTCTAACATTGCCGGGCCAGTTGTAACGATACAAGCAATTTAATGCCTTTTTACTAATGCCGGAAATACTTTTGTTAAATCTCTTGGAATACTTTTTTATGAAATGATCAACCAGAAGAGGGATATCATCCAGTCTTTCTCTTAATGGTGGAACCGGGATGACCACGACATTGAGGCGATAATAGAGATCTTCACGAAATCTGCCGTGCCGCACAAGTGCTTCCAAATTCTGATTGGTAGCGCTTATAATTCGGACATCGACCTTTGAGATCTTCGTCTCACCCAATCTACGGATCTCTCCTTCCTGTAGAACTCTCAGAATCTTGGGTTGGAGCGAAAGCGGTAAATCAGAGACCTCGTCCAGAAATATCGTCCCCCCATCGGCGGCCTTAAATATTCCCGGCCGATCCGATGTCGCGCCGGTAAAAGAACCTTTCTTATAACCGAAGAGTTCCGACTCCAGGAGACTTTCGGGTATCGCACTACAATTGACGGTAATAAAGGGCTTATGTTTTCGATAGCCATTATAATGAATCGCACGAGCAATCAGTTCCTTTCCGGTTCCAGTCTCTCCACAGATAAGAACGGTAACATCGGTTGGTATTACTTGATTCATCAATTCGTAGACCCTTTTCATCCTTTCGCTTCGGCTCACGATCTCGGGAAATTCCTGCCATCTCTGTAGATTTGCCTTCAGGTTGATATTCTCGACAATAAGGGAATGGCAGAGTCGGGCATTATCAATAGCGAGCGCGGCGATGTTAGCGAAGGCGACCAAAAATTGCATTTTATCCTCATCGAAGACTTGGCGTTCGGTTCTGGTATCTACATAGATACCACCGATCAGTCGATCTTTAATCAACAACGGCACACAGGCGATCGATTTGATCCCTTTAAGCATGATGCTTTCGGCTTCCGGAAAGATGTTCTGGGCGTCGATAAAGGTTTTCGGCTCCTTCTTTTCAAGCATATCTTTAAAAGCGGTTCGGGATAACTCACTCAACTCTCTATCGATGGGACCATCGATCTGGCGAGCGACTACCACCCTTAGATCGCCAGACCCTTCAATCAAAACGATGAAACCCCGTTCCGCATCTACCGATTCAATCGCGATATCCATCACCTTCTCCAATAGCTTTTCGGGCTCCCGTATTGAGTTAAGCAGCTGACTTATTTCGTAGAGAGCCTTAAACATCATCAATCCTTATAAAATTTCTCTTCTTTTGAGCGACAGGAATTACCGAGGTTATCAATTACTTCCAGCGTCCAGTAGTACTCCCCGGGATCTAAAAGTGATGAGCCAAGACGGTAGGTGGTATCGTTCTGCCCGGATAAATCGAAGGTATGAGCAATTTCTCCCGGTCCGCCGCCAATAATTCTTACGATTTCTCCATGGTAACGGACATAGAAACCTTGGTCAAATCTATGCCAGACGAAGGATGTCTCACTCTTTATAGTGTCTTGACCGCCGGCAGGAAAGATCACGCAGGGTGAGCGATAAATTATGCGTCCAACGTGATAGGGACCCGAACTGGAGACCGCATTTTCCTTATCCGAGATCATGAAGAATACGTCCTTTCCCACAAGCACCTCAAGATTTTCGCCTGGAAGTTCATCCGCAAATAGAGTATAGTTAAAGTTTTGCTCGGAGGGACTGTAGCTCAATCTCCTCGTAAGGGAGATCTCCGGGATTGTGAACCAGACCGAGTCGATATCGAATTCACCATCGAGATCTCTCGCGATTGCCGATAACTGACAGAAGTATAACGGATCAGGAGGCCAATTCCGTTCGTAATGGTGGGTCGTGATTTTACAATTTATTAAGTATGGTTTACCATTGAGATGAATTGTGATGCTGTCTATTCTCCCCTTCCTGAGAGAAACACGAACCGAATCCGAAACGAAACTATCGTGGTCAAAGAAAATCCAGAGTGAATCCTCTGGTAGCCCAAACAAGGAGAAGTTACCGGCACTATCGGTATAGGTGAACGCGTTAGCCTCTGGACAGAGAACCTCAACTCCGGGAATACCAGAGAGGCCACGGGATAGAACCCGTCCACAGATATTCCCACCAAGATTGGGATCAAAAGGATTATCCCTTGGGGCATTCATCGGACATCCGATAAGGAGAAATAGCAAAATGAGAAGGAAAGTACCGGGTCGTCTACTAACCCTGCACATACATTCATTATACTCATCTTCCGCCTCCAGTCAATTATTATTGCTGGGGCGAAGACTTCGTCTTCGCCCCACTGTGGAATTTCTATCTTACCAGCAGAACCTTGAGTGTCTTCGTGTAATCACTTTTAGCGGTAAGCTGGAAGAAATACACACCCTCCGCAACCGGATAACCCCTCTCATCTCGGCCATCCCAATAGATAGTATGGGACCCGGGTTTTACGGAGCGATCAAAGAGAGATCTAACCAACCTACCAGTAGCATCGAAGACCTCGAGACTAATGTGATCGTCCTTCGCCATCTGCCAGGATACACGGATAGAGTTACTGAACGGATTTGGGCAGGCGGTCAGGTTTATCACCTCGCCCTTAGGGGCATAATCTTCTACCGAGGGTAAGGGGTAGAGAACCGGTGAGACGAAGGATGTGATCCATCCACTCATCACCAGGATCGGATCCGAATAGCTGCCGTCCTTGTATCCTGGAGCAGTAACCTTTGTAATGCGATAAACACCCGGCTTAAGCTCGTCGGCCAGATAATCACCAAGGTTGTTGGATTCCACAACGATCGTCCCTGAAGGACCGTTTGCAGTAATCTTAGCATCTGGTATCGTCAGACCTGTCTCGCCATCGATTGGAAAACCTGCAAATCCACTGGTCCCGGCAGGTTCTAAGGCAAAGTTGATATTCTTGGTAATCTGTCCTGCAAAGACCGTTACACTCTCTGGATAAGTGGAGGGGTAATAGCCATTGGCAGCGGCTCGGACCTGGTACTCACCAGCTGGTAAACCATCGATCAGGTAGTAACCGAGACTCTCGGAAGTAGCCCAGCCTTGACCCTGTGCACCGGAGGCGAAAATCTTGGCATTCAATATCGGCAGACCGCTCTGGGCATCGGTAACCCGTCCGGATATTCCACCGGTATTACCAGAGGTATCGGGAATCAGTGCAAAATCAATGCCTTGTGTTATTTGTCCCGCTTTTACCTCAACTGAATCAGGGTAGATGGCTGATCGATAACCCACGGCTGAGGCCTTTACCGTGTATAGGCCAGGTGATAGCTCGATAAAATATTCTCCGCTGCTATTGGTGTTATCCTTACCACTACCTCCCGACCCCCAGGCCTCAACGAGCGCTCCGAGGATTGGATTGTTATTGATGGCGTTAACCACTCTACCCGCAATTCCGCTCAATCCACCACTTGGCTTTAACCGGAAATTAACGGTCGTGTTCTGATTCGCGTAGACCATTACGCTATCCCGAAAAGCGGGTTCATAACCGGGGGCAGATGCTGTCACCCTATATATACCAGGTAGAAGGTCCCGAATCTGGTAGTAACCGAGCGACTCCGAATATGCCTCACCATGGCTTGGCCCATCGGCAACGATATGGGCATTTAGAATCGGCTCCGAGGTGTTGGCATCACGGACGATCCCCGAGATCGAGCCATATTCTGGAGCGGTGTCACGGGGCACCGCTGCCATCGAGACTCCAACAATTAGTATCGCAACCAACATGGCAACCTCCTTTCACACGAATGATGTATGCAAACCTGTGCCAGATCAGCGCTTATCCCTCTACACCAGAAAAGCCCGAATTTTCGCAATATTTCAGACAAGGAAAAATCGGCCGGCCCCTTCGATGAAATTTTTGCACCCAGTGGTGAAATTTTTACACTTCCATACCGGTAACGATGTCTGTTAACGTTTACAGGATTTTTGACACACCATCTGAGCGGTGTATAATTAAGAAAGGAGGTCTTATGGTAGAGCGTGAGTGTGAGAGCTGTCATAAGAAGTTCGATTACAGTGAGAAGATGTATATCTGCAATCAATGCGGGGCAAGGCTCTGCTTTTCCTGCAGTGGTGCCGGCGGGGCATCGGTCTGCCCGGTCTGCACCCATGCGACCAAGTTTATCGAGATCCTCTTCCAGCCTTAGTTTGTAACTGGACCCAGGGTGTTTGAAGGACGGTGATGGAGATATTGCCTGACAAAGATCGGAAATTTTACCTCGGTCAAGGCCATCGGTGTTGTCAGCCCGGAACAATGATATATCATTCTTATCCGATCTTTCCGCCCGGAGGATCGTGGTCGGTCCGGAAGGGCGGGTTTTTATATTAAGCGACCGGGGTGTTTATGCTTATCGGAGTAATGAGCGATGAAAGTTATTGAGTGGTTCTCCCATCCCTTGATGTCTGCTTGTGCAATCG
>QNBE01000039.1 GCA_003645615.1 Caldifarciminota bacterium
GGGTTACCGTCTCAAAGATATCAAAATCGATTCTTTCCTTCATAAGCGATCCCACTTCCATCGGATCTTTCCCCTCCTTCTTCGCCACGATCATCGGCTGTGGTGTGGAAAGATCGCCGAACTCCTTGGAAGGGGAGAACTCAAGGACGAAGCCTTCACCCAATATCGGGCTTAACCATTCTCTCACCTTACCCTTAATACCCCAAGCCATCAGAAGCTCACCTTCGGGGCATCGCCCCATAACCGTTCCAGACCATAAAATTCCCTCGTCTCTTTGGTAAAAATGTGGACGATGAGATCGATGTAATCGATCAGGATCCAGTTACCGGATTCGATCCCTTCGTAGTGATGAGGACGATCGTGGGCGATAAGGTAATCGGCAATTGAGCGGGTGTGGATTGGTGACAGGCCGGTTGCGATTATGAAAAAGTCAGTTATGGGCGATATCTTACGGAGATCGAGGAGAACGATATCCTCCCCCTTCTTACCCTTAATCATACGAGCTAAGGTCTTGGCCTTCTTCAATGCATCCACCGGGGGCGGTTTTTAAGGGATGGAAAATACTTCAAGTAATCCTTACCCAAGAGGATGGTAACATCAATATAGAGTGAGGAATCGATGTCCTTACCAAACCTGGTGCAACCGATGACACCGCCGAGTCGGTGAGCATTCCTCAGCTTAGGATCGGTCCGATCAATAATTACCGTCTCTTTAAAATCGTAACTCGTAGCGTTTCCCGTCTCGACCACATCAAACCCTAACCGGCGAAGTTCGTCCGAAACGAGCATTGCCAGGTTGTCGACTCCACAACCATTAAGCACCTCTACTCTTAATCGGGCATTTTCAAAGACATTATCTCTTATCTTACGGTTCTCAAAGTGGTAGTAGAGAGAAATCCCGGAAATCAGGATGAAGCCTCCCAAGATTATAAAGAGGAAATTGGCCCTACCCATCACCGATAATAACGAATGGCTCGATTTTTGTGCCGGCCCCGATTCGGGTCTCTCCCCTTATGCTCACATAGGGACCGATTGTCGTTCCCGGACCAATTCTAACCGAAGGTTCGATCTCCACCGTATCGGGATTGGCGAGGACAACTCCTCTCCTTCGAAGTGCTCGGACGATCCTTTCCTTCATGATTCTCGCCACCTGCTGAAATTCCTCCGGGGTATTGATACCCAATGCATCCTCAGGGCTTCCCTTTACCGATGCCAACCTCTTTCCCATTCGATTCATTACCAGGATGACATCAGTAAGCAGATACTCCTTCTTCTTTCTGTTCAACCGGATCCGCCTCAGCGCCTCTCTCAGGTCTTGGTATCGAAAGATATAAACGCCCGCATTGATCTCCTTGATCGATCTTTGGAGTGGTTTAAGGTTTTTCTCTTCAATAATGGCTGCTATCAGACCATTTTCATCGCGGATGATCCTACCGTATCCGGTAGGATCACTGAGCTCTGTGGTCAGAAGTATCCCGGATAGCTTCTCTCTTTTTAATCTACGATACATCCGGCGAATCGTTCGAGATCTGATCAACGGATTGTCACCATTAAGGATGAGGATCAACTCGTTTCTCTTAATATCCCTTAGCGCCACTTTTACCGCATCACCGGTGCCGAGTGGTTTCGGTTGAATGACGAATTCGACGCCATCGATCATATCGACCAGAGGGCTATTTTTAGCCACTATAACCAGGATCCGTTTTACACCGGCTCTACGGGCTGCTTCAATTGGATAACTAACCACCGGCTGACCCAACATCGGCAGTGCCACCTTCGGCACCCTCGATTTCATCCGTTTCGACTTACCGGCCGCAAGGACGATTCCGATCATCTAATCGGACAATTTTTGGTTTGTGATCTTTGATCTCTTCCTCCCTCAGGTAAGAGAAGAAAAGGAGGAGGAGCTCATCGCCTATCTCTCCCAGTCGCGCCGCACCACCATTAAGGATGACCTCCCCATCCTTTTCGCCTTCAATTATGTAGGATTCAAAACGTGCCCCATTGTTGAGGTTGACGCAGAGGACCGCTTCCCCGGGGATAATTCCCAGATCCCTTATAAGCGATGAAGGTAGTGTTACACTACCCTCATAGTATAAATTCTTGCCGGTGACCTTTGCTCGATTGATTTTTACTCTTAAAACCTTATAATACATCCTACTCTGACTCCCCCCGCCTTGAATTCTCTTCGATAGCCAAAAGGACCATAATGATCTCAGCCCCAGCGTATATGGCAATAAATATGAGGGCACCAAAAAGCAGAATCAATATGGCTGTAATCAGCCCAGCTCTAAGACCGTAAGCGCCGGGGATGATACTGAAGCTGGCCAGTGCAGCCACAAATCCGATCACTGTGAACAGACCTATTATCCAGGCCAAGACCTTGAGAATCACCGAGATGATCCTCAGGGTATGGAATCGCTTCTCCATCGCGCCTCCTTACTGAATATCCTAACTAACCTTTGTTGATTGTCAATGCCTCTGCAAACCTTTTTCCTACCAGTTTTATCTTTGAGTGTCATGACTCCCATCCTGGGTAAGAACTCCTTTTTGGATATTTATAGTGATATCAAAAAATGGATTAGGTCGAAACCGCGGAAGCATTAAAAGTATTTCGATATCTATTGTTATGAGCTATTTTATTAGCCGTCATAATGCATAATAATGATTATTCCAGCCCTTCTTTAACAACTGAGGGAATTCCTTTTAACATTGTCTCCAAAAAATCTCCAACCTTCTACTTTACCCACCACGAATATGATCCCTCTTTAATTTGCATTGCTTAAAATATATTTGACTGCCTCTAAAAGGCTATCGAAGTGGTAATCCGCCGAACAGTAGTCGGAACCCAACTTTATTGTTGAAAGACCGACTTTCTTCCCTGCTAAAATATCTCGGATTGAGTCTCCTATGAGATAACTCTTATTGACATCGATTAAAATATTTCTTTTTTCGAAATCCTCGATTGCCTGGAGAATGAGGCCAGGTTTCGGTTTGCGGCAAAAACAATCATCTGAATCGTCATGAGGGCATACATATATACCATCGATATCCCCACCATTTCTCTGAATCTCTTGTACCATTAAGCGATGTATTTTCTCGAGTTCCTTCATAGAGATTAGTCCCTTAGCTACCGCTCGTTGATTGGTAACTACTATTATGAGAAACCCGCCGTTTTTAAGTCGATGCAAGGCTTCAAAGACACCTGGTAAAAAGGTAAATTCTTCCCATTTAGTAACATATTTTCCTTCCGGCAGTTTCTCATTAATTACTCCATCCCGATCAAGAAATATGGCTGGTAGCTTCATCTCTAATAAATTTCTCCTCAACAATCTCACAGATAATGTGACCAATAAGAATATGCCCTTCTTGTATTCTAGGTGTATCGTCTGATGGAATTGCCAGCAAATAACGGCACCTTCCTTTCATTTCTCCACCTGAGCTACCAGAAAAGCCTATCGTGATCAATCCCATTCGATTTGCTGTCTCTATCGCCTTGATTATATTCCTCGAACAACCTGAGGTAGAAATTGCAATTAGAATATCACCTGCCCTTCCTCGTGCCTCTATTAATCGGGAGAAAACATCCTCATAACTGTAATCATTCGCCGTAGCAGTAAGATAAGAAGTATTCACATGAAGCGCCTCGGCATAAAGAGGTTTCCGATCATAATAAAATTTCCCACTCAATTCGGCTGCGATATGCTGGGCATCGGCTGCACTGCCTCCATTACCACATAACAGAATTTTCCCACCTCTTTTTAAGACCTCGTATATTAGCAATGCCACCTCCTTAATACATCGGACAAGATTCATGTCGGACAGGATCTTTACCTTTAACTCCATTGATTCTTTTATCGCAGTCTTTATTTTTTTCTCGATTATTCCATCTTCCATATCACCAAGCCATATTTTATCCAGGGAAATCTACCGACCGAAGCTGCATACACCAATGTCATCGACTTTTCCCTTATCAAGAATTCTTCTATTCCCACTGCGAGCGATCCCAGCCAATGCATAACAAAGTCAGCATTTTTCAATCATATCTTGCTGTTAAGGTCAATGACACACTGAGAGCCTCTTCTGGGATTAATGCCATTGTGGAAGACAAAATAGCCACACCTATCTTCCCTCGTAGGCGGTCTTAGACAGCGCCAGAGAATCCCAATTTTCGCTGCGAGCAATATCAAGGAAGATGCCAATTCAAATTCGAACGATACAAACAACATAAGCGTAGCGATGAGGGGAAAGAGTCCTTTTTAGCCTACACTCAATTCTTTCCACCGTCCCTCTGGCTTCAAAGGCGCTATGATTGCTAATTGCGGATCTAATAAAAGAAGCAATCACAATTGTTGTAGTATCCAGCGGCAACCTACCATACAAATCTGAGCATGACGCTGCAAGAAAGATGAAGTTAACCTCTTCCAGAGCCAGAATTTTGACATCGGTGAAATCATCCATGGAGAATCTTATAGATGGGAGAAGCGTTGTCAAGTATCCGATTTTCTGATTCCACTCCACTTTTTTCATACTTCTTCCCAGACGATCCTTGACGCAATTATTTTCGATAGCTCGCTGAGCCGTAACCGCCGCAGTAACGCTAACCCTAAACGAAATGAACTTAATAACTTCCACCCCCACCGCACCTCAGAAACCAATAACACCCAACCAGGATTTAACTCGGCCCAAGAACCAACCAATAAGGTAAATAAATAACATACCACCACCAACACTAACACCCGCTCCACCCGATCACTACTGCTCAACCGCATCCGATCTAACTCAAACCACCCCTTCCAGTCCCGAAGCCCTTCCTCAACCCACATCCGATACTGATAAGACCTCAATACCTCCCTACAATCCTTGAGATTGGTTGCCAAATAAAGATGATCCCCAGATGACCGATACTTAACCACCAGATTCACCTTAACCCGCCACCGCTTATGATACTCAACCCCAGCTAACCACCGCACCTCCCCAGCACGCAACCTTAACCCCCCTAAGCAACCATCAATACCACCACCATAAACCCAAACCCGTTTGGAAACCCGCACCACAAAGCCAATCCGAGTCTTCAATAACCACTGAAATAGACTGGCCCGACCAAACCCCCGATCCGCCACCAGCACCACCCGGGAATACATCCCCAGGTAGAAGCGCAATGAGTCGAGCAATAGCAATCTTCTCCAGCTGATTGCGACTGGCTTCATCCTGAAAGTCAGTCGTAAGCCAAATGATCGGCACTACTCGCTTCCGATAAGGAATGGCCAGAGTCAATACCCACCAACGTCTCAATTTAGTCCCGTCCATCACGATCAAAATCCGAGGTTGATCCTTAAGGGCGGTGAGGAAATAGCTGAAGATAGTCTCCTGGATTTGGGGTTGAGGCAATTTGGCCTGGGAGAGAAAGCGCCAGACTCGCCGCAGCCGATGTTTGAAGTTAATGGGACTGGATAGCTCTCGAGCCCACTCAGAAAAGAATGTGTAGGCCAAAAGGAACAAAAGTCTTGAGGGTAGATTTATGAAGATTGCCCAAAAGAGAAAATTGACGCAAATTCCTCTCACTGGCTTGGATTCGAGGATAACAATGCCTCACACCTCCTTATTAAATCCCTGCCATTGCCTAATCTTATTGATAAAATCCGCTAAATTTCAAGATAAAAAGAGGAGAGGAATCAGCCTGAATAACACCCATCATTACTTAAACGATAAAGGACTTCATTGTTGGCGTCAGTACCAAATGAGACGTTTAACATTAGCAGGTGAAGGAGTTAGGATACTATCAAATGTACTGGGAATTGTAAAGTGGTAAAAGCATTTTTTATTTATTAAGATGTATGTTGCCCTATCAAAGGAAAAAGAGATTCCGATCTTAAAAGGGGTGTTTTTTTCCACAACTGGCAAGTGTGCTGTTTTGCGATGAGAAAATAACCGAGGTTCGATAAGGATTTTATCATCCTCCGGTCATCAATATTTCTTATCAACAGATAATCAATCATGTCCTGTTGGTGGGGAAAACTTTGGGCCTCGACACGTATTCCAGAAAGTTCCAGTGTTTTAATCATCTCAATCAAAAACAATGCTTTCTTCTTTTTCCGCTCATATAAAGTCATCTTAATATCCGGTCTGATAATCTTCACCGGTATGCCGGGGAAACCAGCTCCAGAACCGATATCGGCACAGCTGGCACCCTCTGGTAGGTAAGGGACAATCTGAAGCGACTCAAGAATGTGTTTGGACACAATTCTCCTGAGATCCCTTCTGGAGACCAGATGGACCCATCGATTCCCCTCACGAACTAAGTCAGCAAAGTGGAGCAGCTTCCGGATCTGCTCATCTGTAACCACCAGTCCCAGGCTTTTGATTCCTTCTCTGAGCTGCTCCTCCTCATTCATCTTTCAAATCCTCCCAGATTCGGTCCATCTCTTCTAAATCTGCATCCGGTCCCGCACGTTCGATGACCCTTTGGAATCTTCTCTGGAACTTATCACAGGTCTTTGCTAACGCTGTTTCGGGATCGATCTTTAGGAATCGGGCTACATTTACCAGAGAAAAGAGAAGATCTCCGAATTCGACCTCTCGAGATGAATCATCACTCCTGGTCAACTCCGCAACCTCCTCTTTCACCTTTTCGATTGGTCCGGTCACATCTTCCCAGTCGAAGCCAAAGCGTGAGGCCCTTTCCTGAATCAGTCGAGCCCTGACCAATGCTGGAAGAACCTTGGGGATATCGGAGAATGGCCGTTTCTTATGTCTCTCCCAATACCTCAGCACATCGCTCCCATTTTTTAATTCCGCATCACCAAAAACATGGGGGTGTCTTCTGACATACTTTTCAATCAGGTCTCTATACAACTGATTGGGATCAATCTTGATCTCTTCCTCAGCAATAACAACTGCCATAAGACCTAAGAATAGCAGATCACCGATCTCTTCACTAATCTTTTCCCGATCCCCATCTTCGAGCGCAGCAAGTAACTCATAACTTTCTTCAATGAAGGAGTTAACCAAATCCTTCAACTTCCGTTTCCGATCCCACGGGCATTCTTTTCTGAGTCTCCTTATCAACTTAATAACTTCTTCCGTCTTAGCCATTTCAGATCGACTATCATTTCCCTACCATTCTTAAACTTCAAATGGACCTTCCGATTAAACACATCGGTTCCTACCACCTCAGCCTCTTGGTTGTCTATTCGCAACCTTGATCCGATTGGAGGGAAGTAAGTTCGTGCCTCTCGATAGAGATCTTCCTCAAAGGAAAGGCAGCAGATGAGTTTGCCACAATAACCCGATATCTTCTGGGGTGAGAAGTAAAGATTCTGCTCCCTGGCAACCCTGAGCGGTATTGATTTGAACTCCTTTAGAAATGTAGCACAGCAGAGCTCACGACCACAGATGCCAATGCCTCCGAATTTCTTAACGTAGTCCCTGATCCCTACCTGCTTGATCACAGTCCTTTTTTTGATCTCCCGAGATATTGCTTTATGGAGTTTACGAAAATCAATTCGATGGTCAGCAGTGAAATAGAAGATTACCCTCCGCCCATCAAACTGATGGTGGACATGAACCGGTTTCATCGGATAGTTAAACTGTTTTATCATCTCGATGAACTTCCTAAGGAATTGCTCAGCTTCCCGATCCAACTCTTCTCGACGCTTCATGACCGATTCGTCTGCGATCTTCATAATCAGTCCGTAAATATCCTCCTCATCGACCTCTTGTATTACCCTCGCGGTATCCTCTCCTTCATCGCTCCGAATCAGGACAACATCTCCAATCTGAATCTCCAGGCCCTTTATAGGCTGACATACCTCGAGCCGATAAGGTGTAATTTCTACCAAATAATTCTTACTTACCATTCTCCAAGATATAAATCACCTTTTCATTGGCTCGCTTCATACCAAGGCGATCGCGGGCATAGTTCTCAATAAGAAGAGGATCGGAACGGTATCGTTGGATTCTCATTCTTAAGGCCTCGTTCTCAGCTCTCAGCACAACGATCTCTTTACGAAGAGCCACTATCCGGAAATAGTCCCGGATCAATTTCACATACCCACCAAAAAGGAGGAGCAATATCAGAATTGCCAGAATAAGTATTATTCGCCTCTGACGCCTCCTTGCCCTTCTGGCTACAATAATACCCATGTGTTAGTATATCTGTTTTTAAGTTGGTGTCAAGCTTGACGGGATAGCTTCCGAGAATATGATGGAAATGTGGATCGGTCACGTCTTCTGACAATTCTCCGTTTTCTGATCGGGGCATTTCTAATCGCATTTATCCTGATCCGGATTGATATCCTCCATTTTTTTGAGCTGGTGAGAAGGGTAAGACTTCCAGGACTGATACCGGTTCCCTTAATCTACTTAGTCTTTGCCTTTCTCTCTGCGCTGCGTTGGAAACTCCTTCTCGATTACCAGAATTTTCAAATCGGTCTCGATACTCTCTTTAAGTATTATCTCATAAGCCTCCTCTTTGGCCAGGCTTTGCCCACAACTGTTGGTGGTGATATTATTAGAGTGATCTACCTTAAGGATAGAAAGGCTGATGCTTTTGCTGTTGTCGTCATGGATCGCCTTATCGGCTTCTTAGGCCTCTTCATTTTCTCGCTTTCGATGGCACTTATCATCTACTTAATTAGGAGGGAGATCTACTTTCTCAAGTTTATTTTGATTGGTATCTCGATCATCCTCGGTCTAATTTTTCTGCTTCTTTCTCATAATGTCTTTCAATTCATCTCCCAGCAAGTAGCAAAGATAAGATTCCTTGCTCTTGGTGAAAGAGTGAGAAAAATATATTATATTATAAATAAATTCCGTAAAGCGAAGAAAGAAATGCTTTTCTGCCTGCTCCTCTCCTTCTCAATCCAGGCTACCTTAGCGGTCGGCCCTTATCTGGTGCATCGATCACTCCGGGTTGAACCAATCTCCTTGGGATACTTCCTTCTCTGTGTCCCCCTCATCAATATTATTGCAATGATCCCCATTTCTCCTGGTGCGATAGGGGTTAGAGAAACCGGTTTTGTCTTCTTCTTTCCCAAGTTTGGCCTTTCTGATGCGGCGGCTTTTACTACATCCCTTCTCGCCAAAAGTATTGAAATTGCCGTTTACTTAATATTTGGCGGTATCTTCTATTTTAGAAGAAGATAAGGCCGATGCTTCCTACTAATAGGCAGTAGATCCCGAAGAGGTAGAAAGTGCGAGTGATAACCGTTCTCCGCACCAGATAGAGAGCGAGTAGGCCAGAAAGGAAACTGATTATAAATCCAGGCCAGATCGTGGTAAATGCCTTAAGGTGACCGGCCTTTAATAGGCCGGCTCCAGCAATGGCTGGAATTGAGAGAAGAAATGAAAATCGAAATGCCTCTTGAGGATTAACCCCAAGATATAATGCGATTGCAATAGTGACACCGGATCGGGATATTCCCGGTAGGATCGCAATTGCCTGATAAATCCCTATTATTAAAGCCCTTTCCAGGTTGATCCTTCGATTATGGGGGGATACGAATCCTGTCCCGAGGATGAAGAGTCCATTGAGGATCAGAAGAAGGAGTGTGGTGCGATAAGAGCCGAACACGAGATCAACAATTTTCCCTATACTCATACCAACAATTACTGCTGGTATTGTTCCTATTATTAAATAGAGGATGATTTTGAGCTCCAAGTTTCTTAGGATTTCAAATATGTCCCGATAGAAAAATATGACCACTGCAAGAAGGGTTGCAACATGAAGCATAACCGTTGTGGCCACACTCCCTTCGCCAAGGATTGCCCGAAGCAGTGCCAGATGACCCGAACTGGAGATGGGGAGAAACTCGGTGAGGCCCTGGATTAAACCTTCAAAAAACATGTCTACTTCCCAGAAGGACGGCTAATAGAGCGACAACCATGCCGTATTTCATGAGCGTCGAGGCTGCAGTAAACCTTCTGATGATAATATTCCGAAGGATCAGGATGTTGATCGGGACTAAAGGGGAAACGATATAAAGATACTCAATTGTGACAAATCTCGAACAATAGGGTAAAGGAAGTAAAATCGTGAAGAGAACTATGGAGCCAATTGCAGCCCGTCCAGCCTTTTTTTCGCCGAGGATAATCGCCAAGGATCGTGATCCATACAACCGATCACCTTTGATATCGATTATATCCTTTACCAATTCACGGCCAAAATGATAACAGAGAGAGAGCGGGACAAGGGAGAGATATCCCTGGGTATTTGTGACAAGTCCCCCCAGTAAGAAACAGAAGGTGGCCAGGATAGCGACCATAATATTGGAAAAAGGCGTCAATTTTATCCACCGGGAATAACTGTAGAGCAAGAATAACGAACCCAGGATTAGTAGGAAGGGGAGCCTTTGCAGTTTAAACCCCGCCATAATTGAGATACTCAGAAATAAAAGGGCAAGGATCTTTGCTGTCCTCAAGCTAACCGCTCCCGAAGGGAGGGGACGGGAAGGATTATTTCTTTTATCAATCGGAAGATCGATAATATCGTTAACGATATTTCCGAAACCAGCTGCGGCCGCCCCCGCAATTCCGGCCAGGATCAGATTGATGTCAAGATCTATCCCGGTTCCAATCCAACCCCCAATGAGAATAGATACATAGGTAATAACAATATTTTCGATCCGGAGCAGCCTGGCAATCATAATCTTCCCGTAATCAAGAGATGAAACTTGGCCTGAAAGAAATCTCGATTGGGGATCCCAAGCGCAAGTTTTAAGCCGAGCCGAGAGGAGGTGAGATCAAATCCAATCCCGCTACCATAATACCACTCACCACCGAGGAAGGCGATATCAATAAATGGATATAAAAGAGGGAAAAGCTTAAGTTCATTATTGATCCAAAGCCCGGAGAGGAAATAAAGCTCTTCCTCCCAATATCCCCGCAGGCTTGTAATACCACCAATCCGAAAATAGTCTGTCACTTCGGCATGTCTGAGAGTAGTATGTCTCCCATTAACTAAGAGACTCAAAGGGTGTAACCATAACTTGATCCATCCCCCACCTTTGAGATAGGAACCCTTATCAACCACCCGAACCAATTCAGTGAATCCGCCCAAACTGCAGGGGAATGGTCTGGAATCGAATCTCATTCCAATAAATTCATCCCTTTTATCTCCCCGCTCAATCCCGGTATAGATGGTTATCTTCTTTCGTGAGAAGCTCACCTCAAATCGGCTCACTCGTAAACTATCAAACCATATGTCGTAGAACTTTAAACCGAGCTGGAAAGGATAGATGAGCCATGGCTCTAAATAAGAAACTTCCAACCTCTTCTTAGTCTCCCAACGAAGGGAAAGCCTTCTCATCGTTCCCAAAAGATTCTCGGAAGAAAAAGAGATAAGGGCAAATAGCTCATTTTCCTTGGGCAAGAAAGTTCCACCGAGTTCGATCACCTCGGAGCCAATCTCCTGAGGAAGGAATTGGAGATAATACTCATTCCCGACCCGAATAATCCGGTCTTTTATCAACGCAATGAAGCTCAGTTGTTTCAGCTTATCCTTCCACTCGGTTACTTTTTCTTCGGAAAATAGCATTGGCTGGAATTCAACCCAACGCTTTACCGCCCAGGTTTTTGTTCGACCCGAGTATAACAGGTCAGAAAGTCTCACCAATGGACCGGCAAGGATGTCAACATTGATCCGGACGAGATGGTCTGATTTCTCTAAGGATGGCCTTATCTGGCAAAATGGGTATCCCTGGTTAAGGAAAGCTTCCAGAATCTGCTCAATACCATCCTCAATTTTATCCTCATCATAGTATGTGCCTGGGCTGAGATTAAACGCTTTTCTAATAAACTCGCTGCTGAGAGGGGAAGGGGAAATGGCCACCGATCCTATCCGGTATCTCGGTCCAGTATAGATCTTGAGAAGAGTGGAATCGCCCTTTTCGCATTCCCTTACTAACACATCAAAATATCCTTTAGAAATATAGCTCCTGCGGAGTCTTAAAACATAATCGCCATTCTCTTTCGCAACCATAAGTATCGAGTCAGGTGGCGGTAGAAGATCCGAGATCAGGAGTAGTAATAAAGGAAGGGCCGCCATTGAGCATCGATCCGGCCCAACGAGTTCAATATGAAAGTGAGATGGTGTGGTCGACGTGGTTTCCTGATTAGTTTCATGCCTGCCTGCTCAGGTAAACGGTCTCCTTTACGATTGTTACATTCCAGGCAGGCACAAACCATATTCTCCCAGGTATCTTTTCCTCCCATTGATTTAGGAACCACATGATCCGCAGTCATTGGCCCGGTAGTTCTACCACAGTACTGGCACTGGTGACGATCCCTCTCGATTATCTTCCTCCGGGTGAGGGTAATTTCGCGTTTGCGGAATTTCACATAGCGATTGAGCCTGAGCACGGAAGGGAGAGGGAAAGATCTCCTCACGCTCCGTATCGATTGTGATAGGCCAACGATGAGTTCTGCCTTGCCTAAGAGCATCATGATTATTGCGCGTTTTGCTTTGCAAATCGTGAGTGGTTCGTAATTTTGGTTGAGGACTAAGACCTTTCTATTGAGCACGAGCCGGGATAATTACCTCAATATGTTGCAACTTACGATAAGTAAAGACCGGCAAAACACTCGAATCTTGATACTCTACCACGGCCAGGATTGAGTCAGGGATTGAACGATCGATAAAGATGTCATCATGACCCAGTTGGATTCCAGCCTCCTTAGCCAGCTCGATAATCCTCGAGGTGAGATAGGAATCGGATGCCAGAGCATTCAGCTTGAGGGTCTCCTTAATCTTCTCCTTAAAAGATTGGGCTCGAAACCAGACCGTTCCAATGGAATAACCCACATATATCAGAGCTACAAAAACGAGGATAAGAAAGACGGCCGTGAATCCAGAAATTCCTCTCCTATTCATCACTTCCCCTTTTTCTTCCACCATAGCTCATCGCGGGCTTTTTCAATGTAGATCTTACACCGCTTGATTTCGGTGCGGGCATAAGTAGCGAAGGTTTGATCCTGGGCTGCTTTGGTGTAATGGGTTATTGCAACGCGCCAATTATTTTGAGCCGCCTTCAACTTTCGGGCATTACGATTGATAACACCGTAAGTCTTATACAAATCTCCCATCAGGAGATGGGCATAGCTGTTCTCTGGATCAAGCTTTAATGCCTTGGTCAGGATCCCCTTGGCTTTATTATATCTCCGCGTCGCTAAATAAAGCGCAGCCAGCTTCAACCGAGTCAGGACGTCATTGGTATCGAGCTGAGCAGCCTTACTATAACTTTCTTCAGCATCCCTGTATCTCTTCAGCTCCGTATAAGTGTCGCCGATCTTAATAAGGATGGTTCGGCTGTCTGGCTTCTTGCTCAATATAAATTCGTATTCCTTTAATGCCTTATCATACATCTTTAGATCGTAATAGGCATCGGCTACTGTATTGCGCACTTTCAGATCGCCCGGGAATCTATTCTTAAGAGCCTCAAGCTCGCCAATTGCCTCTGCACCCCGACCCAGTTTCACTAATATCCTCGCCTTAGCGAAGATGACGCCTTCTTCATCAGGTTTAAGAGTCATATACCTATTATAATCTTGAATAGCAAGGTCATACTGTTTCAATTTTTCGTAGATATTTCCTCGTCCCCAGTAAGCGGGTGCATAGGTGCTGTCGATGGCGATTGCTTGACTGTAATAAGAGATTGCCTCACTATAATTCTTTTGATCGGCAAAAAGCCCAGCTATTCCATCGTAGGCCTTGGGATTCTGCGGTTCCAATCGTATCGCCTGGTTATACACGGATTCCGCCGCCATTAAATCACGGATTCCGATGTAGGTTTTGGCCAGGCCGATATAGGCCTCATAATAGCTCGGATCAATTTCTATCGCCTTTTTAAAGTTCTTTAAGGCATCTTCATAATTTCTGGCCTGGAGATATATCACACCATTGGCATAGTATGGTTTGGCTTCCTCAGACTTACTACTCGACCCTTCACCCTTGGTTGGCTTCACCGCTGTCTGAGGGCTACAGACCCCGAAGAGGATGATCAGGACAACCAGTATGCGCATTGCTCCTCCAGGTGGAGCCGACGGGATTCGAACCCGTGACCTCTTGACTGCCAGTCAAACGCGCTCCCAACTGCGCCACGGCCCCATGCTGGAAATTTTACTATATTTTCTTAGCAGGTCAAGCATCTTGACAGGTAAAAAAACTGGAATAGAATAGCAAGATGCGGACGTAGCTCAGTTGGTAGAGCTCGAGCTTCCCAAGCTCGGGGTCGCGGGTTCGATCCCCGTCGTCCGCTTAAGTGGAGGCATCGTCTTAGCCTTACTGCTTCTCATCGGCCAGATTAACTGGACCTCCCTTGTTGTGAGGTGCCATTTTGTTGTCTCCGCGGAAATCCAGAGGTTAGAGTTTGCCGACACTCTACTCCAGATTGTTAAAGGGATCGATCTCGATCCAGTTACCAAGATTGGAGATATAATCTCTTCCGCTCAAGAAAAAGAGCTATTGCAGATCATTAGGAAAGTCAAACTCCGAGAAAGTGGGTTTCTCTCTGATGGTCGTAAAGAGCTCCTGGTGGAATTACCACTTACCGGCGAGATCCTTGATCTTATTACCCCTACGGATATCAAACCTGGGGAGCCGGTGGTTCAACGCTATTGTCCCTGCTGCGGTCAGCCCTGGCCTAAGGGGAGACCAGTTCCGGCGGGATTGAATTTGCTCATTAAAGACGAGGTCAAGGAGGAGTATACCGGTATTGTCTTCGATTGCTCCTCGTTCCTATTTAAACCGGTACTATTTCCAAGGGTGATCAATGAATCTGGAGATATTATCTATGACCTATCCTTTGCCGATCGTAGCCAGGTGGTCAGTTGTGGCCTGGTAAATTATCTCCATGGTGATGACCAACTATTGGTAAATGAGAGGGTGGGCAAGAAACCATTAAGGGTAAAGGTGATTAAAATATTAAATGGCAACCTCGTTATTACCAATCGTGATGGGAAGATAGTCCACGGTTCGAAGCGGAACCTTGATCTGCTCAGACAATGTCGGGTATCCGTCATTGCTGGCTACTAATCCTTATCACCTGTCTTCATCTCGGTCATCGTGACCCTTTCTATGAAGGAATCATTCTCTATCAAAAGGGTAATTTAAAAGCTGCTGAAGAGAATTTTCTCACCGCAATTGCACAGGGTGATAGTGTTGAGAAGGCAAGGCGGTATTTGATCCGTATCTATCGCCTCCGGGGGGATGAAAGAAAAGCTGCTAATCAGTATATACTTATGATCCGGTCTGGATTTATCAAACCAGATATCATAAATTATCTTGCTCATTACTACGAGGATCAGGGCAAATATCATAATTATTATCTGATCATCAAACTGGGAGTAAATCACATCAGCACTTTCGGAAAACAGATTGTAACACGCCGAGAA
Source organism: Caldifarciminota bacterium (assembly GCA_003645615.1). Lineage (GTDB taxonomy): Bacteria > Hydrothermota > Tepidihabitantia > B36-G15 > B36-G15 > B36-G15. The sequence goes on from QNBE01000039.1 coordinate 15,390, forward strand.
CTGGCCAAGCTCTTGACCGGGCTCCTCACCCGGAGGAAGATCGATAACCCCATCGGATGGACAATGAAATATGAGCTTTTGGGACCTATGCCGGATGGTAATTTTTATCCCGATGATACCCTCAGTGTTGAAAATCTTGCAATGGTTCTTTCCCCCCACCTTCCCCAGATAGCCACTTCTGAGGTAAAATACCCTTGGGAATCCGCCATTGTTCAGCTTCAATCGCTGGGTCTCACCCAGATCACCCACAATCCAAAAAGGCCGTTGGATCTGAAAACCGCCATCACTGTCCTTGAGAAGGCAAAATCATATCTTATCCGATCTATTCTACCGTAACGCTCTTGGCCAGATTCCTCGGTTTATCAACATCGAGGCCTTTAAATACCGCGATATAATAAGCAAGAAGTTGAAGTGGCAAAATGGTGAGAAGAGGATAGAGATGGTCCAAGGTCTGAGGAACCATGATGGCGTAGTCGACATTCTTTTTTAATTGCTCATCACCTTCAGAGCCGATGGCGATCACAATTCCCTCTCGGGCCCGAATCTCTTCGATATTGGAAATCACCTTATCATAAATAGCATCCTTTATGGCAATAACAACCACCGGCATCTCCTTATCGATGAGGGCGATCGGACCATGCTTCATCTCGGCAGCAGGGTAACCTTCGGCATGGATGTAGGAAATCTCTTTAAGCTTCAGCGCACCTTCCAGAGCAACGGGGAAGTTGTAACCTCTTCCCAGATAGAGAAAATTCCTATGATCCTTGAACTTTCGGGCAATGGCCTTAATACCATCCGGTAATACCTTGAGTAGCTGACTTAGTTGATCAGGGACTTTCCTTATCGCCTCGATAATCTCCCTCCCTTCATCTAAGGAGAGACGCTTCTGGCGACCCAAAAGTAGCGAAAGGAGCGCGAAGGCCATCACCTGAGCCATAAAGGCCTTGGTTGAGGCAACACCGATCTCAGGGCCCGCGTGGATATATACCCCGGCATCGGTTTCTCGAGCAATCGTAGAACCCACCACATTACAGATCCCCAATACTGGAACCCCTTGCCGCTTCGCCTCCCTCAGCGCTGCCAGAGTGTCAGCGGTCTCACCGGATTGGGAAACGGCAATACAGATCGAACCCTGAGAGAGTACCGGCTTACGGTAACGGAACTCTGAGGCATATTCCACCTCCACCGGTATCCCAGCTAAGGATTCAATCATGTATTCACCAATCAACCCGGCATGCCAGGAAGTGCCACAGGCAAAGATGATAATCCGATCGGCATCCCTTAGGTCATCGATGTAATCGGCGATCCCGTTTAAGCGGGCCGTCCCTTCCTCATAGTTAAGCCTCCCCCTGATCGTGTCTCTTAGGATGATCGGCTGTTCGTAGATCTCCTTAAGCATGAAATGATCATAGCCACCCCTCTCGATCTGCTTTAAGGTCCAGGTTACTTTTTCAATCTCGGGAGTAACCAGGCCCAGCTCACGGCTCTCAATGCGAATGCTATCCTTTCGGATCTCGGCGATCTCACCATCCTTAAGATAGATCACCTGATCGGTATAGCTTATGATTGCCGCCAGATCCGAAGCAACGATATATTCTTCTCTCCCCTTACCAATAACCAAAGGGCTTCCCATCCGCGCGGCAATGATCCGATCCGGATTAGCAAGTGAGATGATCGCAAGACCATAGGTCCCCTCGATCTGGTTGAGGGCCTTCTTTACTGCAGCAATGAGATCGCCATTATAAAACTCCTCAATAAGGTGCGGTATCACCTCAGAATCGGTATCGGAGATGAACTTATGTCCTTTCTCCTCCAGAAAGCGTTTCAATGTACGGCAGTTTTCAATAATCCCATTATGGACGATCGCAAACCGACCCCGACAATCAATATGAGGATGGGCATTTATATCGTTGGGAACACCATGGGTTGCCCATCGAGTATGTGCAATACCGATGTGGGAATGTGGGAGCTGGCCCGATGTCATCTGAGCCAATTCCTTTACCTTACCCGCCACCTTACGAACGAAGATGTCACCATCAGCAATAAGGGCGATACCGGCGGAGTCGTAACCTCGATATTCCAGCCGAAAGAGGCCATTGATCAGAACCTCTGCCGCTTCACCTTTGCCAATATAACCAATTATCCCGCACATCTCTTATGATGATATGGGAAATTACTTCCATGTCAACAAGTTGAAGGATCGAAATCCAAGGCGTAATACCTTGACACCATCCCAACCGGCCTTAGACTTAACCCAAGGAGGTCCCATGAAGCGATCAGCAATACTTGTGATTTTCGCCCTCTCTTGTGGTCCAGGGAGTTATGTAAAGCTTATCCAAAAAATCACCCCTGACATGTATCCAGAGAGTAATGGCGTATATATCTTCGATAGCACCAATATTACTCTCAACCCAGATGGGAGTGGTAGATTGATTCGCCATTACTTAGTAAAAGTTCTCAACCCAGCAGGCACTCGTGAGTTCTCTCAGGTCTCTTTCTCATATATCACCCTTTATGATACGATTTTATTAAAAAAAGCGGTGGTGATTAAGCCGGACGGTAAGATAGTAAAAGTAACAGAAAAGGACGTCGAGGATATCCCCATGCCTGCCTGGGAGGGATCAAAATTTCTCATCCCCAACCTCAGAATCCTAAGAATCACCTTTCCAGAAGTTGAACCCGGTTGTGCGATTGAATGTATCGCTGAGAAGATTATGAAATCCCCTCCGATGGATTCCACCTTTGACTTCTGGGATGTCTTTGAAGGTGCTGAGCCAAGGAGGCTACAGGTTTTGAGAGTTCAATTCCCCCCGAATCTTATCCCCCGCTGGATTGTCAAAAATGGAATAGTTGAACACGACTCCATACTGGATAAGGATAGGATAACCCATATCTGGTGGAAGAAAAATATCTCACCGATTGCTAAGGAACCTGCTATGCCTCCTCTTCCTGATGTCGCCACTAAGTTGGTCATCTCCACAGTCAGTTCCTGGAGAAAGGTCTCCTCCTGGTACTATCGAA
>QNBE01000040.1 GCA_003645615.1 Caldifarciminota bacterium
CTTGAACATGATCTCAGTGCCGTCGGTGATTGAAAAAGCAACCTTGGATGAGTCACCAAATGGAAGCACAAAGCTCGCCCGACCGGAGTCAGGATAGATCTGTTCTCCATTCTTAGTAAGGGTATACCAGTAGACCGGATCCTTTGATCCTGAGGTAGTATCGCAGGTAACACCATAGAATTTGAGCACAAACAGGTTATCCTTAACATCCATCGGAACCGGCAGATGGACCGTCAGCTCGGTGGCCGGATGATCTGAGACATTCACGGTAACGATGGAACAGGTGGGTGGTATGTAGTTGGCCGGTTCCCGACGAGGTGCTACAGCAATCGCACTCTTACCAGACTCCAAGGAGAACTGGTTCTTCAGACTTCCTTCTATAGTAGTGGCATTGAAGTCATAGGAAGTGACCGCATAGTAGTAGGTAATGCCGTTTCTGGGACGATAGACTCCAAGCTTGCTGTTACCGGTATCGACAAAGGAATGGAAGAGACCGGTATTGAGGGGCATCGTCCGAACCGACTCTGGTGTGGTGGTATCCTTGATGACCGAGGTATCAACGGTGTCGATCAGGTCACACTGAGCCAGAAGGACCCAATCGGTTACCTTGCCGGTGACGCTACGATAGACCTTGTATCCCTGGAAGTCGTATTCGACATACAGACTGTCATAGGCAGAGCTATTGGGGTTACTGGCGATCTCATAGTAGGGGTCGGGGGTGATCTCGGGGGTATTATCCCAGACCAAGGTGACCATATTATCACCGGGGATCGCAGTTACCTTTGGTGATGGTGGCGGTCCAGGTAGGAGCCAGTTCATATCGAAGATGAACTGAGCGATGGCATCTCGGCGGACCAGATGCATCGAATCTGCACCCGCACCACCCGGATGGTGGAAGCCGGCGCAGATGACCGCAAAGGTTACGACGATCGTATCCTCAGGCGCCATCTCAAATGGACCGGTGCACTGAATGAACCGTTTATCATCCGAGGTATTGTCATCCCGCATAAAACCGATCGAATCGAGAGTCCGGTAGTCGATCCCTTTCATCGTGAGATAACGCTGGGCATCGGTCTGGGGGTCGATCTCGAGGGTGAAGCGCATAAACGCAGTCATTCCAAACTGCTCGATCATGGAGGGATCACGCCAGTCCATAACCCCATCACCATCGCCATCCCACTCCTTCGGGTTGGTAACCTTGGCGGTAAACTTTGCCGAATCGATCTCCTCTTCATCCTTGAGGCTGTCTGGAAGAAGGGAGGGATAGAAGATACTATCCTTAGCCCGATCATTGTCGATCCCGTCGTGGAGAGCATAAGGACTCTGGAGATAGTCGAAGGCGATACAACCAACCGAATCCCAACCAGCTTCCTGGCCATCAGAATCGTAGTCGAAGCCGACATTATCAACGTGATAAGTGATCTCCTGACCACCGATTGTCTCTGTGAAAGTAGTATCGATAAAGACCCGGACGATATCATCACCGGCGGAACCGATATCAGGGTCATCACAGATCCCGAGATACATGTGGTAGAGCGATTCTCCGGAGCAGTTCTTTATCGTCACCCGATAGAAGATCATATCCCGGTTTGACTCATAATTCCAGCCATAGACCGACATGTAGAACTCGAGGCCGATCGGTCGGGTATCATTGGGGTCGTGATAAGAGGGATCAGCATCATTAAAGCACATCCACTGATCTGCGAGTGAGAAGGCCTCTTGAGGTGCCATGGGGAAGATGTCCTTTGGAGGAGGCCAGAGGTCGGGATAGGCATAAACAACCACATTGGGATCGCTGTAAGCTCCGGTTCCCTGTTCGATAAGACCGGGCACCATCTCTCCGGTTCCCGAATTGGGGTTATAACCCATCGTCACTAAGGTATCACCAAGGTTATCACCTTGGAGACAGCCGATCCAGATCCCGGAACCGAAGTTATACATGTGGCCAGAACCGCCCGGCCACTCACCACCAGGACGATCGCCCTCCTGCTGACCAAATTCACCGAAGTTGGAGTTCCACATCCAGAGATCGTTGATCTTTATCGGCTTGATATCCCAGAGCCTCTTACCGGATGTCCTTCGGGCGCGGGCAAAACTGATCCCAACTGCTACAACAAGCAGGATTATTGCTATCTTCCTCATCTTACCTCCCTTAGAAGGAAAACTCAGCACCAAATCTGATGATCCTTGGTGGACCGTAATCATTCGGGCTGTTCATAATATCGGCACGGGCCCTCATATAGGCCTCCCAGTACTCGTAACCAGTAATGTAGCCATCGTGGTTGCCATCAGCTGAGGGGTGATAAAGACGATCAAAAGTAGTGAGCATGCCACGGAACTGACCTGGAGTAACCTCACGCTCATCATCATCAGGCCGACCGGATGAAGGCCAGACATCAAGCCACTGCTCGGTATTGAAGAGGTTGTAGATCTGGCAGAAGAAGGTGAGGGTTGGTCTACCAAATTTGAAGGCCTTGGAGATCTTCAGATCCACATTGGAATAGCCGGGCATATAGGCCGAATTCTTGTCTCCCAGCTGATTTCCTTTCTGATCGATTGGGGTGTATGGTGTACCAGAGTTGTAAGTGAAGATGAAGCTGAAGTTAAGATCACGCAGAGGCAGGAAAGCAAACTCGTGGGGGAAGAAGAGCCCAAAATCGAAGTGGAAGGTATGGCGACGGTCGAAATCAAGGGGATAGTCGATCTTGGGGAAGGGAGGATGCTCACCGGTAATCGGATCGGGTGGGGCATTAATGATGTCGTAGTATCCTTCGAAGGCATTAGATGCGGTCCCCTTAGCATACTGGAGGGTGTAGGAGATCCGGGAGCGCCAGTAATTGGAGAGTCTTTTGATCACCGCCACCTCAAATCCTTTGACATTCCCGTATTCGACATTGGTGAGGAGGGTATAGGAGACCGGTAGGGCGAAGACTTCTCTCGTCCCTTCCATATCATAGATGTCCTTGTAGAAGGCAGTGAAGTTGAGACCGAAGACATCGGTGACCGCATTCTCATAGCCGACTTCGTAGATGATGGTCTTCTTTGCATGGAGATCCGGGTTACCAACAATCTGGTTACCTCGCATTGCAACCTCGGGTAGGAGCGACATGTAGAGCATCCGCATCGGCGGGGTCTGGAAGAAGTGGCCATAGTTGAAGCGGAACTTCGACCGCTCGGTAATCGGGAAGGAGAAGGCTAATCGAGGTGAAATCTGATATTTCTTCTCGGCATCAACCATGGTCGTATCGAGCAGATCCTCAGGATGGAGCCTCTTCTTAGCCTTGGGATCGAAGTAATCGACCCGGATTCCGCCTCTCAAGATCAGTCCCTGGAAGTCGAGCTTATCCTGGATGTAGTAGGCAGCCTCGATCGGCTTGTAGTCATAAACATCCCAGAATGGGGTTGTCGACCAGGGAAGAGAGTTGTAGTAGGTGCCCAACCGGTACTGCTTAAACTGGAAGCCGGTCTTGATGTCATGGATTCGGCCAATCGCATGGTTGAGATCAACCCTCGCCTCGTATTTTCTTGAGAACTCATATCGGAAGAGCCGATAATAACCAGAAGTATAGAACCTCCGATAGGCATAGCCACCCAAACTGGCATAAGGGAAGGCAGTCATAACACCGTAAGGGTTGGGGACTACTGAGTAGTCGGGCTGGATCCAGTATTTGAGCAGGGTATCGATGATCGCATCCTTCCACATCTCGATCTTCACCGAATCATTGGGCGCCTTTTCCGCTTCTTTCATTGCGTTGAGAACGCTCTCCTCCGCAATAAACTGATAGTCCTCCCAGAAGTCAAGTTTACCGTTGTTGTTTCCGGCTGTTGCCTCCTTATCAAAGTCGCGGGGACCAGTCATGTAGGTGTGCTTAAGATAACCACCCTTAATCGAGAGGACGGTTGCCTTACCAAGCATAAGATTGAGCGCACCCTGTCCGAAGAGTTCACGCCAACGGCGGCCAAGATAACCATCGAGATGGAACTTCCAGGTATGCGAGTACTCATGAAACTGCCTTCTGGTATAGAAACCAGAAAGGGAGAGCTTGCCCTTCTTGGGAAGTCGGTAAGTTAACCGGCTGTGGATCTTATACTCATTCTGGGGTCTGGGAACACGATAGTGGTGGGGAGCACAGTCATCGTCGAATCTCAGCTCACCGGATACGATGTAGCGAAGATTCTGAAACCCGAGTGGTCCGCCAAGGGAAACTTCGTAGAAATTGTGACCAAAGTTGAGGGCATTATCCTTGGGGAAGATGTCATCGGTGGTATATCGGATAAATCCAGAATGACGAGGGCCACCCTCCTTGGTTACAATATTGATTACCCCGGAGAGGGCCTCACCATACTCCGGATCGAAACCACCGGTAATGACCGAAACCTCCTCAATGGCGCCCTTGTTCAGGGTAAGGGCCTGATAACCCCGTAGTGGATCACGGACAGAGATGCCGTCAACAAAGTGGACGACCTCGTCTTCCCGCCCGCCCCGGATATGGGCGTAGGTGAATCCACCACTCGACTCCATTACCACACCGCTCTGGAGTGCAATAACTTCACCAACGGTCTGGATCGGCATCTGATCGAACTCTTTTGCAGTAATGTGCCGCTCAGTAGCACCCGATGAGATGACCACAATCGGACGTTCCGCAATAGAAATAATCGGCTTTTCAACTTTGTAAACTGTCGGCTTCAATTTGAAATCGAGGTAGGTCGTCTGGTCAGCAAGAACGACAACGCCGATCTTCTTAACCGGTTCATAACCGATGTAGGAAGCGGTCACCTCGTAAGTACCAGCGGGAACGAAATTGATGACATAACCACCATCAGACCCAGTGACCGCACCCAGGTCGGTATTCTCAATGTAGACATCGACACCGACCAGTGGTTCACCGGTTGAGGGGTCGGTCACCTTCCCTACGATCTTTCCGGTCTCACCGCCGAAGAGGAGGACCGGAAGGATCAAAACCAAACCGAATCTCAAAAACCTAACCATCTCGACCTCCATTCACTTCACCTCAATTGGCATTCTCCAAACTGTAGCAAAGTAGCCGTGGTCCTCATAGTAGCCGCAGAGTCGATCAACTGCTTCAAATGTGAGATACTTTATGCCTTTATCGGTAAAGCTATAGTCTAGCAGACCAGCTAAGAAGTTACCACCGGGATAGTAGTAGACCTGATATTTAATGAGCGAATCGAGAAGTCGATCTTCGTTAATGGTCACATAGATCCGGAAGAAAAGAGTATCGTATTGGGTCTGGCTGCCACCGAGATAGACCGCTCCGGACTGGAATTCGAAATTTACCTTCTCGTACTGGAGAACTGAAATTAAGGTGTCAAGTGGAATCAAGGTATTCATGCCCTTCTTGCCAGCATTTCCTGGGACCGAAGGATCAGGTTGTCGATAGCTGACCGTCTCAGCCCAGGTCGGAGTGGAGATAATCAGCCGGTGAGCACCAATGGCGCTATCAACCGTCGGAGCGTATACCACCATCCCACTCACTTTCTTCAGAACCCAACCGGTATCGGTATGGTCGAAGAAGAAGAACTGTCGAGCAAGTCCTTTGAAATCTTTGGTATACTCGAAATCGACCGAATCGAATTTGAAGGAGTCAACATCCGGAAGGGTATCAAGATCATACCAGAGTGAACAGAGGACATCGATCTGGAAGAGGGCCGAACCTTCAAAGTCCTGAGTGAGAGTGACGGTGCAGGTAGTATCGATACCAAAGACCAGGGTCGTCTCAGCCGAGATGCTGGTAATTTTGCGACCGAACTCCTTGGGATGCATCTTTACCCGGACATGGGTTTTGGGAGCATCCTTATCCGGAAGCCAGAAGGCCTTGGTGGTATCGACAGTATCGGTCCAGTAGAACTTGTGGAAGACAAGCGTATCAGAGAGCTTCCCATCCTCGGCCCAGATGGTCGCATCGGTAAGAATAGGATCAACCTCTCTCATCAGGGCCTTGATATCAGCGGTGTCCTGAGCCGTTCCTTGGAAGAGCTCCGGAGGCGGTTCCTCAGTGCACTGGAAAAGGAAGAGGGCAAAGAGGGCAAGACTGATTATCCTCATGGTGTTCATGAACACCTCCTTTTTCCTCTACTATCCTTAACCATCTCACTTAAGTTTAAAAACGATCGGTATCTGGACCCGAACCCGGACGTACTTATCCCGCTGTCGTCCGGGGGTAAACTTATATTTTTTCACCGCGTTCAATGCCGCCATATCCAAAATATCGCTGCCCGATGACTTTATGATCACGGGATTGATCACCGAACCATCGACGTCGACAACGGCCTGAATTACTGTTGTTCCCGTAATACCGAGTTCCCTGGCACTTTCGGGATACTTGGGAGGAGGTGAATATATCAGCTTTGGCTTTACTTCAACACGGAAGAAAGGGATCGCCTCAACTTCGGGGCCGGTGTGTCGGGTCGGTATGACTACCTCTTCAAATTCCGTGGATGCGATGGTAGCATCGGTTGCCTCCTCCTCACTCTCCGCCTCGATCGCCACCTTCGGCCGCTCCATCTTCGGGGGTTCGATGAACCGCTCAAGCTGGGTGCTCACCTCCTCAACGATGGTGACAATATCCTTCTTCAACTTGTAGGGTTTTACCTTCATCTCGGGGACAAAGAGGAAGATAAGGATGAAGAAGATGAGGGCACCAAGAAAACCACCGCGAATATAGACTCCATAGTTTTCTTTAAGATCTACCTCTCTCATCCTCCCTCCCTGAGGAAATCGGTGGCGAAGGTGATCTTATAGGCGCCGGCCTCCTTCAACTCCTCCATCACCTCGTCCACCAAACCGTAATTGAGGTCTTTTTCAACATCAAGAATAGTAACGATATCGGGATTATCCAACCGCTTCTGAGTCATCCGCTCAGCAACATAATTGAGCGGTACCAGATTATCATCGATCTGGATACGACCCGAACCATCAATCCAGAGATGGACAAGGTTGCGACGCATTTTTATCCTTTCGGTCGACTCGGCTAATGGGCGAGTTACTTTGAGACCGGTTGCGGTCCTGATAACGGTGGTAACCATGAAGAAAAGGATGAGCAGAAAGGCGATATCGGCGGTGGAGGCCATTGGGATATCTGGCATCCTATGTGCCCTACGGATCAAACTCTTACGCATCACCCACCCGTCTTGATCGGGACAAGGCTGATCCGCTTCGCCCCAGCCAATCTGACCTGATCCAAAACCTGGATCATCCGTTCGTATCTCGCCTCCGGATGAGTTTTGATCGATATTACTAAGGAATCATTATTAGCCAGGCCATCCTCAACCCGGGATCGGATCATCTTGAGATCGGTGAAGATCTCCTTATCCACCATCACCTCACCGATGGCGTTGATCTTAATCGTGAGGATATTCTCCTTTTTGATCTTGGCCACAACGGTCGACTTCTCGGGAAGAATCAGTTTAAGACCGCGATCTTTACTGAAGACGGTAGAAGTGATGAAGAAGATGATGATGAGGAATGCAACATCCCCCATAGAAGCGGTGGGAATAGATGGGGGCTTGCGATTTTCCTTCTCTCTTAATCTCATTTCCCCTTCTTCTGACCCATCTCCTCCACTAAATAGTCAACCAGTCTCGTCGCCGACTCTTCCATATCTCGAGTATAGCCATTGATCCGACCGGTGAAAAGAACATGGAAGATGGCAAGGGGTGCGGCAATCATCAGACCCCATTTGGTTGTGATCAGGGCCTCCGAGATCCCCTTCGCCACAACCGTTGGTTCAACCTCTTTGGCGGCAGCGATCGCATTGAAGGCCCCGATCATACCGTTTACCGTTCCCAAGAAGCCCAGAAAGGGTGCCACGGTAACCACACCGGCGAGAAGACCCATACCCCGATCGAGAAAGGCCAACTCGGTAGCGGCAGCATTGGCGATCCGCTCCTCAACAACCTCCTTACCGCGATCATACCTTTCCAGACCTGCCCGGAGGACCTTCGCCACTGGAGATGGGTTGCGGGCACAGAGAGCGATAGCGGCATCGACGCTATCCCGATCAATTGCCCGGATGAGACTATTTACAAATCGCTTCGGGTTGATACGAGCCTTGATCATCAAGGTATAAAGCCTTTCAATCAGCACCGCAATACCCAAAATAGCACAGGCAAGAAGCGGATACATCATGATTCCACCCGCCTCAAACTCTTTAATCATGCCAAACCTCCTTTCTGAGCATATGGAATTATATGCATACCCATGTTTCTGTCAATAGCTTCATCGGGTCGACCAGTGATAATAAAGAAATCCGGTGACCACAGAGAGGATTCCAGCAATCAGGAAGAGAAATGCTTCCCACCGACCCAAGGAGAAGGAACCCACAATCAGGGGGAAGAAGTCGAATCGACCCGCAGTTCCCAGCCTGGGAAAGTAGGAGATCATCCGATAACTGTGGATAAGGAGCTGGATGATGAGAATTGCCGCTGAGATAAGGGGGAAAAGCCAGATCGAACCTTTCCGGATGAGAACGAGCAATCTCTTGATAATAAGGCCATAAAGGATTAAAGAAACAGCAAGGACCAAAACCGCGATGGTGAAGATCAATTCCACCGGGATATTAACTCTCATCGCCTACCCTCCTTTCACCACGGTGAGAAAACGAAAACAGCCTAAGAAGGAAAGCACACCGGAAATGAGCAGAAGGAGGTAGGCGACAGCAGCGATCGTCGCTGGCATCCGAATCAATCCATTTATTACTACCGCATAAAACTCCAAGATGGTGAATATCAAGATTCCGGTTGGGGCGATCATCATAAACTGCCAGTTCGTCCTTTCACCCAAAACGATCTCGTAACGTTTGGCAATGACTCCTAAGAAGAGGAATCCAACCCAGAGTAAAACACCACCAATGATAAACAGATAATTCGGGATCACCACCAGTCCTTGATATTCTCCCGGAGTCAACCCAAAGATCATGATCCCCCCTATTTGATGAGCATGAAGAGACGCTCGGTCATTTCCTGGGATTGAGTGGGGCCAATCATGAGTGAAGCCGCATTTCCCAGTGCATAGATGAGCTCCTTCACCTTGCTTAGGGCCAGTTCCCCTTCCTCAATCCCCAGGACCTTTAGCTGATTGCGGTAGACTCTTGGGGCGAAGTCTCCAAGGAATTCGGTGAGGATCATATTTATCTTCTCGGAGAGGGCCTTGAGGTCGAGGGTTGCCTCGGCAACCTCGGCCTCCCCTTCAGCAGCCAAAGTCTTCTCGATCTCATCCAGCCGGGCCTGAATCTCTTCGATCGTCCCCTTCTGGTAGATACTCCCAACAATCCGCCCTTCGGCTACCCTCATCGCCACCGAGCGCTTCGTTCCGGCAACCTCCAAAAGGTCCAACCCATCGATCCCCAAACTTTCTAAGGTCTGGATCAACATCGTGCCGATCTGATCGATCTTCTCAGCGTCAACCTCGCAATAGACCTTGCCGGAGGACTCATAGATGAATGGAATATTATCCTCCTTGCTCAACTTCTTCACAACCTCATCCGGCTTCATCTCAGACTCTCAATAACCCTCTGCACCTTCATCCTGGCCTTGGAGGGACCAAACTCCTCAACCGCTTTCTTAACCAAGAAATCGATAACCGAACGGAGGGCAGAGGAGCACTCCTCAACTTGATCCTCCGGAGGAACGGAGACAAACCGGATACCATCATTGGTAATCTGAATATGGGAGGCTAGCTCATGAGATAAAAGCTCAACCCCCTTTTTGAGCAGATCACGCCAGTAGGCCTTCTTGCCCTCGGCTGAGAACTCGGTGAAAATGGCATTGATCTGCCTCAATTTGGCCTTGAGAGGTTTGGGTAATTCGACAGCCTTCTTCTCCTCGACCTTCTCAACCACCTCCTCTTCTCCAAAGATCATCTCAGGTGTAACTGATGGCTCACAGAGTAGACCGATGTACTCGTCATCCCTTGAGAAGATATAGATTGGTTGTCCCTGATAGAGGAGTCTGAGATAGGTGATGCTACCCAGGTTCAGGGTGTCCCTGATGACCTCGCCACCGGAGCCCAAGAAGGCAACGAACTCATCGAGAGGAAATGGAGAGTCACCTTTCTTCTCAATCAGACTCCCATCCTCACTCCTGACAATCGCGTAGGCGATGACGCCCGGTATCTTATCCGGCTCCCTCATCCTTCAACCTCTGCTCCACCTTCTGCCACTTCTTTCGGCTCAAAATCTTACCATAAATCTTGATCCCAACCCCCTTCAGGTGATCCAAGAGGGGACCGAGGTGATCCTGCCACCATCCCCTGCCCTTGGCCTCAATAACATCTGGGTTTATCTCGAAACTATCATCCTCAATCGTCACCAGTTCAGAGAGCTCGGAATCATAGGCGCCAAGCTGCTCTGGCCAACCCCTCCGAACCGATCCCGTTCCACCAAACTCCTCCAAGAAGATCTTTAAGGTAGTGGCAACCCGATCTATCCATTCGGTCTCTTCTCTAACCTCCACTTTCGTTGTGGTCACAAGGCCCTTCTCAATTAACCAGTTGAGGGAAACGAGGGCATCGAAAAGACCCAATTTCGATTCCTTCACCACCGCGCCGAGTGAACGTTCGCCATCGATCAGAGCCAGTATCTGCCAGTCGGTTCGACGAAGTGAGAGTGATTCATCAACCGGTTCCGGAGATTTATAGAGAATCGTCTCCATCGTCGGCAACTTCTCCCGCAGGCTTTTCAGCTCAACCCGCCTCTTATCAAACTCCTCGGCTATGGTGGACCACTCTTCAGTAATCGTCTCCTCGGGTGGAGATGTCTCGTGGAGAAACTCGGCTTCACCGGAATCAAAAAGAGAGATGGTGAGCAAGGCATCCATCCCCCGCCACTCATCCATTTCGGCATGAACCACCTTACCCTCTCTTAGATAAACCTTACCTTCACTATTCTCAGATTTAAAGAGAATACATCCGTTCTTATTATTACGGGCCAAAAAGAGGATGAGTTCGGTGGGATTGAAAAGTTCGAGTTTTGCCGTCAACTCCGCCATCAATCAATCACTCCCAACCAGGAATGGAGGAGGAAGTAGATCCGACCGATAAGGAGAGAAATTCGAGCCATGATGGTATAGCCGAATGAGGCACCGAAACCAACCATGATAAATATTATACCGATCCGTGACCCCACCTTCAAGAGGCCGGTATGTTCTTTCGAAAAGTAGAAATAGAGAATGGTAGTGAAGACCCCAAAGATGACGAATATATTCATGAGTGAACGCCAGAGCGAAATGAGCGGATCCTTGGTAATCACCACTACCGGGAAGAGTGTCGCTTTGATCTGGGGGACAATATAACCTTGAACCGTAGCGGTCAGCGCCAGTCCAGCTGCCATCCCAACGGTAAATGCGATCGGCCACCTTGAGATCCACGCAACCTTGGGAAACCATCTGAGTAACATCATTATTCCGAAGATAGTAGGGATGAGAAGGATGAGTTTCTCCCCCAAGGGATACTGGGGATCTAAGGCCCGATCGATAAGCATCGGTTTGACATCGGAATACCAGAAGATGACTACCCAGAAGGCGGCTGAGGCTCCGACATAAATATGCTCGGCAAATTTATAAAGGGGGTTATCCCGATATAGGAAGGAGAGGATCGCCACCGTCAATCCGGCTGCAAGCCAGGTGCCAAAGAGATCGAAGAAGTTCACCGTCTCCTCCTCAGTATATAACCGATATTCCCGATAACGATAAAGATGAGGATAGCGAGATGGGCAAAGGACTGGGCGGGCATCCCAAAGACCCCTCGAGCCGGATGGCCGATCTGGGTCTCGTATTCGGCTGCCCCCTTCAGACCGCCGATCAGGCCGAGGATCTGACCCGAGGCATAGTAGGGGTAGAGGTCTGGTGCCACAACCCCGGTGGTACCGAAGAACATCCGCTTGTTGAATCGAGACCCGACATACTGGATCCAGAATTCACCGGTGGAACCGGCCTCAAAGCCGATGATGAGATCGATCTGATCATAATTGTGGATATTCGCCATCATCGGAATCGAATCGATCGGAATCCCCTGATAATCGGAAGAGTAGATGTCGCGCAGTTCCCTCCCCATCGCCAGCATCACAGTAACAAAGCCGGGGCGATAGCCGAGGTTGACATAGTCAACCCCATAGGTCTTTCCCATACGGTGGGCGATCTCTTCTAAATCCTTCTGTGCCAAGGGGAGGCCGAGTGCCCAGTGGCCCATATAGATCACCTTATGGCCCTTCCGAAAGGCATGAGTAAGGACAGCCCTGAACATCGGTGTCAGCTCCGGTTCCGATGCGGCATCATAATCGATGGAGATGAGGATTACCGACCCGGAAGGAAGGCTATCTTCGACAAATTCGTAGGCCCTTTTCACCTCCTCACTCACCCGGATCGGCATCACCGGATGGACGATGAGGGGATAGGCAACGACGATCCCGATCACGAGATAGATAATCCTCCGATCGAGTTTATCCAACAGTTCGATCATGTGAGATAGGTCCTCTCCATCCCAAGGATGATCCGGAGTGACATGGCGATCGCGCCGAGATAGGTCCCCATGAGGATACCCCGCTTGGCTGCCATCTGAGGATAGTTCATGATCCAATCCGAGATGACCGGGAGGCCAGACCAGATCGCCTTACCGATCGGTACCCGGCCCAGCATTACGATCCCGGCTGAGACCAGAAGCAGAGATGCCGCCAGGTTTCGGGCCCGGAAGGCACGATAGGCAGCCGAGGCGATAAAGAAGGCCAAAAGGGCGAACATTGTCGCCTGGAGAGGTAAGATAACCGAGGTATAGAGCCATTGGAATGGAGCCCTCAGATCATAAGGTGATGAGAAGACGAACCAGGAGTAGAAACCGAGGATCAGGGTGGTGAAGAAGGAGATAAGGAGGGCGACACTGAAACCCCATCCAGAGCGCCGATGTTGAATCTTCTTCAGATGGTGTTTGACCAGACTGTCCAGTCCTAAGAGGAAGGTGAAACCGGCGACGATCGAATACCAGATCTGGAATCGCTGCTGGAGATCTCCGAGTGGGGGGTGAGGCACAAAGAAGGCGACAACGAGAAGAACGCCGGTGATGAAGGTAATCGCTAATGGGACCTCACGTTTCATCTACTCCCCCACGGTGAACCAGTTGACGAAACTATGAAAGGCATCGAGCAGGGTGGAACTACCCATCCACTGATTCAGGAGAACCCCAACCGTCCCCCAGAGGGCGGAGAAGATGATGAGGGCCATAATCAGTGCCTTGGCAATATCCTCTCCTTTGAGACTTCCCACCATCTGAGGTTCCGGCCGGAGGTAGGCTGAAGCCGCATACATCTCCTCACCAATCAGGACATAATCACAGGCGGCAATGAAGAAAGGGAGCTGAGTAACGGCGATCGTCCCAGCGATTTGAATTGCCCCAACCGAATGGCCGGTCTCAGCCAGAATAAGGCTTTCGGCAAAGAAGTAGCCCTGCCAGAAACAGGTTCCCGGTTTTTCCCGGACGATGATCCCATCAACCCCCGCGGCATAACCAAACTGATCCTGAGTGAGGAAGGTAATATCGCCTTCGTTGTAAAGGTCAGGCCTCCCCGCCTCAGTGAAGGCCTGCTTTACCGTCTCCTGGGCCGCGGTCATCACCAAGGGGTCATAGTTTGGGACAATAAGTCTCGTCCCATACTCGGCCGCCTTTTTGGCAACCCGGGAGAGGATCGAGAGTGAGGCGATCGTCACGACATCTGAGAGCAACCCCAGGCCAAAAGAGTAGAGGATCGGACGACCCATCTCGGTCGATCTTCCCACCGCATCTTCAATGGCATCGAGCCCTGGAATTTTCCGGATGAAAAGTCTCTCTCTTTTCGCCCGTCGGATATAAAGGAGGACAAAGAGAGAAATGAGAAAGGTGAAGATGAGAACATTAAGGCGATTGGCGTTGAACCATTGTGCGGAAGAGATTACTGGACCGACAACCGAAGAGGCAACGCTATCCCCAACCGCCACTCCAACAACCAGGTAGTAGTAGGACTTGCCATCCTCGGTCGACCGATCCTGATATTCGCCTCTCCCCTTTATTACATAGCCGACCTCTTCAAATGGACCGGCTTCCGACTCTCCCCGCAGTATCCGATAGCCAAGAAACTGGCTCAGTGTCTCAGAAGGGGATAGTTCCCAGCGGATGGTGACCGATCCCCCACCATCAGAAGGGGTATCGAATGCCTTCACCCCACCTGGAGGTAAGAGCCCGATGATTATCACCCATAACATCACTTTCGTAAATTTTATTGATCCTTCTGATTTAGTCAAAGATTTTCTCTCGTTTGACTTGGTGATATGAGCGAGTAAAATTTCCAATGCTGACGATGCCTTTTTTTGGGCTCATTTATCAGAAGGAAATATTCGATTCCGCACTCGATGAGCTCACTCAACTATTCCAATCGAAGCGGCGATTATCACCCTCATTCCCATTTACCGCTACAGAGTATTATGAATCAGAGATGGGCAAGGGACTGATGCGGTGCTGGTTGGCCTTCTTGACCCAGTTCGATCCCGAAGAGCTTGTCGAGCTTAAGAAGAGGGCGGTGGCAATTGAGGTCAGCTTGAGCGTGGAAGGGAGAAGGCGAGTAAATATCGATCCCGGTTATCTCGATCTAAAACGGGTGGTCCTCTCAACCCACAAGGACGCCGCCCACCGAATCTATCTGGGGGATGGGATCTATGCCGAAGTAACCCTCATCTATTATAATAAGAGCTTCCGCCCCCTTCCCTGGACCTATCCTGATTATCGGTGGGAGGAGACAATCAACTTCTTCAATTCACTCCGGCAGGATGTATCAGGTCTCGGTCGAAGAGAGGTTTAGGGCCTCCCATCACTTGAAAGGGAGAGAGGATCGTCATGAACACGAGTGGCGGGTCAGAATTATCGTTGCCGCTGATCGTCTCGACCGCTTCGGCATCTCAGTCGATTTCAAGATTCTCCATCGGTATCTAAGTCGGGTGGTAGGAAGATTGGCCGGGAAGGATCTGAACCAATTTGTTGAGCCTCCCAGCTGTGAGAATCTCGCTCGCTTCATCTTTGGCGAATTAAAGAAAAAACTACCCCACCTTATCTCGATCGAGGTCTGGGAAGGGGATTATGGATCGGTCCGGTTTAGCCCCGGGGACCAAAGATCGCCGTCCCCACCCTGATCATAGTCGTTCCCTCTTCAATCGCCACTTCGAAGTCAGAGCTCATCCCCATCGATAGGATCGGGAGGACAATCTGGAAACGGTCTTCGATTTTCTTCCTTAGATCGGAGAGGAGCCTGAAACAGGGGCGGGAGGCCTCGGGATCGGAGATCGCCCAACCCGGGCCGATCGTCATCAGGCCGAGAAGTTTAAGATTGGGAAGGTCAGCAACAACCTCTATCAGGGTATCCACCGTCTCGGGTTCGACTCCAAACTTCGTCTTCTCCTTAGAGGTATTTACCTCCACCAGGATCGGCACCTCCTTCTCTGCCCGCTTCGAGATCTCCCTGGCCAACCGTTCTGAGTCCACCGATTGGATGATATCGAAGATCTCCAATGCCTTTTTTACCTTATTCCGCTGGAGATGACCCACCATATGCCAGATCACGCCCTTCTTAATTAACCCATACTTTGCCCGCGCCTCCTGGACGCGATTTTCACCGATCTCTTTTATACCAAGCTCAATCGCTTGATTAATGATCTCCGGAGGAAACTCCTTGGTTACCGCAACCAACCTGATCTCATCTGGGTTACGTCCGGCCCGATCACAAGCCCGGGCAACCCGCTCTTTCAGCTTTTTGAGGTTCTCTTCTAATACCAACGCCTTCTCTTCTTCAAGATCTCGTCCACCTGGATCCTGAGGCGGGGGCGGAATGCCACCTCCTTTACCCCATGATCATAAGTAATCGAGGCAAAAAGTGAGGTCTCCACCATCCCAACCCTCTTAATGGGTAACTTAAACGAAGCAATCACACCCAGCTCTCTAATACCATCGTAATACCAGGATCGATAGAAACCACCCATCGAGAATGGTCCAGAGGTGAGGGAGAGCTGTAGATTGGGGCGATTCTCATATCCCTCCCAGTGTTCATAGCTGCCAAGGAGCATAAGGGTTGTCCAGGAAGTGAGACGACAACGAAGACCTCCCCCAAGGAGCCAGGGCCGAGCCAGGGTGGTCTCACTTCTTATCTCCTCCCATCCTCCCCATCCGATTATTCCCAGATGTGTCCCCAGCCAGCCGGCTTGGAAACGATTTCCACCACCACCAAATTCATAATAGAGGGTGTCGGCGGTGGCGACCTCACCAACCTGAAAGGTCCAGATCTCCTCGCTGGAGCCGAAGATTATGTCATGAAGGAAACCAAGAACGATGGAAGAACTGGAGAACTCGACTCCGAGATCGATCCGATTGACCCCCCCTCTACCGACCAGATGGCGAGACAGCCCTTCTTCTTGAGCCAAAAGATCAAAGTTCTGATCGAGATAGCGGTTGAATCGGGCAACGAAATCGAGATTGAGGAAAAAGGGGAAACGGAGGTAGGGATAGAGACCGCCCAGATCTGAGGCCGAGCGTGAGTATCGATCATCAAATATATATAGAAATTCCGGTTGATAGCTGAGCCCAAGAACCAGATTTCTTCTCGGGATTATATCGAAGGGTATCTGAAAAGGATTGTCACGTCGACCCATCCCACCGATCGCAAAACCGGAGAGGTTGATAAGTAACAACAGGAGCATCAGAATCTCCTCTGAGGAGAGGTAACGAGATAGAGGATAAGGAGGAGGGAATCGGGATCGATCTCGAGTCTGGTAAGATCACTATCCTCAGGGTAAAGGGCAAGGAAACCGCCGAAATTAGAGTCTGGGTGCTCAATCCAGTAGTTGATGATGGTGAGGACATCAATAGTAAAGGTGGAATCGGCGATCGGAAGATGGGTGAATTCATAACCCCGAATCTCGGTCTTAATGCCCCAGAATTCTTCCTTCAGCGAGCGTAGCCCATAGGAGATGGAATCGCGCATCGATCGATGATCGAGGACCTTCAACCTCAGATCGGCTCGGGCCAACCAGAACTCTTGATAGGTAGAGTCGATGGGGAAGCGGAGATAGTTGCGGAAGGTGAAGCCGGAACCAAGAAAATACTCACCTTCTTCAGGATAGTGGAGACACTTGATAATGAAGCTATCTCCGATTAAGTTAAAAGTGGTCTGCTCTCCATTGCTCACAAGATAGAGACGTGCCTTGCCCGCAGCAAAAGCTAAGGGACCTCCCGACTTGGGCAGGAGTATGAACCCGAAGAGATCCTTGACTTTGGTAAAGAGATTGGGATCGATATCGACGATAATCGAATCCTTCTCAATCGAACCGGAGTAGAGGATCGAGTCGCCATAATCACCGCCGGGAGTACCCCACTTCATGCCGTCTGAGGCTGCCAACCATCTCACCTCGGCCTCATCCCAATCTGTTGTAATGAGCCGGATCTCAAAATCCACCTTCTCGTTTTTCAAATCATCATCGACGACAAGAACGAGCCTCAATGAGTCAATATCACCAGAACCGGTATCGGGAATGAAGAATTTAATAAGAACCCTGGACTCATAGTCGGAATCGATACCGAGGACAAGATCGGAGCCGAGGCCATTGGGTAGATCACTATAGGAGTTTTCCAGATGGACCGGCCTTAAGGTATCCTCCTGCAACAGCCCTAATCCCCGGTAGTATTCAATCAGATCCTCTCCGGCCGGATCCCTTTGGCAACCGGTGACGATCAGTATGATGACGAGCAGCCATCTCACCATCTCATCACCACCCCACCCCAGGTAAAACCGGCACCGAAGGCAACCATCAAGATGATGTCACCCGAGGAAACCAGGCCGCTCTCCACCGCCTCATAAAGAGCGATCGGTATCGATGCCGCTGAAGTATTACCGTATCGGTCAATATTGATATAGACCTTCTCCTTGGGCAGGTTGAGTCTTTTCCTCGTCGCTTCGATAATTCGAGTGTTGGCCTGGTGGGGGATGAGGAGATCGACATCATCGGGGGAAAGGCCGGCCTTTTTTAGGACCATGAGGC
>QNBE01000041.1 GCA_003645615.1 Caldifarciminota bacterium
GGATGATGGTCCGATAAAGATAATCCCGTTCTCCTCGCAGGCGCGGGCAAAGTCGGCATTTTCGGCCAGGAATCCGTAGCCGGGATGGATTGCGTCGCAGCCAGACGATTTAGCAGCCCTGATTATCTTCTCGATCGCCAGATAGCTCTCGGTCGGTTGAGGAGGTCCGATCTCGTAGGCCTCATCGGCATAAGTGAGATGAAGAGATTCTCGATCCGCCTCGGAATAGATCGTTGCGGTTAAAAGTCCCAGCTCCCGACAGGCCCTGAGCACCCGGATCGCAATCTCACCGCGGTTGGCAACTAAGACCTTATCGATCATTTGAGTGAGGCCTTGAGGGTGAGATTCAAGACCTCCTTTGCCTCCTCAACCGCCTCTTGGGCCCTTGCCTCGGTGAATAGTTCTTTCTTATCATCTCGTAACCCATAGTAAGCGGTCTTGCTCTCCTGACTTAGGGTGTGATTGATCTTGGCCAGATGGATAAGATCTTTCCTGGTGAGCAGGAGACGATCGGGGTCGAGGGCGAGGAGGATTTCACTGAGATCACGGGAGGGAGGGGTATCGATACCCCTGAGGATAAGGAGGCCTTTGATAGCTAACTCCACCGCCTCCTGGCATCTCCGGATGGTAAGGTTGAGATTCTTATGTTCTAAGGCCTGTTTTGCTTCCTCAAGGACTGCATTGGCATCATTAAAGTATAATTTGGCCTGCTCAATATTTTTCATAATTCAATCTCCTCACCGGGTTTGAGATCCGGTTTTAAATCCCAATACCAGGCGTTCCGATTGACGACGACCTTCTTTGCCCCGAGCCGCTTAAGCCTCTTCAATAATCGAGCCATCTTCTTGGCGAAGAAACCGGAATCGTAGAGGATTCTGTGATCGGTGAGAAGATCAAGATCGATACCAGAGATAGATTGGGCCTCCTCCTCATCCAGAAGAAGATACTCAATTTTTGGATGAAGACCCCATTGACCCAATTTCTGATACGCTGGGGAACGATAGGTCTGAATGAGAAGGGGAAAGATAAGGTTAATTCGACGGTGATACTCCTCGGGTAGATTGCGGGCGACAATCAAGATATCTATATCACTATCGGGTCCGACTCTGCCCCGGGCGGTAGAACCGTAGAGAACAACGGAGACGATCCCCTCTTTCAAATTCTCCCGAAGAAGTCGGGCAAAATAGGTTGCAACCGATTCCATTAGTGGGAGCGGATCCATACATAATTATAATAGAAAAAGACCGCCTGTCAAAATTCTTGATTTTTCGGAATCGGAGGGTATAATATACTGGTGCTGCTCCTTCTATTCTCATATATTATCAATTTCGATCCCGGTTTGGTCAAAATTATCGATGGGCATGTTTATTACGGTCACCTTCCCAACTATGGGCGGATCGGTGCTCCACCCCTTCCCATTGTCAGGAAGATCTATCCCATCCCTTATGGAATGGAGATCGCCAAAGTTGACATTCTTATTCCAGATTCGATAGTGCTGGCCGAGAATTTCGATCCGGTCCGGGTAGAACCCCCCAAGGGGCCGATCGAACTACCGATGCCCGATCCCCCGCCCGATCTCTATCCAGAAAGGATTGTGACATTTAGATCCGGATTCTTCCGGGGACTTGGTATTCTCAATCTGCTCATTTTTCCCATCCGCTACCGCCGCCACTCTTTGATCCTCTATCCCAAGATCATAATTCATCCCAGATATCGACCAGCCTCAAGCCATTTGCCCGAACGAATGGGCGCCTACAGTCAACATCTTACTCGAGAAATCTACCATCGATTAACCGGTGAATATCCCAGTCTACCGCCCTTACCGGGTAAGGATCTCTTGGTGGTTGCCCCTCACATCCTTGCTCCAGTCGCCGAACGTTATGTTGAGATGAAAAGAAAGCATGGTTTCCTCACGGAATTGGTCTATGTCGAGGATCTGATCCGCTGCTACCCCCAGTGTGATAATGCAGCTTCGATCCGTTGCGGAATACGGGATCTCTATAAGAAATATGGCTTTTCCTTCCTTGCCCTGATTGGAGATCATCCTCTCATCCCAGCTCGAAAATTCCACTGGGTTTATGAGAACTGCCTGCTCGGTCGAGATATCCCCACCGATCTCTATTATTCCTGCCTGGATGGCGATTGGAATTTCGACCGTGATTCTTACTTTGGTGAATTCGAGGACTCGGTCGACCTCTATCCCGACATCTTTGTGGGGAGGATACCGGTGGCTAACGAGCGGGAGGGCATGGCTTATCTTGATAAACTTGAGAGGATGAACTTCGGTCCGGATACCACTATCGGAGATAAAATTATCTTCCTCTGTTCCAGTCTTTTTAGTAAAGGCGATGCCCTGATGGCGGCAGAGTCGATAATTGCTAAGATACCAGATACCCTCCAACCCTTTATCTCCGTCCTTCATGACACGATCCCCAACCTTTTAAACAAGAGGATCGCCTTCGATTCCATCCGCTCTGGTTACCGGATCATCTTCGGCTTCGGCCATGGCAACCCAACCAGATTTCAGTATGATGGGGAGTATGGAGAACTACCCGATTTTGATACCCTTAAGAATGAGACCAGAACCAATCTCTTCTACCATATTACGTGCTCCAATTGTTCTTTTGAAACCGAATGTGTAGGGGAGCATCTTATCAATCAGCACGGTGGAGGTCTCAACTTCATCGGTCCGGCCTGGGTCAGTTTCCTTTATCCCCATACCTATTTAGCCCAGGAGCTGGTGCAGCATCTCGCCTCTTTTCCGATCGGAATTTCCGTCCCCCTTTCCTTCATTAAGTTCATTCCCCAGCTTGAAACCGACCCCATCTACCGGCTCATCGCCTTTGAGATAAATACCTTGGGGGATCCCACCATCTCCTATCCCCTCCGTAGCCATCATCCGATCACTAATTTTACTTATTCGGACACCATCTTGACCGGGCTCGATCGGATCGACTTCTCCTATTCACCACCTGAATTGGCTCGTATCTCCATTCTAAGCGGCGAAAGCCATAAGACCAAGATTGCATGGGGTAGTGGTTGGTTAGAGACCTATTGTGATTCACCCGGGACGGGTATCCTCACCCTCTCCCGTCCTGGAGAGCCGATCGTTTTGGATACGATAGTTATATTGGAACCGGACTATCATCTCAAAATTGTCGATCACCGCTATTCTCCAGGTAAGCCCAACCCATTTGAGAGGGGGAGCCTGAGGATCCTCCTTAGAAATACCGGCCTGGTTCCATCTCCGATGGCAATCGGGACCATAACTACGGAAAATCCCAAGGTCGAGATTATAAATGGTTCAGTTACGATACCACCACTCTCACCACAGGAGAACCTCTGGACTCAACCTTTCGTTCTCCATTTCTATGATCTGAAAGATCGGGAAGAAGTGAGGACCGCCATTACCATCATTACCACTGAACCTGAGTTCTTTGATACCCTTACCCTTACAATTGCCACTCCGGTAATCACAAGACTGAAGAATCTGATTCGTGATGAGAGTGGCAATGGCCGGATCGAACCGAATGAAAGGTTCTCGCTCCAGATCCTCTTTGGTAATTACGGAGAGGAGGAAAGCGACTCCCTGATCGCCTGTTTAAAGGCCGATACCCATTATGTCATATTGGAATCCGACTCGGCACTACTTCTCCCAATTTCACCGGGGGAACAAGAAACCTTGGGTCCATTTTCCGGCCGTGCGACCAACTACTGGTATCCCGAGGTAAGCTTTACACTCGATCTTGATACCATCAGCTATCACTTCGAACTCGACCCCCCCTCTCCTCCAACCTCAGCATATGCCTTCCCCACCGACAGCGGCAATACCATCTTCTGGCAATCCCCTCCGGAAGCCGATCTGGCCGGCTACTTCATCTATCGACATGAAAATGGAAAACTCATCTCTATCAATCCACGGCCGATTAAAATTACCCGTTACACCGACACAATTATTGGTGGTTGCTGTTATCATATTACCGCCGTCGACACATCAGTAAGTGAGAGTGCACTTTCTGATTCTATACTCGTCAGCCGCTTCCCCTCCCATCCCGGCTTCCCCGCTCCACTCTCCTATTATTGCTTTGCCTCACCAAAGATCGCCGATCTCGATCCCGACTATCCCGGTTTAGAGATCATTCAGGGTTGCTGGGATGGTAAATTATTTCTTTACCATGAAAATGGTACCGGTGGTTACTTCACCAGCTTAGATGGGCCGATCTGGGCCACGCCGGCCATTGGTGATGTCGATCACGATGGCGAACTTGATATCGTTTGCGGGACAAGGACCAATCCTGCTAAGCTATATGTCCTTGACCGGAATGGCAATCCCAAGCCGGGATTTCCGGTTACACTGGAAGGCAGCATCCTCTCCTCGGTAGCAATCGCCGATCTCGACTCCGATCAGAAACTTGAACTCACGCTGGTGACTACCAGTGGTATCTTTTACATCATTGATGATGATGGCGTGATAGCCTTTTCCCGAAAGCTGGGCGGCTACCACTGGGGTGCGCCAGCAATCGGCGATCTTGATGATGATGGGGAGCTTGAGGTTGTTCCCCCTTCGGGAAACGATACCGTTTATGTTTTTGAGGCGGATGGGTCATCGATGGAACCATTCCCGGTTCCAATCCCGGGTAAATTCTTCTATGGTCCAACAATTGCTGATCTCGATCGGGATCGAAGGCTTGAAATCGTGCTCGGCCTCAGTATCTCCAATGAGGACAAGATAGTGATCCTTGACGATGATGGAACGATTCTTCCCGGCTGGCCGCAAACTTATAACCAGAGGAATGTTGATGATTATGTTTCTTTCGGTGATCTCGATCACGACGGTGCTCCTGAGCTTATCCTCGACTACGAGCTCTACACTTGGACTGGGGGGATCACCGTTATCAACCCTAATGGAAATGTCTTAAAAGGATGGCCTCAGCTCCGCGGAGAGGGGAGTTCCAATACGGTTGTGGTTGACATTGATGGCGATAGGAGACCCGAGGTTGTCTGTGGTTCGGCCGATCGCAAGATCTATGCTTTCCATCCCGATGGGAGTTATTGCCCCGGATTTCCGATCCAGATCGGTCATACAATCTACACTACACCCGCGATTGCAGATGTTGATGAAGATGGGAGGCTGGAGTTGGCGATCGCCGCCTTGGATTGGAAACTCTATCTCTTTGATCTCGAAGGTCCGGCAGCGCCGGATCGACTCATCTGGCCCTGCTTCCGATCCGACCTATATAATACCGGTTGCTACCATCCTCCCCAGATCGAGGTGGGTGAGTCAGGAGCTAATCTTAAGCGACGAATCGGAGTCATCCCGGTTCCATGCCTTGCCCCCCTTGCCTTCAGTTATAATACTGATGCTCCAATTTCTCTCTCGGTCTTTGATGTCCTTGGCCGACGCATTGAGTCGGAAACGCTGATCGGGCGAGGAAGATATCGTCTCGATCTTGCCGCCGGTATCTATTTTCTCAGGTTTCGGTGGCGGGAGGAGGAGATTACCAGAAAGGTCGTCATCCTAAGGTAGCCCCCAGTTGACACCATCGGGAAGCTGAATAGAATTTCTGGTGGCTAAGGTTGAGCGAGTAATTGTCACCGGCGGTGGCTCGGGAATCGGTAAGGCTATTGTGGAATGCCTTTCTCGGGAGGGGATGAAGATCGCTATCTTCGATGTCGATCAAGATTCAGCCCAAAGGGTTGCCGAGGCAACCGGAGCTCTTGCCTTAAAGGTCGATATTAGCAAAAGAGAGGAAGTTGAGCTTGCCTTTAATCAGGCAATCGAACATCTTCAGGGTATCGATGCCCTCATCAATAATGCTGGTATAACCAGGGATCGGCTTCTAATCCGTATGGACGACCAATCCTGGGACGATGTGATCAGGGTTAACCTCTATGGTCCATTTTATCTTACTCGCCTTGCCGCCCGGCTCATGATCAAAAACCGGTTCGGTAGGATCATCAACATTGCTTCGGTAATCGGTCTGATCGGAAATCCGGGTCAGACCAACTATGCCGCATCCAAAGCAGGACTTATTGCTTTCACAAAATCTCTGGCCAAAGAGCTTGCACCTCGAGGCATTACTGTCAATGCCATTGCCCCTGGATTCATCAAGACCCCGATGACCGAGGTTCTTGGTGAGGAGGTGAAGAGTCGATATCTGGAGCTGATCCCGATGCGTCGTTTTGGTGAGCCGGCAGAAGTTGCCGGGGTGGTCAAGTTCCTTCTAAGCGAGGATGCCCATTATATTACGGGACAGGTCATCACTATTGATGGTGGCCTGGTTATGTGAAAGGAGGAGTTATGGCTGATCTCTTTGATGAAGTCAAAAAGATTATCATTGACCAGCTCCATGTCCCACCGGAGAAAATCACCAAGGAGGCAAGATTTATCGAGGATCTTGGCGCCGATTCACTCGATACGGTGGAACTGGTAATGGCCTTTGAGGAGAAGTTTCATATCCAGATCCCGGAGGAGGATGCCCAGAAACTGGAGACGGTGGGTAAGGCATTAGAATACTTGGAGACAAAGCTTAAAGAGACCGGATAGATGAGAAGGGTCGTTGTCACTGGTGTCGGTGCCATCACCTCCTTAGGGTTTGATGCCCGGACGACCTGGCAGAAACTTCTGGAGGGAAAAAGCGGAATCAAGCGGATCGAAAATTTCGATGTTTCTGACCTTTCTGTCCAGATCGCAGCCGAAATTACCAACTTTAATCCCGAGAAACGGATTCCATTCAAACTGATCAAGCGGATAGATCGATGCACTCAGTTTGCACTCTGGGCAACGATGGAAGCGGTAGAAGATGCCAAGATCGATTTTGATGGGATCGATCGTAAGAGGGTTGGTGTAATTATCGGCTCTGGTATTGGAGGGCTCATTACCTTGGAAAGGGAACACGAGAAATTTCTCAGCCAGGGTCCGAGACGGGTTTCTCCTCTGCTCATCCCGATGATGATTGCTGATATGCCCTCGGGTCAGGTTTCGATCTATTATCGCTTGGGTGGGCCAAACTACTGCACCGTCTCCGCCTGTGCCTCTGGGGCCCATGCAATCGGTGATGCTTTAGAGATGATCCGCAAGGGGGCTGCTGATATTATGATTACCGGCGGCACTGAGGCCCCCCTTACCCGCTTTGCCATTGCAGGTTTTGCCCAGATGCGAGCACTTTCGACCCGGAACGATGAGCCTGAAAAGGCTTCACGCCCCTTCGATAAAGAACGGGACGGTTTTGTGATGGGTGAAGGGTGTGGGATTCTCATCCTCGAAGAACTGGAGCACGCTCGGCGAAGGAAAGCTCGGATCTACTGTGAGCTGGCCGGATATGGAGCTACTGGTGATGGCTACCATATGACCGCTCCCGACCCTGAAGGTGATGGTGGATACCGAGGAATGGTGATGGCCCTTGATGATGCTGGTGTCGATTCTGGTAGCATCGACTATATCAATGCCCATGGCACTTCAACACCACTCAATGATAAGATCGAAACCCTGGCGATTAAGAAACTTCTTGGCGAACGGGCAAAGAAGGTGCCGATCAGCTCCACCAAGTCGATGATCGGCCACCTTCTGGGTGCGGCCGGTGGTGTCGAGGCGGTGGCAACCGTCCTCTCTATCTATGAGGGGCGGATCCATCCCACGATCAACTTGGAAAATCCCGATCCCGAGTGTGATCTTGACTACTGTCCCGAAGGTGCCCGGCAGTTGAATATCCGGGCTGCAATCTCCAACTCACTTGGATTCGGTGGCCATAACGCCACTCTTCTATTTCGAAAGCTGGAGGGATGAAGATCGGTATCGTGGGAGGCACTGGATCCGGAAAAATGACAGTTGCGCAGATTCTGGCTACCTATGGATTCCAAATTATTGATGCCGATAGGATTGGATGGGAAGTGATTGAGGAGCCAGGGATAAAGGATAGGTTGGTCGCGGAGTTTGGGGAAGGGATTTTAAAAAGTGGTCGAATCGACCGTAAAGTGCTGGGAAAAATTGTCTTTGCTGATAAGAGCAAACTCGATCGGCTCAATCAGATTGTTCATCCCCGTTTGATCGAACGACTTAAGCAGGAACTAAAACGGGATAATGACCTTGTTCTCGATTGTGCTCTATTAGCTCAGTTCTCGCTGAGTGATGAGCTCGATTATATCATCTTAGTCCGGGCACCAGTGGAATTGCGGAAGAAACGATTGATTGAGAAGGGGTTGAGCGAGGCTGAAGCCGAGGCAAGAATTGGCAGCCAGGATGAGTATCGGGGTCCCTTTCACTTCATTATTGACAATGATGCCGGCATCGAGAAACTTAAAAAAGAATGCGGTCGGATCATGAGCGAGGTTGGATATGATCGTTGTCTGTGAGAAATGTCAAAAGAAATATAATGTTGATGAGTCCAAAATCCCAGAGCAGGGGATAAAGGTCCGATGTGCTCAGTGTGGCAATATAATCTTCATCAAGAAGGAAGCGGCGCCGAAAGAAGAACGGAGGGATAAGGAAGAGTTGAGAGTTCGAGCGAGAAGATTGGCTCGTGCCCTGGCCAAGGATCTCCTTCTCTACCATGGGGATAAGGTGGAGAAGGGTCTCAAGGAAGGAACCCTTGCCCAGCTCCTGGGCGGTGAGATCCGGAAATCCTGGCAGTATTACTGTCAGCAGATACCAGCTGAGATCCGGGCCGAACACGATTATTTTAAGGAGGCACTTAATGAGATAATTGGCAAGGGGAAGGTGATATTTAAGTAGATTGACTAACGGTCCAAATTGACTAAGATACCTTCAAGGATGTTCTTTTCTGTTTCCGGACTAAGAGGCGTGGTTGGTAAAGATCTCACCGATGAGGTGGTAAAGAGATATCTGAGCGGGTTCTACCACCTGGTGGGTGGGGGGAGGATCTGTGTTGGTCGGGATTCAAGAAGGGATAGCGGGGATCTGGCTGAACTGGTAAAGGAGACACTCTCCTCCTATGGGGGTGAGGTTATAGACATCGGTGTCGCTCCCACGCCAACCGTTCTTTATACGGTAAGGAAGTTGGGATTGGACGGGGGAATAGTTGTCACCGCCAGCCACAATCCCTATCCCTATAATGGTCTTAAATTTGTGACTCGTGGTGGGAGGTTCCTCTTCTATCATGAGATCAGAGAACTCAATAAGACATTTAAAATCAACTATGGCCCAGGTCGGATCATCTCGGCCAAAGGGGTTGAACTCCATCTGGAGGCAATACTCGATCATCCTTTAGTTGAGAAGGACTGCGGATTCCGGATCGGAGTGGATCCGGTCAATGGTGCTGCCTGTCAGATGATCAAGAGTCTACTGTTGAAGATGGGTTGCGAAGTCTATGCAATCAATGATCAACCGAGTGGCTACTTCAATCGTCCACCAGAACCCACCAAGGATGCCTTAAATCAGCTTTCTGAGTTGGTTCGCTCGAAACAGCTCAATCTGGGGCTGGCCTTGGATCCCGATGGAGATCGGCTCTCGATCGTAGCTGAGGATGGGATACCCTTAGGTGAGGAGTATACCCTACCCATTATTGCTCAGGACTATCTTCGTTATAAAAAGGGTCCAATAGTGGTTAACCGCTCCACCTCCCGGATGATCGATACGGTAGCTGATGACTTTTGTGTCCCCTTATATCGCACCAGGGTCGGTGAGGCGAATGTGGTTGAGAAGATTGTTGGGGTTTCCGCTGCAATCGGTGGGGAAGGAAATGGTGGGATAATCATTCCCGAGCTTAACATGACCCGAGACGGGATCCTCGCTGCTGCTCTGGTTGTCTCGATTCTCAAACGAGAGGATAGTAGACCGTCAGAACTTGTGGCCCGTTTTCCCCGGCTGGTGATGAGGAAGGAGAGGTTGACGGTTAACCTTAAAAAGTGGAAGCGATTGAAACAGATGATTGCGGCTGAGTTTGTTGGTGAGCATGATGCTACTGATGGTATCTGGATCGGGAAGGGGGATTTTTGGCTCCATCTCCGCCCTTCTCGGACCGAGCCGGTCATTCGACTCATCATAGAGGCAAAAGATGAGGGGGTAGTTGAAGATGCTATCCAGCGGATCTCAAAGATCATCCGAAATCTGGGCTGATCTTTCCCTTCTTCAGCAGAAACTCAGCAAGAAGGTGAAGATTGAACCTCTTTCGAGAGAGGTTAGATTGATAGGAGGTTGTGACTGCGGAATAAGGAAGGATAAGGGGATCGGGGTGATTACGGTGGTAGAATTACCTGGACTGAGGGAGATTGAATGGAGCTATTGGGTTGGGACAATTGCCCTACCCTACCGATCCGGATATCTCGGCTTCCGGGAAGTGCCACTTCTGGTTGGTGCCTATCGGAAGTTGAAGAATCGGCCCGATCTATTCCTCATCGATGGCCAGGGTATCGCCCACCCCCGACGGATCGGCCTCGCCTCCCATTTTGGAGTCGTTATCGATCAACCTACCATTGGTTGTGCCAAGTCTAAGCTGATCGGAGATTATCGGGAGCCCCCCTCAACCCGGGGCTCTTATGCTCCTCTCCTTGATGGATCAGAACTACTGGGATATGTGGTGAGGACCAAGGATAATGTCCGTTGCCTCTTTGCCTCCCCCGGTCACCGGACTGACTTCCCGGATGCCCTGTTCTGGATTCTCCATCTTACCACCGGCTATCGGGTTCCTCAACCGATCCGCTTTGCCCATCATCATGCCAAGGAGATCCAGGTATGATTCGGGCGGTGATCTTCGATCTCGATAACACCCTCCTGGATTTTATGCGTATGAAAGAGGAGGCGATCGAGGCCGCGATTGAGGCGATGATCGATGCCGGATTGAAGATCGATCGGAAGGTCGCTAAGGAGAAGATTTACGCCATCTATGAGACCAAAGGGATAGAATACCAGCAGGTATTCGATCGGTTCTTGGAGGAGGTTCTCGGTGAGATCGACTATAAGATCCATGCCGCCGGAATTACCGGTTATCGGAGGGCCCGGGAAGCGAGGCTGGTTACCTACCCCCACGTAAATCTGGCCCTGACCGAACTTCTCAAACGTGGTCTCAAACTGGGGGTGGTCTCAGATGCCCCTCGACTTCAGGCCTGGCTCCGCCTCTGTGCCCTCAATCTCCACCACCATTTCGATGTGGTGGTCACATTTGAGGATACCGGTAGAAGGAAGCCCGATCCAGCTCCATTTCTTAAGGCCTTGACCCAATTGAATACACGGCCTGAGGAGACAATTATGGTGGGTGATTGGGTAGAACGTGATATCGAGGGAGCACGTCAAATTGGGATCAAGACCGTTTTCGCACGCTATGGTGATGTGACCGGGACAGAGGATTCCGGAGCCGACTATGAGATCGATGACATTATGGACCTTATCCCAATCATCGATAAGGAAAATGGTGCGGATCGGAGTTGACATCGTTGATATCCCACGGATCAGGAAGGCTTATGAGAAATATCGTGATCGATTCTTGAAGCGGGTATATTCCGATGCTGAGATAGACTACGCCTTCTCCCGGATCGACCCCTTTCCCTCTCTGGCGGTCCGTTTTGCCGCCAAGGAAGCGATCCTCAAAGCGTCTGGTTTAAGGCTTCCTTACCACCGGATTGAAATTCTCGGCCGTCCTCCTCAGGTATTTATTAATGGAAGAAAGGGGGAAGGATTTTCTATTTCCCTTTCCCACTCCAGCCACGATGCAGTTGCGGTGGTGATATGGGTCGATACTGGAAATTGAACCATACCGCAGATCTTGCAATTCGGGTTGAAGCTGAAAGCCTCGAGGATCTATTTATTACCTATGCCCGGGCGATGTTTGATACGATGGTGGGAGGGCGGTTAGAAGAGAGGATCACCCAGACCCTTGAGCTCGAAGCAAATGATGAGGGTGAACTTCTGCTCGACTGGTTGAAGGAGCTCCTCTTTCTTTTTGAGCGCGATGGTTTTATCCCCATCAAGTATGAGCTTAACATAATGGACAATAGACTCAAAGCCAGAATAGTCGGGGACCAATTTGATCCCCATCGTCATACCGCCCATCTTGAGATCAAAGTTCCAACTTATCATCGGTTCTCAATAAAGGAAGATTCAGGCCGCTGGGAAGGAAGGATTATTTTTGACGTATGAGAGTTAAGGTTCTGATCCTGAGAGCTGCCGGAACCAACTGCGATCTCGAGACCGGATTCGCATTTGAAAAGTGTGGTGCTGAGGTGACATTTCGCCACATTTGGACGATGGCACCCGAGGAGTTGAGAAACTACCAGATCTTGGTTCTGCCCGGTGGTTTTACCTATGGGGATTATCTCGGTGCGGGAACGATCCTGGCCCATGAATTACGGACCAGATTTCAGGAGGAGATTCTATCCTTCATCGATAAGGGGGGGCTGATCCTCGGCGTCTGTAATGGGTTTCAGGTTTTGGTGAAAACCGGTCTCCTTCCCGGCCTCTCCGGATATTTCCGGGTTGAGGCAACCTTGGTCGAGAACGAGTCCGGAAGGTTCGAAGATCGCTGGGTCTATCTCAGGCCGGAGAAAACCAACTGCATTTTCTTAAAAGGGATTGATTCCGTTTTTGAACTTCCCGTAGCTCATGCCGAAGGAAGGTTCTTAGCCCCAGATGCGGTGATACATAAGATGAGGGAAGAGGGGATGGTGGCCCTCCGCTATACAAATTCCGATGGTAGCCCACCCGGATATCCCGGGAATCCCAATGGTTCCATCGATGATATTGCCGGTATCACCGATCCCACTGGACAGATTCTTGGGCTTATGCCCCATCCAGAGAGATTCATCGATCCTTTTCATCATCCCCGCCATACCAGGGAAATGATAGGTTTTCTGGCTGGCTATGAGATTCTGAAACGGGGGGTAGATTATGTCCGCAAGAATCTCTAAAGGATATATAACTCACCACCCGATCATTGAGTTCAAACGTGGGAAGAAGGTCAAATTCTTCTTCGAAGGGCAAGTTTTGGAAGGATATGAAGGCGAGCCGATTGCCGCTGCACTTCATGCCAATGGCATTAAGGTCCTTAGCTATTCGGTGCGCTACCAAAGGCCCCGTGGCTTCTTCTGTGCTGTTGGTAAGTGTGCTTCCTGTCTTATGGAGGTTGATGGTCGAGAGAATGTCATGGTATGCATGGAACCGCTAAGAGAGGGGATGAGGGTCAGGAGGCAGAGACGATGAGATACCAGCTGGGGATCGTTGGTGGTGGACCGGCTGGGATGATGGCGGCCCTGATCGGCGATCGCTTCGGGATCAAGACCATTCTCATCGATGACAATCCCGCCCTCGGTGGTCAGCTCATCAAACAGACTCATAAATTCTTTGGATCAAAAGATCATTATTGCGGATATCGTGGTTTTCAGATTGGCTCAATCCTAAGGGAGGAGATTGCTAAGAGTAAAGTAGAGGTGATCACCTCCGCGACAGTTACTGGAATCTATCCCGGATTTATACTTGGCCTTCACCACAAGGAACGCTACCAAGAGGTTGGATGCGATGCGGTCATCGTTGCGACTGGGGCCAAAGAGAAATTTCTCATCTTTGAAAACAATGACCTTCCAGGTGTTTATGGTGCTGGTGCTGTTCAGACACTAATGAATGTCTACGGCGTCTTTCCAGGAAGAAGGGCATTGATGATCGGCTCCGGGAACATAGGGCTTATTGTGACTTATCAACTACTCCAGGCTGGAGTCGAGGTTCCTTTTCTGGTTGAGATCTTACCTGAAATTGGAGGTTGGTTTGTCCACGCGGCCAAGATCGCCCGGGCCGGAACCAGAATCCTCACTTCCCATACGATCATCTCTGCTCTGGGAGAAGAGGAAGTGGAGGGGGCAGTCATCGCCAAGGTTGACGACCAGTTCCATCCGGTTTCCGGCAGTGAGGTCACCATCGATGTTGATCTTATCTGTCTCGCGGTGGGTCTATCACCCCTTTCCGATCTTCTCTGGCAGGTTGGCTGTCGAATGGAGTTCATCCCGGAGCTTGGTGGTTATCTTGCCTGGCATAATGAACGGATGGAGACCACAGTCCCCGGGCTCTATGTCGCCGGAGATGTTGCTGGGATTGAGGAGGCAACGACGGCGATGTTAGAGGGGAAAGTAGCCGCAATATCAGCTGTTTCTCATCTCCTTGGGCCCAGCGATGAGTTGTCGGCAATGCAGAGGGAGATCATCCGGGAATTAGATGACCTCCGCAGTGGAGATTTCTCACAGGTCGTAAGCAGGGGATTAAGGCGGCTTTATGATCGACCGTAAGGTGGGTTATATCAAAGATATCACCCCTCTTCTTCCGGATCGAGAAAGGAGAGGAAAAGGTCCCTATGTTGTGGTTGAGTGTTTGGAGCGGATCCCCTGCGATCCCTGTGTTGCCGCCTGCCCAAGAGGTGCGATAAGGATCGAGGGCAGCATTGTCGAGCTGCCCAAGGTCGACTATAATCTTTGTAATGGTTGTCTTTCTTGCATTGCCCTCTGTCCGGGGCTGGCCATATTCGTCGTTGATGAAAACGAGGGGCTGGTTTCCATCCCTTACGAATTCATCCCTCGACCACAAAAAGGGGAGGAGGTTATCGCTCTGAGTCGTAGTGGTGAACCCCTGGGAAATGCGACAGTAGTTAGGGTTATTGATCCCCCAAAGTTTAATCGTTGTGCGGTGATAACCTTGAAAGTAAGGAAGGAGTTGGTAAATGAAGTCCGATTTTTCCGAAGAAAAGAAGATCGTCTGTCGATGTGAGGATCTAACCGCTGCGGAAATCATAAAGAAGATTAAGGAGGGCTATCATACCTTCGATGAGTTGAAGCGGGTCATCCGTTGCGGGGCTGGAATGTGTCAGGGGCGGACCTGCCGTGACCTGATTATGAAACTTCTCGCTCAACACCTGAATCGAAGGATCGAGGACCTTCCCCACCCCACCATACGTCCTCCGATCAAACCAATACCCCTCAAATCCTTCCAATAATTTTGCGTCGCGCCCTACCGGCAATTTTCCAATTCCTTATCGATTTGATCTTGGTGGTGGTTAGTCTAATTGTTGCTTTTGGTATTAGGATGGGACATTTCCATTTCGACTTTCAGCTTTATCGTCCCCTAATTCTGGTTGATTTTTTCTCGTACCTGGTTGCCTTTCTATCCGCCGGTTGCTATCGGGAGTATATCAGGATTCCGCTCCGTGGTCATCTCCATAACGGGATGAGGGCCTTTATCTCCGGTTCCTTTATCCTTATGTTACTCATCTATCTCCTCCAACTTGGATACTTTACCCGAACCCTTATCATCCTCCATCTCTTGGTCCTTTTCTCCTTCTTACTGTTGAGTCGGATATTGATTTATTACTTTATCAGTCGCATCTATACCTTCTTCCCCAGCATCAAGGTGAAGATTCTGAGTGAAGGCGGGGATAAAGATAAGTTGGAGCATTTTATTAAGGCCCATCCGCT
This sequence comes from Caldifarciminota bacterium, assembly GCA_003645615.1. Taxonomy (GTDB): domain Bacteria; phylum Hydrothermota; class Tepidihabitantia; order B36-G15; family B36-G15; genus B36-G15. The sequence goes on from QNBE01000041.1 coordinate 15,403, forward strand.
CCTCGGCTATAGGATTGTTGAGGATGACCCCGATGCCTACATTCTCATCGGTCATCTTGACGATTGCCGTCGTTACATAGATGATAAGAGAAGGATAAGATTTGTGCCCAAAAATTTTTTGAGACTTATGAGGGATGCCCCACTCTATGATCTGCCCGGAATGTGGATCACGGGTGAGCAGAGTTATCGATTGAGATATAAACCACTCTGGGATATCATCTTCAGCTATCCAATTGCACTAATCCTCACCATTCTCTCATTGCCGCTCTTCCCAATCTTCGCCTGGTTGATCAAGAGGGATTCCCAAGGCCCGGTTTTCTTCCGTCAGAGACGTTATGGTGCTGGAGTCAAATCCTTCGTCCTCTACAAGTTCCGAACCATGGTGGAGGGTGCGGAACGGATCAAGGTCAAAGCACGAACCGATGAGGATCCTCGAGTGACAAGATTCGGTTCCTTTTTGCGCAGGACGTCGCTTGATGAGCTCCCTCAACTCTTCAATGTCTTAAGGCTCGATATGAATCTGGTCGGCCCTCGTCCACTAATAAAGAAAGAGATTTATCGCTATCGGTTTATCCAAAAGAGAAGATTGTCAATCAAGGCTGGTTTGACCGGTCTGGTTCAGGTGAGTGGGAGGAAGTCCTTCACCTTGGAAGAGATGGTTATCCTCGATTTATATTATGTGGAGCATTGGTCGCCGCTCTTCGATTTGGAACTCCTCTTTATGACCATCCCTTCGATCCTTATTGGTAAAGGCGCTTACTGACCTTTCTTCTCTCCCATTTTACAGCTTCCCTCGAAGAAAACACCGTCTTCGATAATCAGACCCCGACAGATGATATCGCCGATAACCCGTGCCCCCTTCTTCAATTCTACCTTCCTCTGGGCGGTAACATTACCGCTGATTCGGCCACCGATGATAGCTTCCAGACAGTTGACATTTCCTTTTACTTCGGCATCCTTTCCCGCAATGAATTGACCGGTAATGTTGATGTTTCCAACCACCTTCCCATCCAATTTTACTCCACCTTGTGCATTTATTTCCCCTTTTATTTTCGATCCCTTCCCAATTACACTATCGAGCTTTTCTTGATCCACAGCACCTCCTATCTAATGAAGTAAGTTCGGGGGTCGACCGGACGACCATTAAGTCTTACCTCATAGTGTAGGTGAGGTGAGGATGATATCCCGGTCGATCCCACATAACCAATTACCTTGCCAGTAGCTACCTTTTCTCCTATTGCCGCATTACTTTGATAAAGATGTCCAAAGAAAGTTGAGTATTTACCGTGATCGATGATGATGTAATTGCCGTAGATGCTATCCCAGCCAACATCGCGGACAAATCCATCAGCGGGAGCGACCACCGGGGTTCCCTCCGAGGCGGCAATGTCAATTGCCGGGTGGTCGGGAGTATACCCTCTCGATATGAATCCTCGAACTGGAAGTATTGAGGGGACATTACTTCGGTTTACAAATACCAAAGCTTCCTTGCTACTGGAACCCACTCCCAATATCTCATCGAGGTTGATCGGTGGGGGAGTCTTTTTTATGCCAAGAAGATCGAAGAGCTTCCTCCGATAGGCATCACTTTCCCGAAGATGAATTCGGATTTCTTCCAGCCTGGCAATCGATCTTTTCATCTCTTCATTCATTCGACGATAACGGGCGGACTGAATTGCCAGATAATACACCCGCCCATAAATCAAACCGAGATAGAGCACTGTTGCCAGAAGTAATAAGAGGAGAAGGGTTATGACTCTCAACCCGAGTGCTGAGATATGGATTGAGCGGTCGCGCCCTGGACCATGGGGGGAGATGATTATCGTAATACCATTTTGCCAGATACTCATATCCCTTTCCTAACTAAGCAACGAAGTAAATTGAGTGCGGCCTCGATATCGGCTTCGGAGCTCATCTCACATCCGGTGTGGAGGTAACGAGTGGGAATTGAAATTGCACCGGTAGGAACCCCGAATCTGGATAGCTGAGCAGAAGCACCACCACTGCTACCACTCTCTCTGATTCCCATTTGATACTTAATTCCTTCTTCTTGGCACAACTCAATTAGACGATCTCTGATGACTGGCATTGTGATCATACGCTCATCCTTTACCGTCACCGCCACTCCGTGGTTCAGTTTTACCGGAACTGGTGGACCCTTAGGGATATCCCCCGATTGGATTGGGCTAATGGATATGGCATAGTCGGGTTGGATGGAGTAGGCAGAAGTTTTCTCTCCCCGCAGTCCCACTTCGGCCTGGACCGCAAATACAAAATAGAGATCGAAGGGAGAGGGTGGATTTTCTTTGATCAGGGTAA
>QNBE01000042.1 GCA_003645615.1 Caldifarciminota bacterium
AAGGAACAAGCATATATCGGTATTTGGTCCCATACCGCTCAAATTGTGCATCAATACTGACCTGACTTTTATCCTTGAGCTTTTCACCCCTTATCGCGAGCGTAAATCTGGCTCTGGTCCAACCAGGATCATCATCGGGAAGGTTATCAATGATGTAGGGGGGAAGCTCCTCAAGGTCGATCTCGACCCATCCGGTAGTGAGTCCTCCCCGAGATATCTGGGCGATCGGTATCTCCCTCGCACTAAGTATCCCCTCGATTGTTCTTAGAACCTGATCTGGGGATGACCCTACAGTTATTGAAACCGCCATGGCCAAAGTGAGGATAATACCCATGGCCACCTCCTTGAGACAATTATATCGATCTCGGGCCCGATTTCAAAATCTTTGTTACTGGGTGTCTTTTGGTAGGGGGAGGTAAAGTCTTCTTTGGGCTGGAAACCCTTTTCCTCCTTCAAGGAGATGAGGGAACTTTCGAGCCCTGATCTTCTCCAAGAGGAGACTATCCAAACTATCACTACCGGTTGAATGCTCAAGATCTGCTGAGACTACCCTTCCCAGAGAGTCGAGTTCAACCGTGACTCCGATTCGACGTTCCGGTTTTAGTCCCTTTGCCTTAAAAGCAGGATGGTAGAAAAAGAGATGGGTTGAGAGGAGGATGATTATGATAACGGCAGCAGCGGCGGCCAGAGGGATGAGACGGTTAAGGAAGGGGAGGTAGGGCCTCGGTCTTCTCAGATCATATTCCTGCTTTAGCCGGCGGGCCAGTCGGAGGTGGAAATCATGGGAGGGTCTTTCCACTTCGATCTCCTTGATAATCTGATCGAGATCCTGGAGTCGGGCCAGGTGTTTCTGACACAAAGGACACTCAATGAGATGGTCCTCAACCAACTTCTGTTCGGCTTCGTTCAACTCACCATCCAGAAAGCCACTCAGAAGTTCCCGAATCTTACGACACCTCTCATCCACCAAAGACGGCCTCCTTCAATTTATGCCTAGCCCGACTCAGCCGGGACATAACGGTTCCTTTGCTGATTCCAAGGGTCTGGGCGATCTCTTCATAACTCATCTCCTCATTCACGCGCAGGATGAGGACGGTCTTTAAGTCTTCAGGGAGTTTCTTCATCTCTTCCTCGACCTTCTTTAAGAGTATCTTCTTCTCGGCATACCTCACTGGATTATCTCTAAGTTTGGTGCTGGCCAGGGCAAGATGATCGATGTCAACCATTGGATGGCGACTTTTCTTTTTGAGAAAATTCATGGTCAGATTTATCCCGATCCGATAGAGCCAGGCGGAGAAGGGACGTCTGCGATCGAATCCTTTTAATCCCCGGTAAGCGTGGATGAAGGTTTCCTGAGTGAGATCTTCAGCGTCAGAGCGATTATGGACTATCCGGTAGATCATGGCATAAACCCTCGTATGGTAGCGATTGACAATCCGGTTGAAGGCGTTATAGTCACCCTTAAGAACCTGTTCGATATCAAGGCCATCCTCATCCCTCATTACCTACTACCACCTCGAGATAATTTTATTCCCTCTTCCTTCACCGTCAACCATCGTTGACTTTCGGATCGGTGGGTTTATAATCGCTGGTGGGAATGACTATTGCCCAGAGAATACTCGCCTCCCGGGTCGGTCGGGAGGTAAAGGTGGGTGAGATCGTTGAGGTCGATGTTGATCTGGCGATGTCCCATGACAATGCGGCGTTGGTCATCAGACAGTTTGAACAGATCGGTATCGATCGAGTCTGGGATCCAACCAGGATCGTTATCATCTTAGACCATCGGGCTCCATCAGAGTCGATCAAGACCTCGGTTGGTCACAAGAAGATCCGCGAGTTTGTCCAAAGGCAAGGAATCAACAATTTCTTCGACATCGGCTACGGGATCTGCCACCAGGTGATGATCGAAGAGGGCTTCTCAGCCCCGGGAAAGGTTATCGTTGGCACCGACTCCCATACCACCAGTCATGGTGCGGTGGGTTCCTTTGCTACCGGTATCGGTGCCACCGAGATGGCTGGGGTCTGGGCCACGGGTCGGATCTGGTTCCGGGTCCCGCCGACGATCCGGATCGATATTACCGGCCGGTTTCCTTACCGAGTCGTGGCCAAGGATTTGATTCTAAAGATCATCGGGATGATGGGTGCCGATGGTGCCCAGTATAAGGCGGTAGAGTTTCATGGTCCCCTTAGTGATTCACTCCCTCTAAATGAGCGAATCGTTCTATCCAACCTCTCAATGGAGATGGGGGCGAAGGTCGCCATCTTTAAAACCGAAAAGGTTGTTCCCGACCAGGATGCCGAATATGAGCAGAGGGTCGCGGTTGATGTATCGGACCTCCCCCCTCAGATCGCCTGCCCCCACCAGGTCGATAATGTCAGACCGGTTGCGGAGTTGTCTGGAACTAAGATCGATCAGGTTGTAATCGGTTCTTGCACTAATGGGAGGATTGAGGACCTGAGAGAGGCATGGGAAGTCCTTAAAGAGGGAAGGGTGGCCAAGGGGGTGAGGCTGATCGTCGTTCCCGCATCACGCCGGATCTATCTTCAAGCGTTGAGTGAGGGGATCATCGAAGGTATGGTCGAACGGGGTGCGGTTGTGATCAATCCCGGTTGTGGGCCATGTCTTGGTGCCCATCAGGGGTTACTGGCTCCAGGGGAGCGATGTCTGGCCACAACCAATCGCAATTTCAAAGGCCGGATGGGAAGCCCTGAGGCAGAGATCTATCTCGGCTCCCCCTATACCGCTGCGGCAACCGCGCTAACTGGAAGGATAACCGACCCGAGCCAGCTATGATCTTAAGAGGAAGGGTGATCAAACTGGGAGATAATATCGATACCGATCAGATTTATCCTGGTCGGTATCTCCCCATTACCGAACCGGTAGAGATGGCCGGACATGCCTTCGAAGGGATCATCAGCGATTTTCTGCAGCGGGCAAAAGGATCGATCATCGTCGCCGGTAAGAATTTCGGTTGTGGTTCCAGCCGGGAACAGGCGGCAACAGCCCTTAAGTGGGCCGGTATTGTTGCCGTGGTTGCCGAATCCTTTGCCCGGATCTTCTTCCGCAACGCAATCAACCAGGGGTTACCAGCAATAATCGGTCATCATCTTGACCGAATTAATGAAGGGGATGAACTACGGATCGATCTCCATTTGGGAAAGATTGAAGATCTTACCACCGGTGAGTCTTATCCTGGTGATCCCTTACCCGACTTTCTACTTGCAATCATTGAGGCCGGTGGTTTGATTGAAAAGCTAAAAAGAAGTTTGGGAGGAGGATGATGAAGCAGTTCGGGGTTATTGGTCTGGGTCGTTTCGGTCGCAGTGTTGCCAATGCACTGGTGGAGAGGGGTTTTGAGGTTTTGGCGATCGACCGGGATGAAAGGTGCGTTAAAGATCTGGAAGGGAAGGCAACGGTAAGTCTGGTTCTCAACGCCCTCGATGAGAAGGCACTCCGGGATGCGGGGGTGGCTGATCTCGATTGTGTCATCGTCGCCATCGGGGACTCGATTGAGGATTCGATTATGGTAACCATGGTGCTCAAAAGCCTTGGGGTGAAATATATCGTTGCCAAGGCTCAGGATGATCTCCATGGCAAGATCCTGGCCCGGATCGGTGCTGATCGGGTGATCTATCCGGAAAGGGATATGGGGATCAGATTGGCCGAAAGCCTTGCCGCCCCAAAGATCTTCGATGTGATTGAACTATCTACCACCCACGGCATTGTTGAGACCCCCCTACCAAAACGATTTGTTGGCAAGACCTTGGGTGAGGCGAAACTCCGGGAGAAATATCATGTGAGTGTTATCGCCATCAAAAGAAAGGCTCCCTACATGACCAAGGAGGGGACTCCGGAATTGAAGGAGGAGGTGATTATTGCTCCCGGTGCCGATGATGAGCTGATCGAGGGTGATGTGCTGGTTATCCTTGGTGCTTACACCGATATTGATAAACTGACCGGAAAATGAGAAAGGAGCGCTTTTCCGAACTTCTGGAGACGGCGGAATTTTATATCCTTTCCGGTAACTTTCGTGCTGCAGTGAAAGTGTTGAAGGATGCCGAGAAGATCCAACGAGACTTCCGAGTCTACTACAATCTCGGGATCGCCTATGAAGGGCTCGCTCAAAAAGAGGATGCGGTAGATGCCTTTCAGGCGGCACTGGAGTTTGATCCCGAGAATGAAAAAGCAAAAGAGCACCTGAGAAGGCTCATCGAAGAGAAACTTTGAACTTCAAGCTTCTACTTGAGAAGAAGAAGTATCGGGAAAGGATTACTAAGGAGGAGTTTGATCAACTGATCAGAGGCGTCATCACCAAATCAATTCCTGAATATCAGCTCGCCGCCCTCCTCATGGCCATCTACTTCAATGGCCTTGACGATGATGAGACCTTCTATCTTACCGAGGCAATGCTAAATTCGGGTAAGAGACTATCCTTCGATCTCCATCCCCTTTGGGACAAACACTCCACCGGTGGGGTGGGTGATAAGATCTCTCTTGTCATTGCACCAATCCTTGCGGCCTTCGATATCAAGGTCCCGATGATATCGGGTCGCGGTCTTGGCCATACCGGAGGGACGATCGACAAACTGGAATCGATCCCGGGCTTCCGGTCTGAGATTCCCATTGAACAGCTCCCCCATCTCCTTGACAACTCAGGATTTTTTATTATCTCTCAATCGGATGAAATCGCTCCAGCTGATCGGCAACTCTATGCCTTAAGGGATGCAACCCAGACGGTTGATTCTATTCCCCTGATCGTGGCAAGTATCCTTTCTAAGAAGCTGGCTGTAAATACGGATGGGATTATTATCGATGTCAAATGCGGGGGCGGTGCATTCATGCGATCGAGGAGAGAGGCAGAAACTCTGGCATCGCTTCTGAAGAAGATCGGTGAAAGATTTAATCGGAAGGTTGTCACCCTTATCACGGCTATGGATCAACCTCTCGGCCGGATGGTTGGCAACTCCTTAGAAGTGATCGAGTCGATCGAGTTCCTTAAAGGAAATTATGAACCCGATACCAAGGAGCTGGTGGTCAAGATGGTCCAGTTGATTACCGATCGCACCGACGCCGAGATCGATGCACTGATCAGATCTGGAAGACCGCTGGAACTTATGAAGAGATTTATCGAGGCCCAGGGAGGGAATCCAGAGGTGGTGGAGGACTATTCCCTGCTCCCCCAGACACCCCACCGCGATGAAATCCTGTCCCCATCCGATGGCTGGATTGCTGAGATCGATGCTCGGAGGGTTGGGATGATGATGGTTGAGATGGGAGGGGGAAGAAGGAAACTCGGAGAGGTGGTTGATCATCGGGTCGGTTTTGAATTCTTAAAGAAGGTTGGTGATAGGGTTGAGAGAGGAGAGACGATCGCTCTGCTTCACCATCCGGGTCAAAAACCGGATGGGATCGATAGGATTATTCGTGTGACGACCGGTCCGGTCGAAAGGAGATCTATCTTTTTGTCGCCTTCTTCTTCTCCCACCTCCGGCGCCACCTAAGCCGGATCTTGAGCCTCTTCCGCTTCTGCTTCGACTTACTCCGGGCCATGGTTGATTATACTTAACCGCCGATTAAGATCAATTATCTTGTGATATGATTGAGATTATCAAGGAAGAACCGAGTCAGTTGGGGGTCGAATCGACTACCCGACTGCTCCTCGATGATCCGTCTGGCCTCCCGTTTGGTATGGGCGGGCCGATAGGGTCGACTGGAGATGAGAGCCTGATAGGTATCAACGATGGCAAGGAGCCTCGATTCGGTGGGGATCTTTCTTCCTCGTAGTCCATCGGGATAGCCAGTACCATCATAGTTTTCATGATGGTGGCGGATGATGGGGAGGATCGATTTTATCCCCGAGACCCCTTCTATGATCTCGGTCCCTACGATGGGGTGACGCTTTACCATCCGCCACTCCCATTCCGAAAGACGGGTTGGTTTATTAAGGATCTGGTCCGGAATCACGATCTTGCCGATGTCGTGGAGGAGAGCAGCGGTCCTCAATCGGTTGATCCGACTCTCATTCCAGCCCAATCTCCGGGCGAAGTTAACAGAGTAGCGGGCAACATCTGAAGCGTGGTTCCGGAAATGGGGTGTCCGCAGCTCCATTCCGGTTGCGAGAGAGCGGAGGAGATCATCGGTAAATCGAACCATCCTTCCCCTTTCCCTTTCCACTCGACGAAGGGTATGGATGGTAGCAAAATAACTACTGATGGCACTGGACCAGATATGGAGGAGAGCAAGGTCATCGTTGGTGAGGAGATAATATTTCGGAAAACAGAGGATTAGGAAACCTCGATGATCTTGGTGTAGGAGGAGTGGTGCAACGGCGAGCCGATTCCCACTGCGACATAACTGCTCCGATCGCTCCGGATCGAGAAGGAAGGCATTACGAACATCGATATTCTCCAAGAGTTCGGGGAGATCGAGGATCGATTTTGGCTGGGTGTAGAGGGTGTCACCAAGGATGGAGAGTGGCTTTAGAAGTTTTTGCTCCAGGATGAAGATTCCGGCACCATTGACATTGAAGCAGCGAACGATCATTGCCAGAACATCCCGGAAGAACCTGCGATAACCATATCTTGCTCGGATTCGGTGGAAGAAGTCATAAAGAGAAGCCTCAATCCTGAGATGGTAGAAGCGACTCAGTCCCTTGGCAATGATGCCAGCTATTATCCTGATTATCTTGATCTCTGAGCGCTTGAAGGGAAGATCCTTTTTCCTGACCAAGGAGAGGAAACCAAGGAATTTTCCATCAATAAATATTCCCACCACGACATTGGTCTTTATCCCAATCCGCTCAAACTCCCTTTTCCAGGCCTGATAGGCGGGATGGATCCGGTAGTCCTTGGGGATGAGCGGACCGCCTTCTTTTATAATGGTCCAGCCCACCTCGGGCATCTCAACCTCTCTCAAGCGCTTAAGATATTCTCTGGGCAGACCGAAGGAGGCGATAATCGATAGCTTATTGGTTATCGGGTTATAGAATCGGATTGCTCCCCCATCGCAAGGGATAACCGCTGGGATACCCTCAATGATTCGGTGCCAGTCGATCTCTTCCTCCTGTCGGCGATTTAGTTGATTGAGAAGGTTATAAAGACAGCTTGCTAACCGCTCCATCAAAGTTATTCTAAGAGGGATTACGATTCTGTCAATCACCGAGATCCGGTCGGTTGACACCAAAAACATTCAGATTATCATTGATAAGGAGGTGGCTATGTTTGAGAAGAAGGTTAAGGATCTGATCCGTAAGATAGAGGAGAATAATCGATGGAGGCAGCGGGAATGCATTAATCTTATTCCTTCTGAGACGACACCAAGCCCCTTAGTCAAGTTCTGCGAGATTTCCGATCCTTCCGGCCGTTATGCCGAACATCGAACAATGAAGGGTAAAGAGATCTATTTTTATCAGGGGATTGATTTTATCAAGTGGGTTGAGGAAGAACTTAAGGAGGAGATGGCAAGGTTTTTTGGTGTCTCAAAGGTGGAGCTTCGTCCCATCAGCGGTCAGATGGCCAATGAGATCATCTTTAAGGCGGTGGTGAAGTTCAAGAATCGGAATCGGAGGGAAGGTGAGCCATTCCGGAGGCTGCGACTGGTGATGAATAACGATCTCAACAAAGGGGGACACCTGAGCTCTCAGCCGATGGGTGCACTTTTTAATTATGTTGAAGAGGATCCCGAGACCAAAAAAGAGCGGGTGATCAATTTCCCGGTGAAAAGGGATAACCCCTATCAGACCGATACCGATCGGCTGGCCGACCTAATGAAGCGGGAGCGCCCCGAGTTGATCATCTTTGGCAAGAGTATGTTCATCTATAAGGAACCGGTTGAGTTCGTTGCCAATCTTATCAAGGATTGGGACCCCAGACCGATCATCATGTATGATATGGCCCATGTCCTCGGCCTCTATGGTGCGATGCAGGCGCCCTTCCAGGAGGGGGCCGATATTGTGACCGGGAGTACCCATAAGACCTTCTTCGGGCCTCAGCGGGGAATCATTGCCACCTCGATAACCAAGGACAGCCCGATTGCCAAACTCTGGCTCGATATCAAGAGCCGTGCCTTTCCGGGATCAACCAGTAATCATCATCTCGGCACCCTGCTCGCACTTCTTATGGCCACCTATGAGATGAATCATTTTAAAGACGAGTATCAGCGTAAGGTCTGCGAAAATGCCCGGGCTTTTGCTCGCGCTCTAAAAGACGAGGGGATCGATGTTGAGGGAGATGAGCGGAGTGGGTTTACTGAGACACATCAGGTAATCATCCGGGTGAGCCGCTATGGGAGTGGGAATGAGTTGGCTAAAAGGCTGGAGGAGAATAATATCATTACCAACTACCAGGCCCTCCCAGACGACGAGAGTTTTCTCGAGGCCTCGGGGATAAGGATGGGTGTCCAGGAGATGACGAGGTTTGGAATGGAGGCAGAGGATTTTAAACAACTGGCAGGACTTATCGCTGATGTGGTGATCAGGGGGATGAAGGTTAAGGAGAAGGTAAAGGATTTTCGTTCCCGATTCCTCGATATGAGATATACCCTCTCTCCTGAGGAAGCAGCCCCCCTTCTGGGCGGTATTCTCGACTCCCTGTTCAGCCGGAAGTTGTTAAACAATCTGACATCGGAGTGGCGCTGACCGGATGAGACATCGATTGATACTCCTCACCTTCCTCCCATTATTTGCGGGGACGAAGTCCACTTCCATAGGACTGGCCTTCTCAATTGGTGGGACTGTCGCTCCGATCGCAACCGGAATTGTGGTTGCCCGCCATAATAAGAGAGAGCTCGGACTCCTTCTCGGTCTAAATGGTATCGTTTTTGGCCCCAGCCTGGGCCACATCTATGCGGGCCAGAACCTGAGAGGTTGTGGCTCCGGTTGCCTTCGGGCCAGTCTGATTACGATGGGGATCGTTGCCGCTTCCCTCTTCTCACACCAGAAAGCACTGGATGTCGGAGCTTATAAGCATAATGAGATTGTTGCCCTTGCTACCGGCATTCCTCTCCTCTTCAGCATCATCTATGATATTGCCACCGTTCCCATATCGGTAGATCACTACAACACCCGCCTCGAATTCCGCTATGGTCTACACCGTTCCGGCTACCAGTTAGAAGTGAGCTGGCGTTGGTGATTTAGGCCTTGGCCACCTCCTGTTTGATCCATTCGGTGGTGACCGATTTGGGACGCTCGATCGCCTCACCGATGGCACGGGAGACAATGAGCTGAGAGCACATCCCCATCGCCCGGGAGACCCCAAAGAGAACTGTGTAGTATTCGAATTCGGTGACACCGAAGTGGTAGAGGAGACAACCAGAAGCGGCATCGACATTGGGCCAGGGATCCTTTGCCTTTCCCTGCTCCTTTAGGACTCCGGGGACGACCTTAAAGATGAGATCAACAATCCTAAAGTAGACATCATCCGGACAGACCCGCTTACCGAACTCATGGAAGGCCTCGAATCGGGGATCGGTCACCCTGAGGACTGCGTGTCCATAGCCTGGAATCACCTGGCCGGAGTTGAGTGTATCCCAGGCGAACTGACGGAGCTGTTCCTCGGTTGGGACACCATTAAACTTCTCCTTGATGCTGATGACCCAGCGCAGGCACTCCTGATTGGCCAGACCATGGAGAGGACCGGCGAGGCCGTTGAGGCCGGCCGAGACCGCATAATAGGCATCGGAGAGGGCAGAGCCGACACAGTGGCAGGTATGGGCGCTGACATTGCCCCCTTCGTGGTCGGAGTGGAGAACCATATAGAGACGCATCAGATTCTTAAACTCACCGGAGGGATCAGGCACACCGAGCATATGGGCATAATTTGCTGCCCAGTCGAGATTGGGATCGGGATCGATTCGAGATCCTTTGTCAAATCGCATCCGATAGATGCCGGCAGCGAGTGAAGGCAGTCTGGCCAAGAGATTGAGACAGTCCTCAAGGGTTGGCTCCCAGTATTCGGTCTTCTTAATCCCCTTGGTATACTCCCTCCGGAAGACCGACTCCCGCTCCATGGAGAGGATGCCGAGTGAGAACATCGCCATCGGATGAGAGTCTTTGGGCATCGCCTCAAGCACCTTCCAGACATACTCTGGGACTTCCTTCCTCCGGTTCAGCTCCGACTTGATATCTTCCAATCCCTCCTCATCGGGGAGCTCACCGGTGATCAGAAGATAGAGGACCTCCTCGGGGAGTTTGTTCTTAAGCTCTGAGATATGGATCCCTCGCAAGATGAGACCCTTATCGGGTGGGACGACCGAGGTGTCACAGACAAGGGCCTTAACCCCCCTCATTCCACCGTAGGCCTGCTTCACCGTTACCTCTGAGATCTTTCGATCACCGTATTCCTTCACCAGGCTTCTAATCTCCTCCCGCCACATCTGAATCTTTTCCGCCAGCTTATCCTTAAGTCTTGCCATCCAACCTCCTTTCTCAAATCGGAAGTATTTTATCCCGATCGGGCCGATGATCAAGGCCAAGGTGTTTACAAACTTAGAGCTTTCAATAGAATTTAGGGATGAGAAGACATTTCGATCACTGGGGGAGTAGCTCAGCGGGAGAGCATCTGAATCGCACTCAGAAGGTCGGGGGTTCAAATCCCCTCTCCTCCATTTTCCGATGATCGTTCTCGTTTTTTTCCTCTTGGAGACCAACCCGTTGAAACTGGTTCTTAAGGTCCCGATCCGGGTCTACCAACTCACCGTTTCCCGGGCCCAGGGGGAGGTCTGCAATTTCACCCCCACCTGTTCCCACTTCACCTATGAAGCGATCGATCGCTACGGACCCTTCGGCATCCTCCTGGGGGCGGATCGGCTCCAGCGTTGCCACTTCTGCGCCTGGCATTATTACGGTCGATATTATCGTGGGATAAAGCGGGGTCGGATCTACGATCCGGTGGATAACCACAACCCCTTCCGAAATGATCGTCTTCCTTCTCGCCCTCTCTGGCATTAGCCCGCTCGGCTTCGCCAACCATCTCTATGAGTCAGGTGATTACGATCTGGCACTCTTGGAGTACTACCGTTACCACCTCAGCCATCCGGATGAGGCTTTTCCCCTCATTGCGATTAGTGAATGCTATCTCAAGCTTGGCCGTTATGATCGGATCCCGCAGGTGGCGGTAAAACTGCCCTCTCCAATAAAGGAATACATCCTCGGTCGGGCCAATTTCTATCAGGGGAAGTTTGATTCTTCAATTACCATCTTAAAGAAGCTTAATTTCAAGCCAGCCCGGATCCTCACCGGTCTTGCCTATGGACACCTCTTCCGGTTCGATTCCTTAGCCCGATACCTCGGGACCAAGCCCCCCAGAATCCCTCATCGCTCTCCCGCCATTGCCGGGTTTCTGGCGGTCTTTCCCGGTCTGGGCCACTGTTACAGTGGCCGATATTATGATGGCCTCTTCGCATTCTTCTTCACCGGCCTCTTCTCCGGAGTCGGGTATCTCTATCTCCGGGATGAGGAGAAGACGAAGGCGACGATCTGTTTTACCCTCTCGGGTATCTTCTGGCTCGGCAATATTATTGGTGCAATAAATGCCGCATCAGATTTTAATTATTTTAAGCGGATAGAATATCTGAGCTCCCTTATGGCGGAATATCCTGAGGAGGAGTTCTCTCCAACCAACCTATGGCGCTGATCCTTCTCGTCGGTTTCGATCTGGCTGATTCCGCTTTTGCGGTAGGTATCTACCGGTTGAGTGAGCTGGAATTGAGGCGAAAACTATTTTTCGAAGATCATCTGACAAGAGAGGAGAGCCTTGAGCTCGGTTATTGCTATCTGAAGAGAGACCGGTATGAGCGGGCCTATCCTCTTTTAAGTGGCAAGGGTCGGGAGGGAGAATATCTGCTTGCTCGCTACCACCTTGCCGCTGGGAATTATCGAGCGGCGGAGATCGAACTCACCGATCTCCTACTGGAAGATGATGCCGACTCTATCCGGGAGATGCTCGGGGTTGCCCTCTTTCTTGAGGAACGATATGATGAAGCGTCAAAATATATCTCCCTTAAGGGCTGGCATCAGAAGAGCACCTCTACCGCAGTTCTCCTCTCCAGCATCCTTCCAGGTAGCGGTGAGATTTATAGTGGTAGACCCCTTCTTGGCCTGCTTGATCTTGTCGCTAATGGGATAACCGGCTATCTCTTCTACCGGGCAGTGCGAAATCGGAGCTATCTCGATGGCTTCCTTATCCTCCATTTTCTTCTGGTTCGTTTCTATAATGGCTCCCGCAATAATGCCTATCATGCGGCCGAGGCGTGGAACCTAAAAAGAAGGGAGCAGTTTTTGACTGAAAATGGGTGGGATCGATGGCTCCGATTCTGACCTTCCTGATTGCAATGCCATTAATGCCTCAGGAGAAGGTGGTAAGGTTTCGACCACCGGTTGGGGTGGATCGACCCGAGCCGATTAGGGTCTATCCCTTGGCCGGGATGGGTAAGGCGGTGGTCCTTCTGGTTGACTTTTCTGACAATCCCAGCCGGGTGGCAAAGGAACATTTCGATACCCTGGTCTATGGCAGTTCCTTCGGCACTATGAACCACTACTACCAGACCGTCTCCGGTGGCCGTTATTCGATCTCAAGAGAGAGTTGGGTATCCTCCTGGCTGCGGGCCCCAGAACCTTACTCATTCTATGTCGGAGACTCATTTGGCTTTGCCAATGAGTTTCCCCGCAATGCCCAGGGTCTTGTCTATGCCGCCTGTTCCCTTGCCGATCCCATGATCGACTTCTCTCGGTTTGATACCGATGGTGATGGCTATGTTGACATCCTCCTCGTTGTCCATGCCGGTCCGGGCGCTGAAGAGGGTGGGGTGAAGAGCCGGATCTGGTCCCATAAATGGGATCTCTCATCCGATGACCTCGGCTGCCCAGGGCCATATAAGACCGATGATGGGGTCTATGTTGATGTCTACGCCATGGAGCCGGAATGGCTGGAGAATGATAATTGTCCGATCACAGTGGGGGTATTTGTCCATGAGTTTGGCCATGTCCTCGGTCTGCCCGACCTTTATGATACCGACTATTCCAGCTATGGTCTGGGTTGCTTCTGCCTCATGGCCGCTGGTTCCTGGAACCGGAGCTCACCCCAGGCTCCGGCCGGATCATCACCGGCCCGGCTCTGTGCCTGGTGCCGCTATCTCCTCGGCTGGGTCGATGAGGTGGCCTTAGAACATGAAGGGATAACCGAAAGGCTTGATGAGCCGATCCCGGGGAATTCCGATCGGGTCTATCGGTTTTTGAAGAATCCAGAGGGGCCGAAATGGGACTGGAAGAATGGTGGGGTTGGTGAGTATTTCTTGGTTGAGAATCGTTATCAGAGTGGCTATGACCAGGGCCTGCCCGGTTCCGGCCTCCTCATCCTCCACTGTGATGAGTCGAGAACCGACAACACTGAAGATCGCCATCCCTTGGTCGGTATCATGCAGGCGGATGGAGATGACTCACCGGTTCTTCATGATCTGGGAAGTGCGGATGACCTGTGGAAGGAGGATTCGATCGGTTTCGGTCTCTCCTCAATCCCATCCAGCTATCTCTACAACGGAAATCCTTCGGGAGCAACGGTCAAAGATATCCCGCCCGCCGATTCGATCATGGTCGTCGATCTCGTCTTGGAACCGATCCTGCTCGGACGGGTCTATTCCTTCCCCAATCCGGCGATCGGTGATGATAAGGTGACCATCGTCTATGTCCCTTCTGACACCGCCAAGTTCAGCGGTGTTTATCCCTATATCAAGGTTACCATCTTCAACCTCGCCGGAGAGGTTGTCCGTATCCTCGATGAGGGGGGCGAGATCGACCGTTTCACCCGGCGGGCATTCTGGGACGGGAAGAATGAACATGGCGAGCGGGTGGCATCCGGGGTCTACTTCTATCTTATCGAGGCTGAGGAGCAGAAGAATCGGGGCATCCTCACCCTGATCCGATGAAGATCATTGCTGAGCGTTGTCTCAGGTGTTACGGCTGCAGTTGTGTCTGCCCCAGCTCTGCAATCGTGGTGGTGGATCTCCTTCCGATTATCGACGATCAGAACTGCAACCGGTGTGGGCAGTGCCGGAAGGTCTGTCCGGTAGGGGCGATCGATGAGAATCGAGCGGATCCTGGAGTATAACGCGATCGAGTCGACCCAGAAGGTGGCGCGCTCGATCGACCGCACCCAGCCGACCGCAGTCATCGCCCGGATCCAGACCGGGGGCAGAGGCAGGGCTGGAAGGAGGTGGTTCTCTCCCGAGGGTGGACTCTGGATCACCTTTATGATACCCTATGAGAAGAAACAGCGGCTGGCCCACTATGTTACCATGCTCGGATCACTGGCGGTTTTGAGGGCGATCGAACCGTTGGGGGTGACCGGCCAGCTCCGCTGGCCGAATGATGTGATGATCAACCATCGGAAGGTTGCCGGAATCCTGGGCGAATATCACCGGGGGGCCATCATCTGCGGTATCGGGATCAATGTTAATATCTACCACTTCCCATCCTGGGTCGGTTCTGCCACCTCGCTGGCCTTAGAGCTGGATCAGAAGATTGAGATCTCAGGGCTGAGGGAGGATCTGATCCGGAATTTTGAGTATGCCTTCGAGCAGTTTGAGGAGGGTCAGGGTCGGGTGATCGTTAAACTCTTAAGGCCATATTTCACCGCCAGTGGTGATCTTGTTACCATTGACTACGGACGGAGTCGGATCATCGGGACCGTCCAGGACATTGATGAGGAGGGTGCCCTGATCCTGAGGACCGAGACCGATAAGCTCATCAAGGTCTTCTCTGGTGAGATGAGGAGGGTGCGATGGTCTTGAGCATCGATATCGGTAATAGTTATATCGGGATGGGTCTCTTTAAGGATGATCAGATTACAGATCGGAGGACGATAACAACCCCGAAGCGGATGACCGGATTTGAGGCCAAGGAGATTATCGCTGGCTATGAGATGGAAGGTATCGGGCTGGCATCGGTGGTCCCCAAGCTCACCCGCCCCTTTATTGAGGCCGGGAATGAGCTGGGTATAAAAGTGGTGGAGGTGAGCTACCGGTCGAAGACCAATCTCCGATTCGAGTATCATGACCCATCCACGATTGGTGCCGATCGGATTGCCAATGCCGTGGGTGGGCTAAAATCCTACCGTTCCGATCTCATCATCGTCGATCTCGGCACCGCCACCACCTTCGATGTTGTGCTCAAAGAAGGGGTCTATCTTGGGGGTATTATCTGTCCCGGGATTGAATCGAGTCTGGAGGCCCTGGTCGAGAATGCCGCCCTCATCCCTCAGATTGAGTTGAAACTGCCGGAGCGGATTATCGGCCGCAATACCGCCGAATGTATCCGATCCGGGATCATCTTTACCACCATCGGACAGATCAGCGAGATCGTTGGTCGGATCAGGAAGGAACACAAGCGGGACTTTAGAGTCATTGCCACCGGTGGCTGGGGCGGAGAGATCAAAGAACTGAGCGACCTTATCGATGATTATGATGCCGATCTCACCCTGAAGGGGATCCATGAGATCTACCATCTCAACCAGTAGCCCTGAGGAGAGTGTCGAACTGGGGATGAGTCTGGGCAGAAAACTCGGACCCGGTGATGTTGTTGCCCTCTATGGTGAACTGGGTTCGGGTAAGACCACCCTGATCAGGGGCATCTGCCGGAGTTTTTCGGTCGGGGATTGGGTGAAGAGTCCCAGTTTTGTCCTGGTCCGGGAGTATCCCGGTCGAATACCGATCTACCATATCGATCTCTACCGGATCGAAGGGGACCAGTTTCCCGATCTGGAGGAGTATCTTGAACTGGGCGGGATCGTTTTGATCGAGTGGGCGGAGAAGGTCGAAGACCGCCTTCCGGAGCAGACGATCAGGGTATATCTGAGGATTGCCGGTCAGAATCTAAGGGAGATCGAAATTGTTGATCCTCGGAGTTGATACCTCAAACATCTTCCTTTCATTTGCCATTGAACGGGATGGCGCATTGATCTTTACCTACAGTGAGAAGGTGCCGATGCGCCATTCTGAGGTGATGTTTCTCCGGTTGCGGGAGTTGATGCATCAGCTCGACATCGAATTCTCATCCTTGGATCGGATCGGGGTGAGTATCGGACCGGGGATGTTTACCGGATTGAGGGTCGGCCTCGCCTTGGCCAAGGGTATCGCCTATTCCCACTCAATACCGGTTGTCCCGGTTAATACCCTCGATGCCTTAGCCCACCCCTACCTTTCACTCTATCGCACCGTCATCCCGATCACTGATGCCCGGAGAGGACTGCTCTACGCTGCGGTCTATCAGGATGGCGGGAGGGATTCCGATTATCTCCTGGTTACACCAGAGGGGTTGAAAGATCTCATCCCTGAAGGTGCCCTCCTACTGGGCGATGGTCTCATCCGGTATCCGGAGCTGGTGAAGGAGGGGGTGGTGATCCCCGATCCCAATCCGATCCATCCCGAGGCAAAGACAATCTGTCACCTGGCCCGGATCGGAGAGCCGGTTTCGATTGACACCTTAGAGCCGTTCTACCTCAAGAAATCCGATGCAGAGATCGATCATCCTGAGGGAGATGAGACCCGAGGACCTGGAACAGGTCCTCGGGATCGAAAATAGGGTCTTCCCCAACCCCTGGCCCCGATACTTCTTTGAGGCGGATATGGCCTCAGATCAGGCAATCAAGATCGTTGCTGTTTCTGGTAGCCGTGTGGTCGGTTATGCCTTGGCCACCATCGCCCGACCCGAGCTCCACATAACCAATGTTGCGGTCGATCCCGAATTTCAGCATCAGGGTCTGGGTAGCCGTTTGGTTCGGCATCTGGAAGAGCAGGGGATCGCTGCCAGCTGTATCGAGGCCTATCTTGAAGTCCGGGTCTCGAATGATCGAGCGATCAGGCTCTATCAGAAACTGGGCTACCAGATCTCCTATACCAGAAGATATTACTATCTTGATGGGGAAGATGCCTACATTATGAAGAAAAGATTACAGAGTGCAGATGAGCTGAAGTAATCTATTTTCTGGTCTCTCTGGTCTTTCTGGTCTTTCTGGTTTATCTTGTTTATCTGGTTGATCTGGTTTATTTAGTTTGTTTAGTTTGAGTTATTATGTCATTAGGTCATTGAGTTCCTTCTCCCCCTCTCCCTTTCACCCTTTCACCCCTTCTCCCTTTCTCCCCCTCTCCCATTCTCCCTTTTCCCTCGCAGGGTTTGATCTATGGTGGATTCGGGATATAATTGGATTATGAAATTGGTTCTGGGATTAGTTGTTGTAAGTGTAATATTAAATGCTTCATGGAGGGATTTGAGTGTTAGGGGAGGAATTAAATCCCCCTCAGTCCCCCTTTACGAAAGGGGGAAGTCCTCTCTCCTTCCTCCCCTGGTGGGAGACCATCCTCTCACCCATCTCCCTCCCCTGGTGGGAGACCATCCTCTCACCCATCTCCCTCCCCTGGTGGGAGACCATCCTCCCACCCATCTCCCTCCCCTGGTGGGAGGGACTAAGGGAGGGGGAAAGGAGGTGAGATGAGCAAATTGTTGATGGTTTTAATTTTAGCAATTCCCCTTTCCGGTTCCTGGAAGGAT
>QNBE01000043.1 GCA_003645615.1 Caldifarciminota bacterium
GGTCATAGAAGGTATCGCTGACTGCTACCACCGAATCCCACCATTCCCCATCATACCAGGCCTCATGGACATCATTGTAGTACCTTTTATCCGGCAACTTTGTGCTCGGATTGTTAAACAAGACGATCGGATAGTTCTCAGTTCCCTTACGCAGCCTGATCTCCGGAAACCAGGTCTTCTTCATTTCAGTTCCAAATCGCATTGGATAACAGATCTTGACCGAGCCATCCCATTCCTTACCATCAGTCGATTTGGTATACATCACACCGGAATCGGCATTGTAGACCAGATGATAGATTTTGTTTATCGGATCATAGACCACCTTCTTACCCCGCTGAGTCGCGGTCGAATCAAACCCCTTCAAATGGGGCAGGGCGGTGATGCTTAAGGTTACTGACCAGGGGGAATATCCCTCCGGCGGTAGATCAGTATAGTTTTTGATCTTATACCAGTAGGTCGTCTCCGGGGTGACGGTGTCGGTGTAGCACCAGAAATACTCCTGCGGATGCTGGGGATAACTTAAGGAATCAAACTCAACAATCTTCTTCCAGTCTATAGTCTTCGTCTTCCGCCAGATCTCCCCCTTCCACTCGATGTGGCTGTTGTCCTGCCAGACAACCCGGACCGAGTCCGAGGTTGGACACCGGACCGAGATGAGCTTGGGCGGATTGCAGAAGGGAATTTCCACCTGAACCAGGTTGGAATAACCGGAATAGTAGTAATTACCTGAGTTGGGTGGAAACTCACCCTGTGACCTGACCCGATACTCGCACCGCTTACCCCGTGGTGGACTGCGGTCAATAAACTCACGACCGGCCGCAGTCCCGATCTCCTCAAAACCACCACCTTCCACCTGCCGCTCAATACTGTAACCCGGACCACCACTAGACCAGAGGAGCCAGACCGAATCCTCCGCCACATCCCAGACGACAAGATTAGTGGGCTTATCAATTTTGATTGTAAAATTTTCACTATAACTCGTTATCTTAGTTTTGTAATCCAAATAAGCATCAATTCTTACCTTGCACTTATTCGAATTTACTTCTGGCAATGAAACCGGAATTGTGTAAATATATCCTCCAGGAAGATTACAGGTACTCCAGAGTTCAGTCCAAGGTGGACCACCTGTTGGTGAGAATAGGACTTTAAATTCCTTGGCTCGATAGAAATAACACTCAACTTTTACATTAAATTTAATGATGTAGCCGGCGGTGAAAGTACTCTCAGCTGTAGGTGAGACAATTTTCATTTTGCACGGGAATGGATCGAAATCTTTAATTTTTGCTTTTTTATAATTCTCATAGTCAGTGTATACAATTAAGCCATTCATATCGTAGGTAAATATCCTAAACCAGTAGAAACCAGTTGATGGACCTGACGGACGAGAAATTGCAAATACAGGATCACCCGGAATACCTCGAATATATTTATAAATCGGGATCGCTTGTTTTCTTACACAAACCCCATCATCATTATAACAAAAAATCAATGCTGTCAAAGCCTTGTTATAGTCATCGATAGGAAAATGACATCGTAACTCATAAAAGTCCCATTCTCCATCGTAACCATCTTCATCATAACAAAATGAATGATAAGGTTCAACTACCTTAGCGTTATTATGGCTTACATCATCATCGATAAGCCAAAATTTAATAAATTCTGTAGTATATAAGCAGCCTTGAAGAAAATGCTCGTCCCAACCATAGTAATCACCAACCCCATGACTGGCATAGACAGTGGGATTAAAGCGAGCAGCCCCCATCTTTACCCAATCGGTCAGAACCATATTGTCATGTCGAACAAATGGGCCAAAAATGATCTGGAAGAGTATATGTTTATCACCTGGTTTGTCTCCAGCAATAACAGCTGTGGGCACCCCACAATCATCACTTGGATCAAGGAAATCACACCAACGCTTTTTATGCCCTGCATTATCTTCAAAATAAACCTCCGGTTTAAGGAAACTTGGGTCCACATTCATCTCTAAGTCTTCACCATGGGTCTGCCAGTCGGAATGATTAAAGAAAAGTTTTTGAATAATGTTGAATTCACCTTTAAAATGACAGCCCTTATTTGGCGTCGCAATCAACAGCAATTTCCGCACTCGATTCCGCACCGGTTCTCCAGAAGGAAGATTATACCATTTAATTGCTGCACGAGCCACCAATCCGCCCATACAATGAGCAACGATGTCAACTTTAGCATCGGGATTTGAGGGCCAGTTCGGTCCGTAACAGGCCTCAAGAACCTTCTCAATAAACTTTGCCAGGTGTTCTGCCCATGAAGCATTAGCCAGTGCGTCCTCATATTTGGTTCGCCAATCTTTATAATCCTCGGGTAAACAAAAACCATTACTCCCTATTACACCCTTGGAACCATCAGGGTTGTAATAACTGAAGTTATAAATCTTTCTGGTTTCACCGCCGGTGGAGGCAATCTCTGTATTGACATGACAATCTAAGGGAGAACCAGCCGTGTAACCTCCATAATGCTCGGCAAGAATCTTATCCATGGCTGTACGGTAGGGTTTACCATGCTCTCTTCCATTCCAATCCGGCCAGCAATCATCCGGAAATACTTTGTTATCATCACCTGCTCCTTTTTGTCCATGAACAAAAATTATTGGGTACTCACCTCCGTAAAGGAAATGAGTCTCGATTAAGGATAAAAGAATCATAACCAAAATTCCTTTTATATTAAATTTCACCTTACACCTCCATTTTGAATTTTCTTGAAAACATATTTAACCCCAAAGTTTATATAGGTACCTGTTAAATGAAATTCAATAGGAGTTAATTTCTCCACAGCTTCGGAAGATGAATAACCTTTCTCAGTGCCTTTGCTAAATCTGAGGGATAAATTCATATTCCAAATGAGCCACTTTGTAATTGCTTTGTTAATACCCGCATTAACTAATCCACAAATACCATTTCCCCAAATTTTAATTTTAACTGGTTCAAAAGTATATGCCTTAATTTCGTGATCTTGACCATCCCAAACATAGTACTCTATTCCCGCCTCAATCTGTATACCTTCATTCCGTTCTAAATAATGTCCTAAAGAAATGGCAAAAGACCGACTGCTGAATTCCCATCTATTTTCACCAGCACAAAAGTGACCATCAGGTGGTCTAAATAGAGTTCCAGTTTTATCAATCCTTGCCCATATATAGGACACCGACAGTTTAACAAAAGAGGCCACGCTGATGGGTATAGTTAAATCAACATGTGCTTGATTATTCCAATAGTATTTATAAAATGGATCCATCTCCCCCGATTCTAAAAGACGAGATAAAACACCTCTATACGCAATCCCCGGACTGTAACCTATTCCAATGCTAAACTTTGGATAATACTCCTTTCTAGTAGTATCCTTAAGAGACTTATAAATCTCATATCCCACTAATCCAGCACCAAAAGAGAAAAGACAACACCCTATACAAGATGGTTCATCATATAGCCCCGGGGGTATCCAGAGGTCGTCTGATTTTGATGATTCAATATACGTTGTTTTCCAAACTTTACAGCCCTCAGGCAGGATATCTCCATTACTCCCAATTGCACCTGAGTCTCCATCAGGATTATAATAACTGAAGTTATAAATCTTTCTCGTCTCACCACCGGTGGGAATGAGTTCAGTATTGACATGACAATCTAAGGGAGAACCAGCCGTGTAACCTCCATAATGCTCAATAAGAATCTTATCCATGGCTGTGCGGTAGGGTTTCCCAAAATCGATGCCATTCCAATCCGGCCAGCAATCCTTCGGTTTGATTCTACCCCCCAAAAGATGAGCACCATGAATCCCGTGGACAAAAATTATCGGATTATCCGCACCTCGAGCTAAAAATACGAAAACACTGAGTAAGCCCCAAAACGACAACAGTCTCATTCTACCCCCCCATCGGCACAAGATATCTAATACCAACATTCAGATAAATTCCCGTAAAACTATGATAATAATCTTCCTCTTTTTCAATGCTAATAGACTTATCACATCTGTATTGGGGATTTCGTACCACTCCTATTCGTCCAGCTGCAGATAGATACAGCTGAAATTTTGAGCTTATTTTGGATCCGACTCCAGTACAAATGAATATTCCGGGGCCTATACCTTTTGTAGTAACCACAATCGCCTCAAATTCAGAGGGGTACGAACCTTTTCGGATAAATGAATGATTTATTCCTTTTGCAAAGTATAATTCTAGTCCAATACTTAAGAATTTACTCTTTCTTCTGATCTTTGTAGAAAGCGTTGGGACAAACGCCGAAATGTTCCAATCGCCTCCGATTACAGCTCCTTGACTCGTTCTAAAGATGGAACTTCTATCCGTCTCTCTCCCCCACATATAACTCAACCCTGCCTCTAATTCCCAAGAGGGACAGAAATTATATCCAATGCTCAAATCCAATAAATTGACCCAATATAAAACTTTCATAGGAATAACTATCTCGCCAGATACAGCTTGGTAATTCTTTAATGTTATGGCTGACCCCAAACCGTAATTTATCCCAAAATTAAGTCGTTTCTTTTTCAGCTTTGTCGGTTTTTCCTTCAGAACATTGTATCCGATAATCCCTCCTGCAAGTGGAAATAGACAACAGCACCCCCAGCAGGACCATTCGTTGGGCAAAGGGGTGGGCAGGATCTCATCCGGAGGATAGGGATCAAAATAATAACTGGTGCTACCGGCCGGGGTCCGCCAGAGAAGAGGGTGATGTAAACTACCAAAATCAACAATGAGTACGATCAGAACCATACTCATCACCGCTCCCCTATCTTCGCCTCCACCCGCTCATAACCCTCCGGCTCCTTGAAGATCACCGTATCGATTTTGACTACTTCAGCTGAGAGCAGCGTCTCCTTCAACTTCACTCCTCCAGTTTTATCATACCTCACAATCTCAACCGGAAATCCACCAATCTCTCCATAGGCAATAAACGGCTCCCGCCGCATCTCACTCACCTGCTGGGTGTTACGATCAATGAAGCGCTGCAATTGGCTGAGATTCTCGAAGGATCGCTCATCCAACCCCAGGGTCTTCGGTTCCACCACCCAGACCCGTGCAAACCGCTTGCCATCTTTTGATGCCTCATAGACCCAGCAATCATAATCTCCTCTTCGCTCAGCTCCGAGCTTGGAGACCCTAACCTCCGGCCCTAACCGCTCAAGGAGCATCTCCATCGTCCCGGTTAGTTCATTCAAAATTTCAAAGGTAAAGAAGATATAACTCTTGACATCATGATTGATGAAAAATACCTGTCTATCCCGAACTCGATAGATGTAAGAGACATTATACCCCTGAAGGTGATCATCAATCCTTATCCTTTGACCATCAAGATAGACAACTGAAGTATCCTCGTTATTCCCTGATATCCGCCTCACCTTCATCACCATCCCGGCCGAAAGCGAGAGGAAGGTTAAAACCAGAACAGAGGGTATCCTCATCTTACTTTTCTCCCTCGAAAAATCACTAGGATCCGACTCACACCACCTCCAATTCTATACTAAAGTCTAACCGAAGGCTCAAGGGTATCAAGCTCTTTATTGCAGTCAAATCAAAACTCTCACCCCCACCCCTCCTCCCCCTTAGGGGGAGGAGCAGAGGAGGGGGATAGGTCGTCCAGATCTCCCCCTTCCACTCGATCTTGCTGTTGTCCTGCCAGACAATCCGGACCGAGTCCGAGGTCGGACACCGAACCGAGAGCAGCTTCGGGGCATTGCAGAAGGGGATTTCCACCTGAACCGTGTTGGAATAACCAGAATAGTAGTAATTGCCTGAGTTGGGTGGAAACTCACCCTGTGATCTGACCCGATACTCACACCGCTTGCCCCGGGGTGGACTGCGATCAATAAACTCTCGCCCGGCCGCAGTCCCGATCTCCTCAAAACCACCACCGCTCCTGGTTTGATGATCAGGATGGCATGGGTGTCGACCCATATGGTATCAAAGACCACCCAGGGGATCAGCTCATCCCAGACCCGATCTTCGGTGTAGGTAATATGACCGATTGCAATCCCCCGTTTTTTATTGGCCCCATCCGCTCTATTGCCCTCAATGAGGTAAGATAGTACAGGATTGAAATCGGCTGGTTGACGAAGTTTTTCCCCTGAGTAAAATCTCCCATGGATATTGTTGATGAGGTCAAGAAGGTCGAGGAGGAGGCAAAGCGGATTATCTCCCGGGCCGAAGCCGAGGGAAAGAAGCTCCTCCAGGAACTGGAGGAGAAGAAGAGGAAGGAGCTGGAAGCAATTGCCGAGTGGTCGATCGGTGAAGAACAGAAGCTTTTGAAACAGGCCGAGGTGGAAAGCACAAGGATGATCGAGGAGATGAGGAAGAGACATAGGGAGAGGATGGAAAGGATGGCAGAGGTTCTGAAGAAGGCATCAGCCAAGATCGAAAAGATCATCACCGAGGCGGTGTTGAGATGGCCGTTGCAAAGGTGACCAAGCTCCGGATCATCATCCACCAGTCCGAGCATGATCGGCTGTTGGCTGAACTTCAGCGGGCTTCAATCCTCCATATCGATTATGATGAGAAGTCCCTCCCCCCCGACGAGATGGATCAACTCCATATGAGGCTGGAAAGGGTGATATCGGAACTGAGCGAAGGAGAAAAGAAGAGCTTCCTTGCCTCAGTCCTGCCAGAAAAAGAGCCCATCTCCCGTTCTGATGTTGAATCCGTCCTCTCTTCGATCAAAATCGATCACCTCCTCAATGAGTATCTGGAGACGAAGAAAAGGGTGGACGAACTGAAGAGTGAACTGGAACGGATTGAGGAGGAACTCCGAATCTTATCCCCCTGGTCAAGGATAAGCTACGACCCCAGTTATTGGCGGCGTTCCTCCTTCTTGTCTCTTATCCCGGTCTCATTTCCCAATCGAGAGGTTTATGAGAGTGCCCTTGCCGGCTTGGGGGAAAGGGAGATCGAACTCTCACCGGTAAATGAAGTGGGAGGTGTCCAGTGTCTGCTTCTGGTTCCAAAGGAGAAGGAGGCCGAGGCCCGCTTCTGGGTTGGTGAACAGGGTGGTGAGATCGTTGAACTTCCGGCCGAAGGTGATATCCAAGCGCACCTTGCCGAATTGGAGCAGAATCGGAGTAAACTCAGAGAGCAGCTTCAGGTGGAAGTGGGGCATCTCAATACATTCAAAACTTTAATCGATAAGTTCCGGATCGTCTATGATACGATCGCGATCGATCGAGACCGGAGAAAGTTGAGTTCACTCCTACCCAAAACCGCCACAACTGCCATCATCACCGGCTGGATCAAAGAGCGGGATCGGAAGCAGTTGGAAGAGATCATTGGCAGAACCGAAACCGGCATCTTAGAATACCTCTCACCGGCCGAAGAGGATCAACCACCGGTTGCGCTCGAGAACCGTCCCATCTTCAAACCATTTGAGCTTATCGTTAATCTATATAGTCCACCCAACCCGAAGGAGGTCGATCCATCGCCACTCATCGCCTTCTTTTTCGTCTTCTTCTTCGGCCTCTGTATCACCGATGCCATGTATGGTATCATTCTTGCCCTTCTGGCTTATCTCGGTCTGAAGAAACTCCGTTCCGGGAGGGAACTCTTGTGGATACTCTTTGGTGGCGGTCTTGTGACCATTATCCCTGGTGCGGTTACCGGTGGGTGGTTCGGCAACCTCTTCGAACTACTTCCATTCCCGATCCTCAACGAGTTCCGGAATCGACTCATGCTCTTCGATCCGATGAAGGATCCAATGCCCTTCTTCTACTTTGCCCTGCTGGTCGGCTATCTCCAGGTGATGTTCGGGATCGCGGTGGAGGCCTACGACTCCTTCCGCAATCGAGACTATGCTACCGGGATCTTCAACAATATCACCTGGATCATATTTCTGAACTCCCTTCCACTTATGATCATCTTGAGGTCCTGGCGACCGGTCCTGGGCCTTCTGGCTATAGTGAATGCCTGTCTCATCTTGGTCTTTACCCGGAGGGGCGGTGTTTCGATCATCGATCAGCTTCTCTTCTTCTTCTTCTTCCTTCTCCTCGTGCTCCGGCTCTTCTCTCACCCCCTACAGATCCCCTTTTCTATCAATCCCTATCTAATCCTCATCCCATTGATTGGAATCATCCTCCGTTTTCGTCGGCTGAAGAAGATGCTCAAGAAGTTGGCCTGGGGGGTCTACGGACTATACAATGGCACCGTATCATTCATCAGTGCGGTAATATCATATGTCCGTCTTATGGCCCTGGGGATGGTTACTGCGGGGATTGCAATGGTGATCAATACCGTTATCGGAATGATCAGTGGCATTCCGGTTGCGGGCATCATCATCGGCCTTCTCATCTTCATCGGGGGGACGATCTTCAACATCGCAATCAACACCCTTGGTGGTTTCATCCACACGATGAGGCTCCAATATGTGGAGTTCTTCCAGAGGTTCTATGTTGGCGGTGGCCGGAGGTTCGTTCCCTTCGGCTACAACACCAAATTCTATGAATTAAGGAGGTGACATGGGACTCGGTTTGGGTATCGCTATCTTTGGTGCCGCTTTGGCTTCGATCCTGGGAGGGGTCGGTTCTGCGATCGGGGTGAGTATGACGGCCCAGGTCGCCAACGGGGTTCTGAGTGAAGACCCGGAGAAGTTTGGAACCCTTTTTCTCCTCGTAGCCCTACCTGGAACCCAGGGGTTCTATGGATTTCTCGGTGCCTTCTTGCTAATCATGAAACTGGGTCTCTTCGGCGGCGAGATACCGTCACTTACCGTTTATCAAGGTCTCCAGTACTTCGGCGCGGCGATGCCGGTTGCCATCGCCGGACTATTCTCAGCCATCTGGCAAGGTCGTGCCTGCACTGCTGGCGTGGAGCTGGTTGCCAAACGGGCCACCGAGGCGATGAAGGCGGTGATCTATGGGGTTCTGGTCGAGACCTATGCGGTCTTAGGGTTGGTCATCACCATCTTCTTAGTTTTCGGCATCAAACTGTGAGTGGAAAGATCAGTCGGATTACCGATAAGATCATGAGGGAGGCACGGGCGGAAGCGAAGAGGATAAAATCAGAGTTTAAACGGAAGGCAAGGGAGCTCGAGGCGGAGTATGATCAGCGGATCGAGGCACAACGTCGGGAGGCCCAAAAGAGGGTTGAGGATCTCGCCCGAGGCCTTAAAGAAAGGAGGATCTCCGAGGCGGAGATCGGTCTAAGGCTCGAGTATCTCAAATATCGCTACCAGTTGCTCGATGAACTCATCACCGAGGCGGTGTCCAAGATCCCGAAGAACAAGGGTTACTTCCAGTTCCTTACCGATATCCTGAAGAATTCAAATTGGGAAGAGGGGGAGATCCTTCTCTCGGCCGAGGATCGGAAACGGTTTGGCAGTCGCCTCCTTGCCTGGTGTGATAAGAATGGTTACGCCTTCCGTTTGAGTGATCAGGATCTTGACACCATCGGTGGTCTCATTATCAGAAAAGGAAAGGAAGCGATCAATGCAACACTCGATACGATTATTGATGAACTGAGGGATGAACTTCTCCTAAGGATTGGTCGGGAGGTTGGACTGGAGTAGTGCCCAAATATCTCCTGATTCTTCCCATTGTTATCTTTTCTAACTGTTTTTTTGGTTTGATGACTACGGCAGAGACGTTACCTAAGAATGCGTTAGAAGGCTCATTTTATATTCGCGGGACCGGAGCCTGGGCCGATCACAACCCGGTTGGATTCGCTTACCCTTGCATCTCGATTCGGAGGGGACTGGGTAAGAAGGTTGAGGGTCATATTGATGGGATCTTCCCCTTCGGTGGGGGTCAGGTAGGGATAAAATATCAACTCCTCTCAGATCAGGGTTTAAGGCCAGCAGTTGCAGTTGGAGCCATACTGGTCGCTCCCGGTATCATACCAGCGGCTTTTGGGATCCGTCAGATCATCAGCAAAAAGATCACATTCTTCTCCCTCTATTCCGGTGTAGATGAAATTTTCCCTCCCGATTTTAATTTCTATGTAGGGGCGAGACTACCGATCCGACCCAGGCATTCACTACATCTTGAGTTCAACTACCAGTACTTTTACACCTTCTGGGCGATTTACGAGCCGCCTCAATGGGAGAAGTGCTACTGGTTCTCAGCGGGTATGAATATTCTGGTCCCATGGGGATCAAGAGATTAGCACCAATCTTTCTAACGGCGGTATCAAATTGCTTTTTTGGCCTTATGAAAACAGCTGAGGTCTTAGAGCCGGGTGAAGTTTCATCTGGATTTTACTATATGTCGTGGCGGAAAGGTGGCCCGGGTATAGGGATACCGATCAACTTCTCTTTTGCTGCGGGAATGGAAGGCAATCTTGAAATGGGAATTGATCTACCCATCTTCTTCAACTACGTTCAGGGTGAATTACGGTTCCAGTTTATGAGGGAAAGTGGCATCCTCCCAGCTGCTACAGTGGGTGGAATTGGTGGTATGGAGTTTTTTCAATCTACCCCCTACCCCATCTGGTTGGGAATCAGAGGGGTGGTCAGCAAGAAGATCTCCATCCTCACCGTCTACGGAGGGGCAAGTATTTCCACCTTCCCTGAATTCGATAATTATGTAGGGATTGCCCTTCCCAACCTCCGCTTCTTTTCCTGGCACATTGAAATCCAGAATCGCTATGGTGCTGAAACACTTTATGGAAGTGATTTTCAGTGGTGGCAGTCGATCAATGCGGGAATGGTGATCCGTTTCCATCGACCGGCTTTCTTAGGTTAACTTGACATTATTCCCCCTACGATTATTATTCTCCCGGGATGCGAAATCTTATCATCCTTCTTCTCATTTCGGGCTGCATCCGGACCTATATTGCGGTGCCGGAATCAGATCGTAGTGTTGAGGAGGCACTAAAGCACTATAAAGAGGGGGATTACCAGAGCGCTCTCGATCTGATTCGGAGCTATCTCAACCGCTATCCATCTGCCTACAATCGCGATGATGCCTTAAAGATTGGTGCCGTCTGTGCTTATGAGCTTGGTGATTTCGGCCTTGCTATTCGCTACAGCAAGGAGATTATCAGACGCTTCCCCCATTCTGAACACCACTCTCATGCCCAACTCATATACGGTCTTGCTAAGGTCAGCCTGGGTAATGGCGAAGAAGGGGTAATTGCCTTGATTCAGGTTATCCAGCGGTCTGGAAATGAGAAGGAACGTCAGAAGGCAATGGGTATGGTCGACTCACTCCTTCCCCATCTCTCGATCCCCTCACTTCAAAAGATCCATCGTCAGAATGTTGGCCTCCCAATCGATGAGTGGATCCTCTTCCATCTTGCCCGGAAGGAGGTGGAAGAAAAGAGGTATGATGAGGCAAAGCGCCACTTGACCAGATACCTGGAGCTCTTTCCCTCCGGAGAGCATTCCGACTCCATCGAGACACTGCTCCGGATCGCAGGCATGGGCGGATCAACCGGTAAGATCGGACTACTCATCCCTCTCACCGGGAGATTCAAAGATTATGGCGGGGATGCTCAGGAGGGGTTCTTCTCTGAATTTGGTGATACCCATCGGGTTATCATTGGCGATACCAGCTCTGATCCAATCGAGGCCTTCCTCCAGGCCAAACAGATGGTGAGACGAAAGGTTGATCTTATCGTCGGACCGATCTTTGCCGTCGAGGCCCTACCGGTCGCGGGCCTGGTGAGTGGCCATGCCATTCCTCTCATCCTCCCCACCGAATCTGATCCCCGATTCAGCCGCCTTCCCGAAGAGGTCATCAGCCTCAGTAATGAGATGATTACCGATACCAGATTGATTGCCGAATTTGCAATGAAGGGCTTGGGATTGAAGCGGTTGGCAGTCCTCCATCCCCAAACACCCCAGGGTGAATTTCTGACCCGGATCTTCACCAACGAGGTCTTGCAGCGGGATGGTGAGATCGTCACGGTAGTCCCATTCCCTCCCGACTCCTTAACCCTTAAATGGGAACTCCTGGAGATAAAAAGGCACCGACCCGATGGTATCTTTCTCCCGGTCGATCCCAAGCAACTGGTAATGATCTGCACTCAGCTTAAATACCATGAGCTTTTGAATCTAAAAATACTTACGGTCGGTACCGCAGTAACCGATCTGGTGATCAGATTGGGAGAGGAGTATGTTGAGGGGATCTATTTTGCCCGTCCGGTGGAGGAACCTAAGGATACCAGTTTTGTCCGGGCAAAGTTTGCCCAGGCAGCAAGGATTGTGAAGACCTCTCTGGCTACGGCCAGGGATCGGAAGGAGTTACTCCAGACCCTTCGTAGTTTGGTTCAGTTTGAGGAAGGAATCTTCACCATAAGGAACGGAGAGATAAAACCGGTGGAGGGATAATGGCGAAGAAGAAAAAGAAGAGAGAGGAGCGGATGAGGATCGAATTCAAAGGCAAAAATCTCATCCTGCTTCTGGCAGGTATCGGTTCAATCATCCTTGGGTTCTACACCCTTTCCTTAGAGATGATCACCTTATCGCCCATTCTGCTCGTCTTAGGCTACTTGGTTCTTATTCCACTTTCGATACTTCTCCGCTAAAGGAGGTCCTGTGAAGATCCATGAGTATCAGGCGAAGGAGATCTTCGCCAGCTATGGGATCCCCACTCCCAAGGAGAAACTGGCTACAACCCCGGATGAGATCAAAACTCATGCTAAGGAGATTGGCCTTCCCGTAGTTGTGAAGGCCCAGGTCCACGTTGGGGGCCGGGGTAAGGCTGGTGGGATCAAGCTGGCCACCGATGAAAGCGAACTGGAGAAAGCCACTCAGATCCTTGGGATGAGGATCAAAGGGATCGAGGTAAAGAAGGTCTTGGTCGCCGAAGCGATCTCGATCAAAGGAGAAAGCTATCTCGGCTTTATCGTCGATCGCTCCTCCCAGAAGATTGTCGCTATGGCCTCAAGTGAGGGTGGAGTCGAGATCGAAGAGGTTGCCCGCCGTAATCCCAAGGCAATCCAGAAGCTCTATATCGACCCCCTGCTCGGGATTCAGCCTTATCAGATGCGAACCCTGGCAACTTTCCTCTATGGGGATAAAGGATTGATCAAATCGGCTATTAAGATCACCCAGGCCCTCTACCAGATCATGGTTGAGAAGGACTGCTCACTAATCGAGATCAACCCTCTGGTAAGGACGGAGGATGGTAGACTCATCGCCCTCGATGCCAAGATCAATTTCGATGATAACGGCCTCTACCGCCATCCCGAGATCGAATCACTTCGTGATCTTGAAGCTGAGGATCGTAATGAGATCGATGCCCGAGAATACGGTCTCTCCTATGTGCGGCTGGATGGAAAGATTGGCTGTGTGGTAAATGGTGCTGGACTGGCGATGGCGACCATGGATCTGGTCAAACACTTCGGTGAGGAGCCGGCCAATTTCCTCGATATTGGCGGTTCATCCTCACCAGAGAAGGTGAAGAATGCCCTCTCAATCCTCTTGAGGGATGAAAATGTTAAGGTTATCCTCTTCAACATCTTCGGTGGTATCACCAGATGCGATGATGTTGCTCAGGGTATTCTCCAGGCCAGAGATGAGTTGAAGATCGCCCACCCGATTGTCGTCCGTCTCACCGGCACCAACGAGGCCCAGGCGAGGGAACTGTTGAAGGAGTCCGGTCTCCTCTTTGCCACCGGTATGGAGGAGGCGGCCCGGCTTGCGATTGAGAAGTTGAGGGGGGTGTGATGTCGATTCTGGTGGGAAAGGAAACAAAACTACTCGTCCAGGGAATAACCGGAAGGGATGGGTCCTTCCATGCCCGGATGATGAAGGAGTATGGGACCAATGTCGTTGCCGGTGTCACACCGGGCAAAGGTGGATCGAGTGTCGATGGGATACCGGTATTCAACTCGGTCCACGAGGCGAAAGAGAAGACCGGTGCCAACACCTCGGTCATTTTCGTTCCCGCCCGATTTGCGGTCGATGCGATCTATGAAGCGATCGATGCCGAACTCGACCTCATCGTCTGCATCTCGGAAGGGATACCAACCCTTGAGATGGCTAAGGTGATGTCTTACCTGAGGGGAAAGAAGACCAGACTCATCGGTCCCAACTCACCCGGTCTCATCTCTCCGGAGGAGGCAAAAGTCGGTATCCTCCCCGGTCACATCTTCAAGAAAGGAAGCATCGGGGTGATATCGAGGAGCGGAACCCTCACTTATGAGATCGTCTATCACATCACCAACAGTGGTTTTGGAGAGTCGACCTGCATCGGCATTGGCGGTGATCAGATCATCGGGACCAAATTCATCGACTGTCTAAAATTGTTCCGGGAAGATGATGAGACCGAGGCGGTGGTTCTGGTCGGCGAGATCGGCGGTCAGGATGAAGAGGAGACCGCAGCCTGGATAAGAGAGAACTTCAATAAACCGGTCTTCGGCTTTATCGCCGGCAAGACCGCCCCGCCGGAGAAGAGGATGGGCCATGCCGGTGCCATCATCTCTGGTGGATCCGGAACCGCTCCGGAGAAGATCAAGGCATTTAAGGAGGCCGGAATTATTGTTGGGGAAACACCAAAGGAGGTTGCGGAACGGGTCAAAGAAAGGCTAAGTTAAAGCGGTTAAGGCGGATGCCGTTTCTTTGCCACCTGGCCGCCCTTGACGTAACCGGGTTAATCAGCCATCCTTTCAACCTCTTATAACGATGTCTGTTAACATTACACAGTTTCATTGACCGATAAGGAAGATAGACTATAATTACAGATGATGCTAAAGGTTAAGGCACTTCTCATTATTTTCAGCTCTCTCTCAGCCGGAGTGATTATGAGATCTCAACTGAAGATCGGTGG
Organism: Caldifarciminota bacterium; assembly: GCA_003645615.1. GTDB lineage: Bacteria > Hydrothermota > Tepidihabitantia > B36-G15 > B36-G15 > B36-G15. Next base: position 14,740 of record QNBE01000043.1, read on the forward strand.
TAAGGAAGAGATCGAGGTCTGGTATCTTGAAGGGGATAATATCCGCTATGATAGTGGGGAGAGATCATCGCTTATTTATACTGGATGTGATCAGAAGGTGCGAGGAGTAGACTGGTTAAAGCGGGAATATTTTCAGACTGATTTGGAAGGTTTAGAGGCCTTGATTGGTGAGAGGGAGCCCATGCGGGGAGAACTGAAAACCTTGGAAAAATCATCCATCTTCAACCTTCCCGCCATTTACCATGTTCTCCTTAAGGATAACGATACCATTGGAAGGATCTGGATTATCGATCAAAAGTCCTTTCCCCTTCCCCAAAAACTTGTTAAAAGATTTATAAAAATACGGGACCTATTCCTCAGATACTTCCGACGGCCGGTGGTAGTGCCGGGAATAGTTGGGCGGATGATCCTCTATGACCCTCCTTATTTTCAAGAAGTTATCGACATCAAAGAGACGAGAATAAGACCGGAAACATTCCTCATTCCCGAAGGCTTCCAACTGTCTCCCGCAATCCGGCCTCAATATCAAAGCGGGGACTGATCTTATAACTTTCCATAAAGGCCCACCCGGGGTGGAGGAGCTCTCGCACCTTATCCCTGGAGATCGGGCTGTGATTCTTGAATAGAATGTCCAGGAAAGGAACGATTAGGGAGAGGAAACCGGGAGAGAGTGTAAGCATGATCGGTTTCTTTTCCATGAGGAAACCAGCAATCCTCAAGATATCCGAGAGATGATAGATCTTACCATCGGAGAGATTGATCGTTTCACCTCTAAAACGTCTCTCCTCAATTATCTTGAGTATAAAATCGGCGACATCCTCAACATAGATGAGACTCAACCGGTGATCACCTCCAGGCAATAGACCAACCCCCCTCTTAAGCAGCTCAAACATCCGGCTACCCTCACGATCTCCTGGGCCATAGACAACCGGAAGCCGGATGATCGTATGGGAAAGACCGCTTCTCTTCACCAGCTCTTCCGCCAAGAGTTTGGATCTCCCATAATGGGATACTGGATGTCCTAATCCATCAGGCCCTGAAGCAGCAATGGAGGAGAGAAGGAGGAATCCTTTGACTGATAATCGTCGGGCCAAATCGATTACATTCTTAGTGCCGTAGGTGTTGATCCGATAGTAATCCCAACTAAGGTGGGAACGGACTAAGGCACCCGCATGGATGATATAATCGATCGATCCAGAAAAGGAGATGGATTGACTGAGATCACCGGTAATCCTTTCAAACTCGATCCCCTCGAGCAGATCTAATCTTGAGCTTTCCCTTAAGAGGAGAGTGAGGAGATGGCCGTGCTTATAGAGATAACGGGCGATCCAGGAGCCGATGAATCCAGAACCACCGGTGAGAAAGATCTTAGCCATATTTTTCAAACAACCGGTACCAGCCCGTCTTCTTTATCCTCTCAACCCTCCCCTTTCCAATCAAGGGATACCAGTAATAATCGTAATAAAGTTTGGAGGCAAAATAGGACCAGGGGACGATCCCCGACCGGAGCAGGATCCGCTCTAAGGGCTTGAGCCATCCCCAGTAGATCGCCTTCTGTCCCTTGGAGGCGAAGGTATCCTTCACCTGGAATCTGAGATTGAGATCGGTGATGTCGTCACCGACAATCTCAATCTCCTCGGGATCGCCAACCCCAAGCCCCTCCTCATGCGCGATCCTGATATAGTCGATCGCCATCGGATCAAAACCCATGATCTTGGAGGCGATGGCATCGATTGCCACCATATCACCGGAGGCGAGAAGGAGATTGGCAACCACCGGTTCCATCGCCCTCGGCCCGGCCCCATTTCCCGCAATCGTTCCATCGGTTACCGCAAAAAGACCGGGATGGATCTCCTGCTGGATCCGTAAGAGATCGACCAGGGTCTCGTGGATGACGCTATGGGTCCAGTGGCGATTCTCATTCAGAAGTCCACCAAAGGCATTCTTCATCGCTCCGGTTGTCGTGGTAAAGACATGGGTCTTGAGGGTTGGAAGGTGGATGGCATTCCGACCGATGAGACACTCGGGTATCTCAATCCCCTTTGGAAAGATCTTATCGAGAACAAGCAACCGGCCCCTGGGATGGTATCGGATCCATCTCACCCCTGGTTTGTAGAGCCAGAGGAATTTCAGTCCGTAACGCTTAACCACCGAGACCTGATGGTTGCGGATCGCACCAACCTCTGGATTCACCACCACGGTTCGATTCTGGGCCGGTATCCGATTCCGATAACC
>QNBE01000044.1 GCA_003645615.1 Caldifarciminota bacterium
GGTAACATCGTCAGGCTCAAGGCTAAGCTTACCTGGGTCGGCCGAACCTCGATGGAGGTTAAACTTGAGGTCCTCTCCGAGGATTTTGAGACCCAGAGGATTGAGCTGACCAATCAGGCTTATTTCGTTTATGTCGCATTGGACCAGAATGGCAGGCCGAAACCGGTCCCTGGGCTCATCCTGGAGACCGATGAGGAAAGAAAGGAGTTTGAGGATGGAAAGAAGAGGAGAGATTTGAGACTAAGATCAAGAGGTAATAGGTAAATGGTCGGGATAGAGATAAAAGATGTGGATACCACAAATGTTGACGATCTGATAAATCTCTGCATACCGCCTGAGAGAAGAAAGGAGAGGGTTTTCATTGAAGGCGCTAAGGTCAAGAGAAGATGGGCGAGGCAGGTGATAAATCGGTATGGCCGCCTGGCAAAATTGGCTTATCGAGATGGCAGGCCGGTCGGGATGATCCAATTTCTCCCCGAGGTGGAGAAGAACCGGATGGTTAACCAGTTTGAGGAATCGGAAGAGGTTGAGAAGAGGGGAAAGGTTTTTCCGGTCATTGTAAATCAGAGGCCGATTAAATCATTTTTTCTGGATAGGGAGAACTTCCAGAAGGAGGTAAGGGAGGCACTTAAGAGATGAATAACAGTGAGTGACTGCGGCAAAAGAGACTTGTTTAACTCCGAACTGAGTGAGAAAAGGGTCAGGCTTGAACCTCTGATTGCCCGGCTCCGTCCCGGAATCATCGTTGAATTTGGCTGTGGTAGTGGCTTCATCTTAGAGATGGTTTCGGAACAATTTCCGGATAGCATCATTATCGGAGTCGATCAGAGGTTCGACCGGCTGAGAAATGTGGCAGAGAAGGGTTTGAAGAATGTCATCCCGGTCAGTGGTGATATCACCGGACCATTATTTCTGGCCAACACCTTCGATTCTGGACTCTTCATTGCCGTCCTCCATGAGATATTTTCCCGTTCGGGAAAGAGAGGGCTGACCCAGGCCCTCAAGCTCGCCCACGATGTATTAAAGAAAGAAGGGATCCTGCTCATCCAGGACTTCTTGAAGCCGGAGCCAGAACCGGTCGAGCTGATCTTCCGTAGTAAGGCGATCGAAGCGAGGTTTTACCGCTTCGCCCGGGAGTACCGGCCGAGGAGGATTAATTTTGAGAGGATCGATGATGGAGTGAGAATTGATGCCGCTGATGCGGTTGAATTTGTGTGTAAGTGTCATGCCACCGATGAGGGACACTGGCAGGAGGAGATGGGTGAGACCCACTTCTTCTTCACCGAAGCGGAGTATCTGGAAGTAGTGCGGAGGATCGGCTTTACGGTGGTGGAAATGAGAAAGGTCCAGCGGATCAAAGACTGGCGGCCTGAGGTCGGCGATGAACTTGAGGTGAGGTCGATCCACCCCTATCCCGATCGTTGGATCCAGCTAATTCTGAAAAAAAGGTGTGATCTCCCGGGGGCTGGGTGTCTTCGGACCTGCTTACCGATACATGCTGGAGAATGATACCCATGCCACGGGTTCGGTGACACCTCCACCGCGGTTGTCTACCGCCATGCTAAGGGAAGACCGGTTTGGGGATCAATGACTATTATCCCGCATTATTCACATCCCTGAAGAAAAATGTAGAAGATTCAATCGAGGCTGGGAAGCCTCTCCTACAGAGGCATTGTGCCGACGGGATCATGATTTGACAAATAAAAACAGAAAAACGGGGTGTAAATTTTCACATTCGGGAGAGGCATTAACCCTTGAATAATGCGGGATTATAGATCGATCTTTGAGATGGTTGATAAGGGCTGGCCCGGAGGGCTGAGGTGGCTTCACGGTGAGGACGGTTGACTTCTAAAGGAAGGCGGATATGCTGAAGGGGAAGGAGTGGCATGGTGATTGCTGCGATCATGAGTGCTGAGGTTGATAGTATTGACCGGGTTGCAACCAGAAGTGAGAGTTTAGTCTACAGTTGCCCCATTCAGGAATCTCCTGCCAATGCTTGGTAAGAAGGTGATCATCACCATAATCAGACAAGAAGGCTATTGTGATGCCGGCCATAAGGTGGGTGATCGCTTTGTCTATCAAGGCGAGCTACCTCCGATCTGTCCGGCGGCCTGGGCGGTGATCTATCCCTACTTGAGGGTTCTCCAGTTTGGCGGCAACTTTCCGTGGGAGAAGAAAGACGTTTGTCCGGATCCGGAAAATCCGGTTGTATTCCGATTGCAAAGGGAGGGGTGAACTGACTGAAGAGCAGATCGGAATAATCGGTGAAGTGGGTGAACTTCTTTCTTATCTTACTGCCCACGATTATGCAACTTATCGGATTGTCTGTTCCCCAACCTCCCGGGAGAAGGCAGAGCGGAAGATAAGTGAAAAGACCTCAAGAAAACTAAGTTCTGATGAGATAGAGACCCTGAAGAAGGAAATCCTTGATCTCTGTCGCGAGAATGCGATAGATGAGAAGATGCGTTATGTATCGATTACTAAGAAGGAGTTTCTTGAAAGGTGTCGAAGGTTGGAGAGGGTTTTGGATAAGTTGCTGGCTGAAGCTCATGGGATTTATGAAGTGGCAGTCGGTAATTATTATTACTACCTCATATTCACCGCCAACCAGATCTACCATCTCTCTCTGACCGCAGAAGTCCATCTCGATTAGATGTTTGGTAGACCTCGGATCTCCTTGAAAGGAAGTGGAGGTTGTGTAGGACTGCTATTTTTATTCCTCTTTTTGAATTGCTCGAAGGGGAAGGAGGGGTTAAAGGCGCAATTTTACCGGGATGCGCTTGAGAAAATTCCGGAGAAGTATCGTCGGGTGAAGATCCTGGTTCTCTACAATGAGCTTTTTCAAGATGAGAAGGGCAATATCTGTGATCTGAGGGTGAATTCATCGGAGGGTGCATTGAATGCCTATCGGGAAGGGATTGATAACCCCTATTTTGTTGGCACGATCGATAATGGTGTTACACCTTCAGCCGCAGAATCGACCTGCTATTTGGGTGTATTCTCAGGGTGGGGAGAACTTGAGGATTCGATAACAAGCAGTAAGATTGAGGAGTTTGAAGAGCTGGTTGATAAAGGTGTTGCCTTTGTGCCATTTTCAAATTTCTGGGGGGAGAATTATGCTTCAGATCGACAACTGAATGAGATTGACCACTATGGTGCTATCCCTATGCTAAGGATGATGCCCTGGCGAAACTATTGGGAGTCCGGTTACGATTCGCTCTATTCTCTTCAAAGGATTATCGATGGTGAATTTGACTCCCTCCTTCTTGCCTGGGCAGATGTGATTAAGGGCTACAAAAAACCGGTGATGATCACCTTTGGAGTGGAAATGAATGGAGACTGGTTTCCCTGGTCCGGGGTTTTTCAGGGCGGAGGAAGGACAGAGGGCTACGGTGATCCCACCAAGCCGGATGGGCCGGAGCGGTATGTTGATGCCTATCGCCATATTGTGGATCTCTTCCGGGAAAACGGGGTCACCAATGCGATCTGGTATTTCCATGTCAACCACACCAGTCATCCCGATGAAAGCTGGAACGAGATTGAGAACTACTATCCCGGTGACGATTATGTCGATTGGGTGGGTTTCAGCCTTTATGGAAAGCAGTATCCTGACGAAGAGTGGCTCACTTTTGAAGAGGTTATGGATCCTATCTACCAAACGATGACCACTCTTTTCCCTGACAAGCCACTACTGATTCCAGAGTGGGGTGTTCGTGAGGAATAGCCTTCGGTGAGAGTGATCATTGCGATCGTTATCATTTTGGTCCTACTGGCACTGATGATCACATTGAGGTCGATCATGGTCAATGTGCGTCGGAAGCTCTCGATTCGGGTCTCCGAGCGCTTTGCGAAAGAAGATATTCTACTCCAATCACTCGATGCCAACTTTTTCGGTTTCAAGTCGAAAGGAAAAAAGCAGATTCGAGGCAACGGCGCCTTGGTTTTGACGAGAGAGGAACTCTGGTTCAGCCGAGTGCTCCCACAGATGGAGATATCGATACCGATTCGAAACATCCGCACCGTAAAACTGGTCAGGAGCCATCTGGGTAAAACAGTCTTTCGGCCACTCCTCCTGGTTGAGTTCTTCCATCGTGGTCGGGAGGATGCCATCGCCTGGTTGGTAAAGAATCCTGAGGAGTGGCAAAAGAAGATCGAAGAGTTGAGGAGGCAGGATGGTTATTTCGGATAGGATGAAAGGGATCGCCAAGTCGGCGATCCATGAGATGACCAGATTATCGAAGGAGATTGAGGATGTTGCTTTCCTCTCATGGGCGAAGCCGACATCGGATACCCCGATCCATATCAAGCTTGCCGCCAAGGAAGCGATCGATCGTGGCGCTGTTGGCGGCTATTCCGAGACCGCGGGTCTATTGGAGTTGAGGAAGGAGATCGTCCAAAAATTGAGGCGGGACAACCAGATCGATGCCGATCCCTCAGAGATCATCGTGACTGTGGGAGCAATTGAAGGGATTTCGGCTGCCCTGATGGCTGTGATTGATCCCGGGGATGAGGTGATACTCCCTTCACCCACCTACTCTACCCACATCCGTCAGATTCAGATTGCCTCTGGCCGACCGGTTTTTGTTCCCACCATTGAAGCCGAAGGATTTCGGCTGGATCTCGATGGGATAAAGAAGGCGATTACAGATAGAACCAGGGCAATACTCTACTGCTCACCAGCCAATCCCACTGGAGCCGTCTTTTCCGAGGAGGATCTTAGGAGACTGGCTGAGATTGCCTTGGAAAGAGATCTTATGATAATCACCGATGAGGCGTATGAGTATTTTGTCTACGATGGTTACCGACACTTCAGCATCGCCTCAATCCCGGAGATGAGAAGGAATGTTATTTCCTGTTTCACTTTTACCAAGACCTATGCCATGACCGGATGGCGGATAGGCTATCTACATGCCCATCGTGATCTGATCCCACAAATTGGCAAAGCTCATATACCATTTGCGATCTGTGCTCCGGTGGTTTCACAATATGCGGCCCTGGCCGCACTAAGGGGCCCGCAGGATTGTGTGAGGAGGTTTCGAGATCACTACTTGGAGATGCGCAATCTGATGTGTGAAAGACTGGATCGATTGGCATCTGTCTTCAGCTACCAGAGACCGAAGGGATCGTATCTGATGTTTCCAAAAATACTCGTTTCCGAAGGGTCTGATTCGGTGCGATTCTGTAAAAAGCTTCTCAAAGAGGCCAGGGTTTCAACAACGCCCGGGGCTGCTTTTGGCCCCACCGGAGAAGGCCATCTCAGGCTCTCATTTTGTGTTTCGGCCAATGAGATCAATAAGGCATTCGACCGAATGGAGAGGTATTTTTTGGGCTAAACAAGGGGGTATTGTGAACCGAAGACATAAACTGTTGCTGGTGGTTGCCCTGCTGTTCACCTTCGTTGCAGTTGTGAACGGCGATTGGGCATCCATCCTGAAGGAACTCAAATCACGTTACGATAACTACCAGAAGGAGATAAAGGATATTACCATCCTCAGAGAGGCGGTTACCAAGACCGAGCGCGGTGAAATAACTTCTCAATCGAAGACCTACAAGAAGGGTGAGAAATACCGTCATGAGATGACAATCGAGATGCCTGAAATGCCAGAAGGTATGGAGGGAATGCAGACAATTGTCATCTACGATGGGAAGGATGCCTGGATGATCTCACCCTTTACAGGTAAAGTTAAGTTGCCCAAAGACGAAGAGAAAAATTATCGACGACCGGAAGGCCAGGAAGACTGGTGGTCCTGGCTTTCCGAAGAGGGAAAGTTGACCGGGAGCGAGACAGTCGAAGGCCATGAGTGCTGGGTGGTCCAGTTTGAGCCCGAAAAGGCACCATTTACTATGCTCTGGCTGGATAAGAAGACGCTCCTGGCCGTAAAGGCCGAGTTTAAGGGTGAGAAAGGTAGCGGAGTAGTGAAGTTCTCCGATTATCGGAAGATCGTGGGTGAGAGTAAGTATCCTTATCGCATGGAGATTTATATGGATGATGAACCGGTCTCAAGAATGGTGGTGAAATCGATAGAGATAAATCAAGGGCTCTCCGACGATCTATTCGACCCAGATAAAGTGGAGGTGAAAGGGAATATGAGGGAGATGATGAGAAAGATGAGGGAGCAGATGATGAAAGGAGGAGAGTAGGAGGGAAAGATGCGCCCGAGCAGCTGGATTACGCTCATCCTTGGTCTCCTTCTGTTCGGCCTCGGGATTTATGGTCTTGTGAGTGGTGGATCTTTCGGGGTGATACCGATGGCGATTGGAATAGTCTTGGTCTACCTCGGGTACAAAGGAGGTCGAGGACCATTGGTCATCTTTGGCCACGCTACCATCATAATCGGATGTTTCCTGGTCACCTGGGGCATCTATCTTGTGCCTTACTCAAAACCGACATTTGCCCATGTCTTCACCCGACCACTCTTCTGGGGCCTCTTTTCGATCTTTGGTGGACTCTGTGCACTATTTCATGGTTTCTGCCAGTGCGTTCGGAGATTCAAAATGGATGAATAGGATCAAGCAAATATTGCTATTTTTACTTCCCCTCCTGTTGCCATTATCCTGCCCTTCAGTGGCCACCCTCGATACGGCTGAGATTGGGACGAAGGACTCCCTGGGATACTATCCGGTAGACTTATGTATTACGACCGGTATCACTCAAGATTCGCTTTTCCCTATTGTGCTCTGGGGAACCAACTTCCGGTTTCAACAAACTCTGATCAATAAGTTTGTAGAATGTGGGATCTATACCGGAACTTCAGGAGCACTCCCATTCTTGAAGGTTGGTCTGCAAAAACCGCCCATCGCTCTGGGAGTGAGAGGTGGCTTTGGTGGTTTTGGTGCGGCTGATCTTATTATCTTCAACTGGTTTGGAGATGCATGGGTAAGTGCCAGGGTAGGGAAGAAACAAGATCTTTATGGAGGAGTAAAGACCTTCGGGTTTGTTGGATGTGGCGGTCCTGATACCATTCCGGAGGAATCTTCTTCTTCATACTTCCGCCTCTTAGGAGGATTCGTTGGTTATCGAATAAACCGGCTCGGGCTCGAATTCGGCCTGTATCGAATCCTGGATGACGAAAATGGAATGCTGGTAAAAAAATTTGGCAGATATCTTCCAGTGGTGGCATTCTCTATTCCAATGAAATTCCCCTGAATGTTATGCTGAGCATTAAAGAATATCTCAATCCGGCCCAGTTTGAGGCGGTAACCACCATCGATGGTGCGGTTCTGGTCATTGCCGGAGCCGGCTCTGGTAAGACCAGGGTGATTGAGTATCGTGTCCTCCATCTCATCCAGCAGGGGGTTGATCCCCGCCACATCCTCCTCTTGACCTTTACCCGAAAGGCAGCCCGGGAGATGCTGGAGCGGGCCTCAAGGCATGACCCGAGATGTGGAAGGGTGGAAGGGGGGACCTTCCACTCTTTCGGCCTCAATCTACTGAGGCGTTTCGGAGCCAGAATCGGACTCGATCATCGCTTTACTGTTCTGGACGAGGCCGATTCCGAAGAGGCGATCCAGCGTTGCGCAACGAAGGCGGCGATATTCTCATCGAGGATACCCAAGAAATCGACGCTCCGGAATATCATCAGCATGGCCGTGAATCGGAGTCAACCGATTGAGGCGATACTTCGTAAAGAATATCCCCATTTCCTGGATCTGGCCAATTCTATCAGGCAACTGAGCGAGATATATCATACCTTCAAACAGGAGAATGGTTATGTCGATTACGACGATCTCCTCATCCACACCCGGGCACTCTTGGAGAATGAACGGATCAGGGAAGTGATATCGGATCGATACCGGTTCATAATGGTTGATGAGTATCAGGATACCAATCTCCTCCAGCGTGATATTACCTATCTCTTGGCCGATCGGCATCAGAATGTCATGGTGGTGGGTGATGATGCTCAGAGTATCTACGGTTTTCGGGGTGCCAGCTTTGCCAACATCTTCGACTTCCCCCAGCGATTCCCCGACTGCCGGGTGATCAAACTGGAGGAGAATTATCGCTCCACCCAGTCGATACTGAATCTGGCCAATGCCGTCTTGGAAAATATGGCGCATAAATATGCCAAGTGTCTGAGATCGGCTAAGGGGAAGGCCGGTCCCAGGCCAGAGCTCCTGGAATTCTCCAGCCATAAAGAAGAGGCGGAGTGGGTGGCCGATAAGATCATCGAACTGAAGAGGGAGGGGATCGATCTCAAGGATCAGGGGGTCTTATTCCGCGCCTCATTCGTTTCCATCCCGCTCCAGGCGGAGTTGAATAAACGGCAGATCCCATTTCAGGTGTTCGGAGGTTTAAGATTCAGTGAGACCGCCCATGTGAAGGATCTCCTCTCCCACCTTAAGGTCTATTCCAATCCCAGTGATGAGCTGGCCTGGATGAGGGTTCTGCTCTTGATCGAGGGGGTGGGAACCGCCACCGCTGATTCGCTCATTGGTGAACTGAAATTTTGTGCTGATCTGGGTGAGGTGATCCAATGTCTTGACCGATGGTGTACAGGATCGGGACGCTATCATCTTGGTCTATCGCGTCTCCGTGCCCTTCTGGTCCGGATGGGAGAGCTTGAAGATCTGGATGGCCTCTTCGGAGCGGTGCTCAAGTATTATATGTCGATCTTCCGTGATCGCTATGATGACTGGCACCGCCGTCAGTATGATCTGGAGCTGTTGAGGGAGATCATCCTTAACTACTCATCCTTGGAGGAATTTTTTGCTGAGCTGGCCATCGACCCCCCGGAGCGGAAAATGATCACCGACGATGATTTTGTCACCGAACCACCAGTCACCCTCTCCACGATCCACTCGGCCAAAGGTCTGGAATGGGAGGTGGTCTTCCTGATTGGACTCATCGATGGTGTTTTACCCTCTATCTTTACCCACGAGGATCGAAACGATATTGAGGAGGAGCGGAGGCTTTTCTATGTCGCAATCACAAGGGCTAAGGAGCATCTCTTTCTGACTCTAAGTAACGAAGGCTATCATCTCGGTCGCTCTCATTGCAACTCTCCCTCGAGGTTTATCGAAGAATCAGGGGTGCGGCATCAGTTAAAGCATTGAATAATGATCGGACTGAGCGATGCGATAGCTATTTTTGTTGCGATATTGATCGTGAAGCAGGGGTGCGGATAAGAAATGCTTGGCGGTGGAGTTGAGTTCCCATCTCCTCCGTAAGGAGACCCATCGATCCTGAGGGGTGGATCATGAATGGAGAGGTCCTTTTAGTCGAGAGACCGGCGATGGTGGCGGAATCTATTATTACATTCAGGACATCATTGTCCTCCCCCGAGTGTCAGGGGAGAGGGATCGGACGGTTTTCGTGAGCGGTCTGAGGATGCCCCGGGATGTTTCTGACCCGTTGGGTCGAATCTACCGTGAGGAAAGGCGACTCCGGGCCAGGATTCTCAAAGGCGCCGCTCACCTCCTTAAGGACCGATACCGCCGTCAAACTGCGGTCTACATCCTTGGTGAGATTGGGAAGATCGATTCCAGGAAGGTGGTGGGTTATCTGAGCCGGACCCTCTTTGATGAAGAAGGGATGATCCGCAATGGTCTGGTTGGGGCGTTGAAACGTATGGGTGAGGTGAATCCGGGAAAAAGGGTTTGTTCATGTGCCGGGACAGATAAGTTATAAGAAAGGGTGCCTGGAGAAGGTTATGGCAGTAGCCGAGATCCTCTCGGTGCTCCAGCGCTATGGACACTTCAGCGCACGATCTTATTCTGAAGTATCAGAATACCTCCGGGCAAATCTTTTTGCTCATCAGGCACCCTGGGAATGCGAGTTCCCTTCGGGAAAGGATGGATACTGTATGAGTGGAAAAAGACCAAAAACCGATCAGGAGTATTTTGAGATCCTCTCTCTCTGTGTGCTTCAGGCCGGATTGAGCTGGAAGACAGTGAGGAGGAACTGGCCCAGGATCCGCAAGGGTTTCTACGGATTTAAGATCGACCGGCTTGCCCGGAGTAATCCGAAGGATCTGATGAGAAGAGTGGGTGTTTTTAGAAATCGCCGAAAGGTGGAGGCAATAATTGCCAATGCGAGGACATTCCAGAAGCTCATCAGCGAGTATGGTTCCTTCCGTCAGTTTCTCCGGACCCTCAAAGACCCGATTAAGGAACTGCGGAAGCGTTTCAGGTATATAGGAACTTATACCGGAGAATACTTTCTCCATTCGGTGGGATACTGGAAATGAGTGATCATGAGCCTCGGATTCTAACCGGGCTTGAACCGGAAGGGATGGATGAGAAAGACCATCCCGGGGATAGTAGGATCTAATCGGATCAGGGGGAGCTCATACTCTGGTCTCGATGATGACCTCAATCAATTGATCGAGCGGATGAGCAGAGCCGATGGAATTGTAATTGCATGTCCTTTCTATTTCTATATCCCTCTCGCTTTCATGCATTTCTGGAGCGGATCTCCTGCTTAGATTATTTGCTATGGAACGGCATGGAAAGATCCCTTCCCCAGTTGCAGATAAACCGGTTGGTCTTATTGCGGTATCCGCCTCCGGGAGTGGATTCAATGCTCGGAGTTAGAATCGATACTTAAGGAGAAAGAGACCTTAGCGAGGGGGAAGAGGTTGATTAAGGCATTATAGGTTCCTTGTTTCTGGTTCAATCGATAAATTTCTACTTCCCTGATGCCCGGGAAGGGTTGGCCCTCATCGCCCCGATCAATCCCTTTCTCTACTGGCAATGGTAGGTGGATAGGTGAAAGGGGGTCACTATGGGTGGTAAGAGGAAGATGGAGGAGGATAAGTTATCGCAGCTTTATTCGGTCCTACCATGGCCTGACAATCCTGAAAGTAAGGCGGGACAGGAGTATTATGAGACCACACTTGGCTTTATGAAGAGACTCATCCAGCACCCGTGGCTGGAAGAGATACTATCCAGAAGAAAAAAGATCAGAATCTTAGAGGTATGTGGTGGCGCAGGTTATGGGGGAGTAGCTTTATCCCGGACGATCCTCAACCGTGCATCCAGCGTGAGTCTACTCATCACCGACCTAAGGAAGAAGGCTCTGGCAAGGGCTAAAAAATGGGGCACTCAGGTGATCGGAAAGAGAGTAGAGACATTGGTAATAGATGTTAAGAAGATCCACACCCTGAGGAGGAAGTTTGATCTGGCGTTAATGTATGGTCTTTCAACCCCTCACTTCAATCCCCGGGAGCTGGTAAGGCTTTTATCATCGGTAAGTGATCGCTTAGAAGAGGATGGGATTTTTGTTGTCGATGAGATGGACCGCAGATATACCATCTTTCTAAACGTTGGCTATAAGTGGGCATTAGCAGAAGGTGCAGAAGAGGATAGGCTTGCCGTGAGTTTCCATAGCGGATACGACCCATCCAAAGGAACATTTAAAAGAGTCTTTATTGACCTGGCCAGGAGAGGGACACCCGTCACCTTAGAGACATTTATGTGGGGGCTGGCAGAAGTGGCAGCGATGATGTGGATCTTTTTTAAAGCTGTGGATCTGGTGCAGTTAAGGGCTACCCGACATTTTATTTTGGGCTACAGGCCGCGAAAGATACTAAAACCGCAAGATCTTAAGGAGAATAAGTGAGAAAGGCAGAATCTCCTGCCCCATTGATTAAGGAAAGTCTTGACAGGGTGAGGTGGCATAGTATAAGTGCCATGATGAGTTACCGGACGCTATCGAATTTCAACAGCGAGCGGGACATGGCCCGTTCTTCCAGAGGAAGTATATCTGCACCAAGTGCGGATATCATCCCCAAAATGGCAGTATATCAACACCAAGAGTGCGGATATACCAAGGTTAGGCGACATCACGTTTAAAAAAGGAGGTTTTGAAAGATGGGATTATTATCATTAATTCCGAAAGAGCCAAGTAGCAATTATCAAACACGCAAAACTTCATTCTATATCTGCTTAATTATCTCATTTATATTTATTGTTATTGGCATTTTGCTTTTGATTGGGGAAAGTTGGAGGTTAGCTTTTCACCTCTTTGGCATCTCTTTTTTAGTTCTTTCCATTGGAGCAAGCACTGATCTTTTTTCTCGTATCTCAAGCTCTATGGTCATACACACTAAATTTAGCAGGTTTACAATGATTATTGCTATCTTATTTCTTTTGATATCTGTTATAGTCCATTTTTTGTAACTGAATGTATAGGTTCATTTGCGCGGCTTCGCCTAACAAAGGCTAAAAGAGAAAATGATAAAATTATTTTCTCCAAATCCATCGCCTTCGGCTCAGGACTTCGGATATGCCCAGAACATTAAATGAAATTTACTCATTCTCTATAAAGCGAAAATGATTGATGGCAATACTGGCTTAAGGGCGGGAGCTGGTCAAGGTGATCAGAGGAAAAAGGAGAGGAGGGGATCTTTGGGAAAAGGGGAGGAGAATGCGTGGGAAGGGATCCAACCAGGAGAACCAGACTCCCTCCTTTTCTAAAGGAGGGTTGGGGTGCCTTCTTCCGGACCAATACTAGGGAAGAAGCCCTTGAGCAGCTCATCACCTTCTGCCAGAAAGGACCGCCCGGTGCTAAGGTTCTTGATGTGGAGGTCCATTGGCGGGAACATCTGGGTGAATTTGACGACTTCGAGATAAGATACTGGGGTTAGTTTATATAACGGTGGTTTTGTCCCATCGCTACACCGAGAAGAGAAGGCTGCGGTGAGAGTTTGTCTCGGGATTGCGGTATTGACGATGGGGTTCAGTGGGCTTGTCGCCCAGATGTTGCTGTTGAGGGAACTTTTTATCGTCTTTTCTGGCAATGAGTTCTCGATCGGTATTATCCTTGCCAACTGGCTCATCCTTGAGGCATTGGGTTGTTTCGTCTTAGGCCGGAGAGCAGAAACAGCCAGAAATAAAGTTGTCTCGTTTGCCGCAATTACTATACTATTCTCTTTATCACTGCCGGCCGCTGTCTACATCATCCGGATTTTGAAGAGTATCCTCGGGGTTTCCATCGGAGAAAGCCTTTGCCTTCTACCGATGTTCTACTCATCGCTACTTATCCTTTTACCGGTGAGCCTGTCTCATGGGGCATTATTTACTTTCAGCTGCAAACTCTATTCAACATATCTTGACCACTCTCCAGCCTCGATCGGCAAGGTTTATGTCTTTGAGACCATCGGGACGATTCTGGGTGGAGTGGTCTGGACCTATCTCCTGATTATCTATCTCCATGCGTTTCAGATGGCGGTTGGACTTGCCCTGTTCAATTTTATTGTTCTGCTGATATTGCTGATCCATCACCGGGTGAACGATCTGCCACAAAAGATTGCAACCATCATCTCGATTCTCCTTATAGTTTTTTCTATCCATCTATTTTCTTCCGGTGGCGTGGATAAACTTCACAGGACCTCGATAAAAGTCCAGTGGAAAGACCACAATGTTGTTCACTATCAGAACTCAATCTATGGTAATATCTGCGTCGTGAAGAGCGGGGAGCAATATATCTTCTTTTATAATGGTATTGCGGAACTGATAACGCCGATTCCGGATATTGGCTTTGTGGAAAAGTTCGCCCATCTCCCGCTTCTGAGCCATCCTCGACCAGAGAGGGTGCTCATCATCAGTGGCGGCGCCGGCGGCTTGATCGCTGAGATTCTGAAGCACGGATCGGTTGAGTTGATCGAATATGCCGAACTTGATCCCTCTTTTCTCGAGCTTATAAGACGATATTCAACCCCATTGACCGAACAGGAATTGAACCACCCTAAGGTAAAAGTAAGACCAATCGATGGCCGCCTTCTGCTCAGGACGACCCAGCAGAGATACGATGTCATCCTGGTCGGGATATTGAACCCCTCAGACCTCCAGACGAACAGGTTCTTTACAGAAGAGTTCTTCGCTCTGGCAAAGAAGAAGATGAACCAAAACGGCATCCTGGTCATTGGCTTACCAGGGTCATTATCATACCTGAATGATGAGTTGAGAAATCTTAATGGTTCTATCTTCAGGACGCTTAAAACATCATTTCCATATGTCCGGGTGTTTCCTGGAGAGGGGTTGAACCTCTTTCTCTCTTCGAGTTCTGATGAGGTTTTGCGATTTAATCAAGAGCGCCTTATTGCCAGACTGAAAGAACGTGAAATCAAGGTAAATGTTCTTGTTGCCCGCCATATCGAAAAGATCTTGCATCCGAGGTGGCAGGACTGGTTCTTAGATTTCATCGCAGGCGGTTCCCGGAAGATCAACTATGACTTCAGACCGCTCGGGGTATTTTACAGTATCTCCCACTGGAATTCAATCTTTGCCCCATATCTGTGCGGTCTTTTCCGATTCATTGAGAAGCTAAACCTCTGGTTTTTCATTGTGGCAACAGTTCTTTCCCTCGGTATATCCTTCATAATCGGATTCCAGAAAAAGAGATCATTCAATTCTGGTATTCCATTATGTATTGCCACGACCGGTTTTGCCGGAATGATCTTTGATTTAGCAATCATATTTACCTTCCAATCAATTTATGGACATATCTTTTCCTGGATTGGTCTTCTGGTGACATCTTTCATGGTTGGGGTTGCGGCTGGGGCAATGGGTATGACTGCGCTCCTTTCCCGGGTAAAAGTTTACCTGAGAATCTTGGTGAATATCGAGTTGGCCATAATCGGATTTTCTCTTGTCCTGCCACTCATATTCCATATTCTCCGTCCGAATCTGGTGATGCCAGGTGTATCAATAGGTGTGGTGGTTTTATTTCTGGCGATCTCACTCATCAGCGGATTTTTGATTGGTGCGCAATTTCCCATTGCAGCTAAGGTCTTTCAGAAAGATGAGAAGAACTTGACCGATACCGCCGGGATCCTGTATAGCTCTGACCTTGTTGGTGGCTGGCTGGGAGGGGTTGTCGGTGGTGTGGTTCTCCTTCCGGTTCTGGGACTAATGGGAAGTTGTGTTGTTGTTTTTCTGCTTAAAATGTTTAGTCTTATTCATATAATTGCTCCCCTCGGGATGGGTTTTGGAATGCCGTCCTGAAAAGGAGGGCAAGATGGCATCGCTCTTTCATGAAGGTCTCACTCGCCGGGAGTTCTTCAAAGCGGTGGGGAGGCTGTCCCTCCCAATAGGTTTATCACTGTTGCTCGGTTGCAGTAATGATGATAGAAGGAAGACGACCACGGTCAAAAGATCTGATGCGATCGGTCACAATTTTAAACCTTCCTACCTGAGCCTTCACCGTTCGGGTGAGTTGAAAGATCGCGCCGATAAGTTATGGAAGATTATGGAGAAATGCCGACTCTGTCCGAGAGAGTGCGGAGTCAATCGACTTAAGGGGATGAAGGGTTTCTGCCGGGCTCCCGGCGATCAGCTGGTTATTTCGGCCGCACATCCCCATTTTGGTGAAGAGAGACCCTTGGTGGGAAAGGGAGGTTCGGGGACGATC
Source organism: Caldifarciminota bacterium (assembly GCA_003645615.1). Lineage (GTDB taxonomy): Bacteria > Hydrothermota > Tepidihabitantia > B36-G15 > B36-G15 > B36-G15. Next base: position 15,353 of record QNBE01000044.1, read on the forward strand.
TTCCTGACCCACTGTAACCTGAGGTGTGTCTTCTGTCAGAACTGGGAGATAAGTCAGCTGGGGCGGGGTTCGGAAGCCACGATTGATGAATTGTCCTCGATGATGCTATACCTTCAGAAGATCGGCTGCCACAACATAAACCTGGTAACCCCGACCCATTACTCCCCGCATATTCTTAAAGCCATTGACATTGCGGCAGAGAAAGGGTTACGACTGCCCATCGTTTATAACACCTCGGGCTGGGAGCGATTGGAGATCATCAAGGTTCTTGATGGGATTGTAGACATCTACCTGCCCGACTTCAAATACTGGGATGGTGAGATGGCCGCGAAATACTCCTCCGGGGCAAAGAACTATCCTGAGGTTACCAAAAGGGCAATCCTTGAGATGAACCGACAGGTAGGGGTGGCAAAGCCTGCCCAGGATGGTATTATTTACCGTGGTTTGATGATCCGTCATCTGGTCATGCCCAATAATATTGCCGGCTCTGAGAAGATCATGGAGTGGATCGCCGAGGAGCTGCCCAAAGATACTTATGTCAATATCATGGCCCAGTATAACCCCTGCTATAAGGCATTTGATTACCCCGAGCTATCCCGGAGGATCACCAGAGAGGAGTATATTAAGGTGGTTAACCGGGCCAGGGAATCAGGGCTCACCAATCTCGACATCCAGGGCTACTGGTGGATTAGACGATGAGGTAACCTCGGGGAAGGGCTTGAACAGAGTTCTTAACCGAGTAGATAACCATCCTGGTTCAAGAGTTCCGGAACCGGAACGAGTATTTCCGGTGGTGACATCAAAGGAGTAGAATCTATTTAAGGGCCACTATAAGAGCGAATTTTTTTGACGCCCAGGTTGTGAAGGATCTTGTGGTTACCACCACCAATGCGATATCGGATAAGATTAGTTACGAAAATCTCAGCCGGCTTAAAACGAAACTATACACCGGGGCCGATTCCCAGCTTTCGTTAAAGGTTGGCGCTCAGGGGATGATGCTCAACAATGACAAACGTTCGGTCGGGGGGTAACCATTGGCCGAAGATTGGAGATTGTTTAGCCGAGGGTTTACCGGAGTCTCGGCATATTGCGAATTGAGAAAAGAGGAGCGAGTATTTCGCATCGGCCGAATTCTGCGGATTAGGACCAGGAAGAGCGGTTGAGGTGGAGGAAAACGGGCTTATTACGGTCTCTACAAAGAGAAAGGTTTCACATATAAACTAAAAAGATTTGGAAGAATTGTGCGGTCAGGATACCTCTCCACTCCTGAATGAGATCGACTGGGAAGATGATTACTATCTTACCCTCCTCATGACTATTGAGGAGGAGATAGTTGGCGTGGACAATAAATTCCCTGATCTGGATGATTATGCGGTTATCTTCGCTCTGGAGAAGATGGCTAATAATCCGGAAATCAGAAGTGATGATCCGGTTGTAAAAGCAATACAAATGGGCCTCAGGATACTTCTCTCCTTAAGCGACTACAGCCGATACGAGGTGAAGCGGACCATCCGAAAGGTCCTTTATTCGGCAAAGAAAC
>QNBE01000045.1 GCA_003645615.1 Caldifarciminota bacterium
AGGTAACCGGCGGAGATGTTGCTGATGTTGAACCGGTCGAAGGTGAAATGCTTTCCGATGATGCCGAGATGGAGTGCTGACGAGAGCCGGGAACCGAGGGCGGTCCCGATATTCCCTCTCAGATCCATCACTGCCGGGACGAGAATAATAAGTCCGGGGATAAGCTCCAATCTTTCGTGCAGCCGGCCCAGGATCGAACCGGCAAAGAATTCCCCCACTGAGGTGAGGATGACGACGGGGAGGGCCTGGATCAGAATCTCACTTACTATTCTTCTCTTGCGCCTTTTCCTTCGGCCCCTTGACATGCTCCTGCATCTTTCTTATCGAGATATCCCTCCCTTCGACGATCAGAACATCACCACCTTTAATCCTGGTCTTGCCATGGGGATCAAGAATCCACTCCTCCTTTCTTCTGATCGCAACAACCCGGAAGCCGGTCTTAAGATCGATCTCAACCTCCTCCAGCTTCTTACCATCGAGCAGAGAGCCTTCCTCAACGACAAATCTCATCGTCCGGAGTTCCTTTCGGGTGTAGGCCATCCTGATAATCGGGTGGACCCCGACATTCCGGATCACCACCTCCAGTAGATCATCGACCCCGTCTGACATCTCCTTGATCGCAACCCCGATCTGGAGGAGGCTGGCGATCTGGGGGATATCATGCCGGCTATCCTTGGTATAACGGGCGACCAATAACGCCTCTTTTCTCAGCTCATAGCTCAACTCCCTGATCTCCGCCTTGACCCGGATCGCCTCCTGGGCAAGTTCAAAGTCATCCTCGATCAGGGCGGCATAGCCGAGATCGACCATGAGCTGACTCAAGCCCTTAAGACGGACGAGGATCTCCTTAAGGTTACGCACCCTTGCCATCAGGCCCCCTGGTTTTAAAGACGAAGTGTTAGTCGGCCTGCCGCCTCAGGAAGGTCGGGATCTCGAGATTGTCCTCATCAACAAATGCTACCTTCGCCTCCTTCCTACGCTGCCTGATGAAGGTCGGTGGTTCGAAGTCCGGACGCCGCTTCTCAAATATCGCCATCCCCGCCTCTTTATGGAGCGGGACCGGTTCCTCGATTCCGGTGGCGATGACACTCACCTTCACCTTCCCTTCCAATGACTCATCACCCGTTATCACTCCGGAGAAGACCATCGGATCGCCACCAGCCGCCTCAACAACGATCGAATTGGCCTCCTCAACCTCGGCCATGGTCAGATCGTGTCCACCGGCAACATTGATGATCAGCCCCTTGGCCCCTTTGATTGAGAGGTCATCAAGCAGTGGTGATGAGATGGCGGATGCGGCCGCGATCTGGGCCCGGTTCTCACCCTCGCCATAGCCCATCCCCATCAGTGCTGAGCCCTTCTCGGTCATCACCGTCTTGATGTCGGCGAAGTCGAGATTGATCAGTCCGGGTCTGGTTATCAGCTCCGCAATCGATGAGATCGCATTATAGAGAACCTGGGTTCCAACCCGGAAGGCCTCATCAACGGTCTGTTTGGCTGCGATTGCCAGAAGTCGCTGGTTCGGGATGATGATCAGGGTGTCGACCCGGGCCTTCAGCTCCTCGATCCCGAGCTCGGCGATCTTCGCCTTCTTCCGGGCCTCAAAATCGAAGGGCCGGGTGACCACCGCCACGACCAAGGCATTGAGCCCTTTCGCCTCTTCGGCGATGATCGGTGCGGCACCGGTGCCGGTGCCACCACCCATACCAGCGGTGACGAAGACCATATCGGTCTCCATCAACCGTTCCCTGATCTCCTCCCTCGACTCCTCAGCCGCCTTCCGTCCAATCTCGGGATCACCACCAGCCCCAAGTCCCCGGGTGAGATTGGGGCCAAGCTGGATCCGATTGGCAACCTTAATCCGCTCCAAGGCCTGGATATCGGTATTGGCGGCAATATACTCGACACCACGCACATTCGATTCGACCAGATACTGGATGGCGTTGCATCCTGCTCCACCGACCCCGACAACTTTGATCCGGGCAACATAGGTCGGTTCGGTAATCAGTTCGATCATCTCTCCTCCTTTAAAAATATTTGTTGAACCATTCACTCAACCTCGCCTTGATGGCTTCGAAGAGTGAGGGGTAACGTTTCGGTTTGATGAAGTCCTGGTTCTTCCTATCGTAGCCGTAGAGGACCAGACCCAGACCGGTGGCATAGATCGGATCCTGGATGACATCGGTCAGCCCTCCGACCGGCCTCGGGACGCCCTTCTTCACGGGCATCTCAAAGATCTTTTCCGTCAGATCCTCAATCCGGGCAAGATGGGATGTTCCTCCGGTGATGACCACCCCACCGGCGAGGGTATCGGAGAACTCGTTCTTAATGATCTCCCGATGAGCAATGGTGAGTATCTCCTCAATCCTGGGGTTGATGATCGAGATGAGATACTCCTTATCCACCTCACGATCCTTCCGACCTCCGATCCCCTTTACCGTGATCTTGACATCCCTATCTTCCTCTTTGAGGAAGGCCGCACCGTGCCGTTTCTTCACCTCCTCTGCTTTCGAGACCGGGGTCCGAAGGCCAATCGCGATGTCGTTGGTGATATGGGAACCTCCCAGTCCGATCACACGGGTATAGCGGATTGAACCATCGTAGAAGATGGCGATATCGGTCGTCCCCCCTCCAATATCGAGGAGGACGACCCCGAGGTCCATCTCATCCGGCTCCAAGACCGCATAGGCGGAGGCCAGCGGCTGGAGGACAAGATCCTTCACCTTGAGACCGGCCTGCTGGAAGGCCCGATAGATATTCTGGGCCGATGCGATGGCTGCAGTCACCAGGTGGACCTCGGCCTCAAGCTTTGTCCCGCACATACCGACCGGATCCTTGATCCCCCGTTCATTATCGAGGATGAATTCGACCGGAATCGCATGGATGATCTCCCGCTCCGGAGGCAGGGCCACCGCCTTCGCCTGTTCGATCACCCGCTCGACATCCCGCTGGGTGATGACTGAGCCCGGTTTGGAGATGGCGATCATCGCCTGGGAGTTGATCGAGATGATGTGGGAGCCGGCAATCCCGGCATAGCAGGAATGGACCCGACAGCCGGCCATCCGCTCCGCTTCGTTCACCGCCTTCTTAATCGACTCCACAGTCCGATCGAGGTTGACGATCACCCCGCGCTTCAGGCCATTGGATGGTGCGGTTCCAACTCCGATCACCTTCAGCTTGCCGTTGCTGTTGACCTCCGCAATAATTGTGGCAATCTTGGTCGTCCCGAGATCGACGCCGACGATCTTATCTTGAGCTCTCATGATTTACCTCCTCGGGATAATCAACTGGTTCCTGAATCGGATCGAGACCGCCTGATAGCGGCTCGCCAGAATTTTCTCAAAAGTCTTCTTATCGGGCCAGGGACCATCGATCTCGATCCTCTTCCCCTCTACCTCGAAGATGAGCGGGTTGAGGGAGAGGAGTCGATAATCCCGACCTTCAAGATATCGGTTCAAAACGGTAAGCTTGGGATCTGATTCTCTAAGTATGCCATTCTCCTCATCTCTAATCTTGGTTCGGATAACCATAATGGCGATAAAGATAAGGAGGATAAATAGTGGGTAGCGGAGCCTCATCTGATGATCCTCACCTCCAGTTCCAGGTCATAGCCAAACCTCCTCTTTACCTCGCGCCTGATCTTCTCAATCAGAAAGATGACATCGGAGAAGTTAGCATTGCCACGGTTGATGATGAAGTTGGCATGATGGGGAGAGATAACCGCATCCCCTCTGGAATAACCTTTGAGTCCACAGGCCTCGATCAATCTCCCGGCGGAATCGTCCTCAGGATTTTTGAAGATACATCCGGCTGAAAGCCCGTGGGGGATCCTTTCTGACCGCTTCTTAAGATATCCCTCCGCCTTTCTCAGTGATCCCTTCCCTCTTCTGAGCGTCAGTTCCACAAATGTAATGATTGTATTCTCGGGAAGTTTAGTGTTCCGATAGCCAAACCCGAGCCGATCGGAGCTGAGCATCTGCTCGGATCCATCCGGGTTGGTGATCCAGACCCGCTCCACAAAGTCCCCGATCGATCTGCCAAACGCACCGGCATTTCCCGCCACCGCTCCGCCCAAGGTCCCTGGTATACCATAGAGCTCCTCCAGCCCACCATAGCCATTGGCGATCAGCCTTCGAATCATCCGCTTCAGCTCGATCCCGGCCCCAACCACAATCCGGTCTGAGATCCACATTCTCTTGAAGTTCCCTCCGAGACGGATGAGAGCACCGGCAAAATCTCCACAGAAGAGGAGATTGGTCCCCTGACCGATTACTAAGTAGGGAATCCGTTTTGAGCTCAACCACCTTAAGACCTTCTTCAGACTGATAAGATCATAGACATCAATCAGGTAGCGTGTCTTCCCACCGATACCGATTGAGGTGAGTGGCCCGATCTCAATCCCCTTTCTTATTCGCCCCCTTATCTCAAGCACAGCCTCCTCCCTACCCTGGTAATATCACCGGCACCAAGGGTGATGACGATATCACCTGGCGTGACAATCTGCTTCAGTCTCCGGTTGAGGCCTCTAAGATCGCCGACATAGAGGACATCGGGATGGACCGCCTTGAGCCTCTGGGCGACGATTGGACCGGTGATACCTGGTATCGGTTTCTCCCCGGCGGGATAGATATCGGTGACTAAGACGAGGTCGGCACTATAGAAGGAACGGGCAAAATCATCGATCAGGTGATAGATCCTGGTATAACGGTGGGGTTGGAAACAGGCAATGATCCGGTGCTTTGGGAATCTCTCCCGTAGCGTCGCCAGAACGGCGGCGATCTCGGTCGGATGGTGGCCGTAGTCATCGAAGTAAAGCACGCCGCCCTTCTCACCAACCTTCTCCATCCTCCGGTGAACCCCGGGGAAACTCTCCAAGCCCTGTTTGATCTTCTTAAAGCTTATCCCCAGTTCCAGGCCAATCGCCACTGCGGCTAAGCAGTTCTGTACATTGTGATTACCTGGAAGCGGGATGGTGACCCGACCGAGCCTCTTATTCTTATAGTAGATGACAAACCGGCTCGACCAGTTAGCCCATTCGATCTTCTCCCCTTTGACCTCAGCACTATTGTAGAGACCGTAGGTAATGATCCTCTTCTTGATAATGGGGATGAGTGTCTGATTGTTGGGATGGTCGGAGTTGATGATCACCCCACCCCAGAAAGGAACCTTTTCGATAAACTTCAAAAAGGCGGTTTTGATCTCATCAAGATCGTGATAGAAGTCGAGATGTTCCCTTTCGATATTGGTGATGATGATAAAAACCGGGGTTAGATGGAGAAATGAGGCATCGCTCTCGTCAGCCTCTACCACTAAATAACGGCTCTCCCCGAGCCGGTAGTTTTCTCCGGTAGCGATCAGTCTTCCCCCGATCACCATGGTGGGATCCATCCCTCCGGCCTCGAGGACCGCTCCAACCATCGAGGTGGTCGTCGTCTTACCATGGGTCCCGGAGATGGCAATCCCGATCTTCATCCGCATCAACTCGGCAAGCATCTCGGCCCTGGGTATGGTTGGGATCTTCTTCGATCGAGCGGCAATCAGCTCAACATTCTCTGGTGTTATTGCCGATGAGTAGACGACGACATCGGCCTTGCCGATATTCTCTGGTCGATGGCCACGGAAGACCTTTATTCCGTTCCTCTTCAGCATCCGGACTGCATCACCACCCTTCAGATCGGAACCGGTGATCTGAAAACCGAGATTCTTGAGCACCAAGGCGATCCCGCTCATACCAATACCACCGATCCCAATAAAGTGGATCCGCTTTACCTTGCCGAGCATAATCTGATCACCTCCCTGACGATCCGTTCCCGACCATCTGGTGGGGGTGGGTCGGTCCGGAGCGCCTCATACCTTTTTGCCTTTATGATCTCAATGATACGATCCCCAACCTCTCCAACCGGTCCTTCCTCCACAACTATCGCTGCCCCTTTCTTCATCCAGTATTCGGCATTCACCCGCTGGTGATCATCGGTGGCATAGGGATAGGGGATCAGGATCATCGGAACCCGGCAGTAGGCGAGTTCATAGGTGGAGAGACCCCCGGCCCGGCCGATAACAAGCTTTGCTCCCCTAAGATAGTCCCAGGGCCGATTGGTAAAACGGATCACCTCCAGTCGTTTGGCTGTCTGCGAGAGCCACTCATAATCCCTGGTTCCAGCGATGACCACAATCCGCTCCTCAATCCTTTCCTCGAGATAGAGGGCGAGTCGATTCAGGAATCTTGCCCCTTGAGATCCACCCAGGATCAGGAGATACTCCCCCCTCCTTTGGAGCTGGCGAAAACCATTCCGGAGGGGAACACCGGTCACAATCACCGTACCCCTGATTCTCCGTGCCAAGGGTAGGGTGGTGAAAACCGCTCTGGCCCGGGCGGCAAAGAGACGGACTACCCTTCCCGGAATCCGGTTGAGCTCGATCAGGAAGTAAGGGATCCTGAGCCAGAGGGCGGCCAGGATTGCGGGCAGGCTCCCATAGCTACCAGAAGCGATCACACCGCTAATCCTCTTTGTCTTCATGAATCGACCGAGCTTCATCCCGGCGAGTAAAATGAGGACGAGCGATCTCACCTTTTCGATCGGTGAGCGTCCGGAAAAGGGGATGAGCAGAACCCTGAGGTCGGGCTCGGGGATGAGTAGCTTCTCAACCCCAACCCCTCGGCTCACTCTCCAGACCTTTATCCCCAGCTTTCTGAAGGCGGAGTCAAGGGGTAGAAGGGGGATGATGTGGCCACCGGTCCCGATCATCACCAGAAGTAGATTCATGTCACCCTCCATCTCGATGCGCCGACAATGATACCGGCTGCAGTAAGATTGGCGATCACCGCCCAACCACCAAAACTGATGAAGGGAAGGGGAACACCGGCAGGAGGGATGATGCCGAGGGCAATGCCGGTGTGGAGAAGGAAGTAGATGAAGATCACCATATTCATTCCGGAGACGAGCAGGAATCCGAAGCTATCCTCGAGACCGGAGGCGATCGCGATCCCCCGGAGGAAGAGGAGGAGGAAGAGGACAAAGAGGAAGACCGAACCGATAAATCCGGTCTCCTCCGCCCAGATTGCAAAGATGAAGTCGTTGAATGGCTTGGGGAGGAAAAGGAGCTTCTGTCGCCCCGATCCGATCCCATGGCCAAAGAGACCCCCCGAGCCGATTGCAATCCGGGACTGTTCCACCTGATATTGGAGGGAGCCGGAGAAGAAGCGGCTGAGTCGATAAGAGGTGTGGGGGAAGCGCCAGATGAGAAGTCCGATCACCAGAAGGGCCAGGCCAACAATCGGGAGGATAAGTCTCAATTTCACCCCTCCCAAGATAAGGAGGTACAATGCCACCGTCGCCATAACAATTGCCATTGAGAAATTGGGCTGGATCAGGACGAGGAGGATGATCGAAAAGAGCATTAGAAGTGGCGGAATCATCGTCTTGAACCGGGAGAAGAGTTCCATCCGAAAGGAGAGGAGGCTGGCCAGATAGATTACTACCCAGAGTTTGGCCAGCTCAGAGATCTGGACTGAAAAACCGGAGAGCTGGAGCCACCGTTTGGCCCCATAGATCCGATGGCCGATCAAAAAGGTAAAGAGGAGAATAGTTAGGAGAACAATGTAGCCTGGACCGGAGAGCTGGCGGAGAGAGTGGTAGGGGATCCGCTGGATGAGAAAGAAGAGGATGATCCCGGGAATGAGCCGGAGCAGATGGCCCTTAAGATAATAGAATTCACTCCGTCCGGTGGCCGAGGCGTAGAAGAAAGAGGAGGAATATACCGCCACCACCCCCAGTCCCAAGAGGAGGAAGATGATCGTGGTGTAGCCGGGATCTGGCCGATCAAACGGTCGCAACCGCATCGTTAAACCGCTCCCCCCTTTCGATGAAATCACCGAACATATCCAGGGAGGCATAGCCTGGATTGAGGATGATTACCATCCCCTTCTTGGCCTGAGCAAAAGCCGCTTTAACCGCCTCCTCGATTGTGGTTGCCGAGGTGAGCCGATCGAATCCTCTCCTCTTCAATTCCTCCTCTAACCTGCTTCGATTGGCCCCAATCAGGACAGCAAAATGGGCATTCTGGGCCACATACTGGAGAAATTCACCATCGGGCAATCCTTTCTCCTTCCCACCCATGATAATAATGAATGGACGATCGAGGCTGCGGAGGGATGCGAGAGCTGCCTGGGGGTTGGTGCACATCGAGTTGTTGATGAAAACAACCCCATCCTTCTCACCGACCCGCTCCATCCGAAACCTCAATCCGGTGAATTCCAAAATCCCCTTACGGATCTCCTCTGGAGTGGCTTTGAGGACCCATGCGGCGAGGGCAGCAGCAAGGACATTGGCAATGTTGTGCTCACCCGGGATTGGGATCTCTTCAACCCCGAGTATCTCTTCGGATCCGATCACGATCCGACCATTGCTCACCCACGCCTCCGCTTCTCCCTTTAAGGTGAAGAAGTGCCTTCGGGCCCGGACCCGATCCAGGTTCTCAATGGTAATCCGATCATCCCGATTGAGAATCGCATGATCGGTCTCACCCTGATTGGAGAAGATCGAGAGCTTGGCATCGATATATTCCTGCTCATCCCGATGGCGATCGAGATGGTCAACCCCGATATTGGTAAGAACCGCAACCATGGGGCGGAAGGTCTGTATCCGCTCCAGCTGGAAGGATGAGACCTCGAGGAGATAGAGATCATAAGGTGGTTCCAAGAGAGCAGCAGAATAAGGACGACCCGGGGCAAGGTTGCCACCAATAAACACCCTCCGTTTCTGGCCCAGGATACCGCCGATCAGACCGATCGTGGTCGATTTACCATTTGTTCCGGTTACCGCAACTACCTGGCCATTGGTAATCCGATAGGTGAACTCAACCTCGTCAATAACCGGGATTCTCCTCATCATCGCCTTTTTTATAATCGGATGGTCTGAAGGGATTCCCGGTGAGACGACCACCTCATCGATCCCGCTTAGGGAATCACTCAGGTGGGACTGGAGGTCTTTGACCTTCTCCGGATCGTCGTCATAGACCCGGAACTCCTCACCGATTGTCTGGAGATACTCAATAACACCGGAGGTGGCTCGACCCAATCCCATGATCAACCTCATCGCACCTTCAGGGTTGCTAAGGCGAAAAGACCGAAGAGGACGGCTATTATCCAGAATCGGACCACGATCTTCGGTTCGGGCCAGCCCTTTAGCTCAAAGTGGTGGTGGAGGGGTGCCATCAGGAAGACCCTCCGTTTCTGGGTGCGGAAGAAATAGACCTGGATCAACACCGATAGCGCCTCAATCACGAAGACACCGCCGACCAAGATGAGCAGGATCTCCTGTTTGATCAGAACCGCGGTCGTCCCGATGATCCCACCGATAGTAAGGGAGCCGACATCACCCATGAAGATCTGGGCTGGATAGGCATTGAACCAGAGGAAGCCGAGTGAGGCACCGGTAAGGGCTAAGCAGACGATTGCCAGCTCACCGGCATCCCGGACAAAGAGGACATTAAGATAACGGCTGATGATGGCATGGCCAGAAATGTAGGCGAGGATGGCCAAGGTTGCCGAGGCGATACCGACGACGCCGATCGCCAGTCCATCAAGGCCATCGGTCAGATTAACCCCATTCGATGTCCCAGCGATCACCAAGGCGATGACCACTGGATAGAAGTAACCGAAATCGATCACAATATTCTTGATGAAGAGGAGATTGGTGATTGAGGATGTCGGACCATAATTCTTATAGAGTATGATCCCGATGACGATCGCATAGAGGAACTGGAAGATGAGCTTTACCCTCTTTCTTATCCCTTCGGGATGTCCTTTCTTGGTCTTGATATAGTCGTCATAGAATCCCAAAAGCCCAAACCAGATCATGGCGATAAGGAGGATCTGAACCATCGGATTGCTAAGATCACAGAAGAGGAGGGTGGCAATTAATACCGCAATGACGACGAGGAGCCCACCCATTGTTGGGGTCCCTTCCTTCTTCTTGTGGCGATGCGGGAGATCCTCCCGGATCCGCTCACCGATGCCATACTTTTTGAGAAGATTAATAACCTGGGGACCGAAGATGAGGATGAGGAGGAGGGAGAGAACACCGGCATTGGCGGCCCGAAAGGTGATATAGCCAAAGATCCTCAATGGGCTGAAGAATTCCCGTAAGGGATAGAGCAGATGATAGAGCATCTAAGCGATCACCCCCTTCACAACCTCTTCCATAGCCATCCGCCTTGAGCCCTTAACAAGGATGAGATCACCGGGTCTGATATTCTTATTAAGCCAGCTGATCAGCGCTCCCTTAGTTTCGAAATGTTCTCCCGCTCCAAATCCGATGGTAAAATTCTGAGCCAGATCTCCATAGGTGAGAAGCAGATCTGCCTTCCCTCTCATCACCACCCCCAGCTCCTCATGGATCTTCGGGCTATCTGGACCGAGCTCAAGCATATCCCCCAGGACCAGGATCCTCCGTTGGGCCTCAATCCTCGGCAGGAGATCGAGGGCCTCTTTAAGCGATGCAGGATTGGAATTGTAACTATCATCGAGGATCTTCACCCCTTCCTTCTTAATCAGATGGAGCCTTCCCGGGATCGGATCGCAGATCTTAAGCCCATCTCTGATCTTATCGGGATCGATTCCGAGAAGCTGGGCAACCCCGATTGCTGCCAGGCAGTTCTTAATATTACCGCGACCGAGCAGTCTGGTCTGATATGTTTCACCCCCGACCTCAAAAACCGAACCTTCTTCCCCCATCGAGATAATCCGGGCGGTTATATCTCCCCGCTCGATACCGAAGGTCAACCTCCGGGCCCGAACCTGATCCGGATTGAGTTCAAATGGATAGACCACCCCACCCGATTCGGGGATCGCCTCAAGCAGTGTAAACTTCTCCCTCCTTACCGCCTCGACCGTCCCAAAACCCTCCAGATGACCAGGCCCGACATTGGTGAGGACACCGATATCGGGAACCGCGATCCGAAGTAGATAACCGATCTCGCCGGGATGATTGGTCCCATACTCCAAGATGAGGAATTGGTCTTCTTTTTTGAGCCCGAGGATGGTGAGGGGAAGACCGATGGCATTATTATAGCTCTTCTCCGCCACACAGGTCGACCCTTCCCGACTCAGGATCGATCCGATCAGGGCCTTGGTCGTGGTCTTCCCATTGGTGCCGGTGATCCCGACCTTTTTAACCGTGAATCGGCTCAGATAGCCCTGGGCGATCTTACCCAGACCGATGATGGTATCCTCAACCCTGATCAGATTGGGAAGGGGAAGATCACGCTCGGCCATCACCGCAACCGCGCCGTTACCGATCGCCTCCTCAACAAATTCGTGACCATCGAACCTTTCGCCCCTGATTGCGATGAAGAGTGATCCCGGCCTGACTCGGCGGGAGTCGATTTCAACAGCAACCACCTTCAGATCTTCCCTTCCCTTCAGCACCCCCTGGGTCATTTTGGTGATCTCGGCTAAGGTGAACATGAGAGGATCTCCTGAACTACCTTGGCATCATTGAATGGGATGCGCTTTGTCCCGATGATCTGATATTCTTCATGTCCCTTTCCCGCAATGAGGAGGGAGTCATCCGGGCCAAGCATACCGATCCCCTTCCTTATCGCCTCCTTCCGATCCGGCTCGATCAGATAATTATCGCGCTTGATACCACTAACGATCGCCTCGATGATCTTGATTGGATCCTCCCGTCTGGGATTGTCCGAAGTGACAATCACCCGATCGGCCAGTTCTGAGGCCACCGCACCCATGAGCGGACGTTTCCCCTTATCCCGATCACCACCGCAACCGAAGACGACGATAATCCGTCCCGGTGTGAATTCACGGAGGGAGGTCAGGACCTGCCTCAAGGCCTCAGGGGTATGGGCGAAGTCGATATAGATCCTTAATCCCCGCGCGTTCCCAACCGGCATACACCGGCCCGGCACCAAAGTAAGCCGGGCCAGTCCGGGTTCGATCTCTTCGGGATCGATCCCAAGGGTTCGGGCGGTGGCAAAGGCAGCCAGACAGTTGTAAACATTATGTCTGCCCAGAAGTGAGACCTTGATCGGAAACTCCCTTCCCTCACCTCGAATCAGGAATTCGATGCCGGTCTGGGTGGTAATGATCCTATCGGCGGTATAATCACCCGCCTCAAGACCATAGGTGACAACCCGGGCCTTGGTCTCCTCAATGATCCGCCTACCCAGTTGATCATCACGATTGATGATAGCGGTAATGCTGGAATCGATCCCCGAGAAGAAGGAGAGTTTGGTATTCTGATAGTCCTCAAAGTCGGGGTGGAAGTCGAGGTGGTCGCGAGAGATATTGGTAAAGATCCGGATTGGGAAGGGGAGACCAAAGACCCGATCCATCTTGAGTCCATGGGAGGTCACTTCAATAACGGCAAATCTGAGCCCATTCTTGACCATCCCTTCGATCAGCTTCATGGTGTCCAGTATCTCCGGAGTAGTGTGGTGGGACTTCTCGGTGCCGCGTCCGATATCATACTCAATCGAACCGATCAGTCCACAACCGCGGTGGTAGAGGATCGACCGCAAGAGATAGGCGGTGGTGGTCTTGCCATTGGTACCGGTGATGCCGATCAGAGTAATCTTCTCAATAATCGGATGGTAGAACCTTATCGCCAGTTCCGCCATCGTCCGCCTCGGATTACCGGTAATGATCTGGATCAGATCGTAATCAACCTTTCGCTCCGTCACTACCGCCACCGCCCCCTTCCTTACCACCTCCGGCAGAAACTCGTAACCATCATATTCCATCCCCTTTATCGCTATAAAGATCTCCCCCCGCTTCACTCTTCGGGAGTCGTAGCTGATACCGGTGATGGGCAGGTCCTGGAAGTTGAGGACTTCAAGATTAAGACCGGAAATGAGTTCACTGAGCATAGGCATAGGAATCTCCCACCATACCGGGGATCTTGGCCATTCCGGCAACGATCTCACCAAAGACTGGGGCGGTGATCTGTGAGGCCCAGCTGCCCTGTTTCGGCTCATCGAGCATGATCCCGATCACATAGTCCGGTTCTTGCTTCGGGAAGTAGCCAACAAAGGTGGTGATAATCCGACCGGGCAGGTAACCTCCCGGACCAGCTTTCTGTGCCGTCCCGGTCTTACCGCAGATCTTAATCAACCGATTCCGGGCCCTCCTTCCCGTCCCCTCCTCGACCACCGCGGCGAGGACCTCAGAGATCTGGTGGCAGATTTCCGGTGTAAGTGACCTCCGGATGAGGAAGGGGCGGAAGGTATACCGGGTCTCTCCACCAACTATCCTTGCCACAACATAAGGTCGGTAGAGCTTTCCCGAGGCGGCTATCGCTGCATAGGCATTGGTGAGCTGGAGCAGGGTCACCGTCACCCCCTGACCGAAACAGTTGTTGGCATAGCGGAGCCTTTTCATCTCCCGGGGACGGTAGATCTTCCCTTTCGCTTCTCCGGGAAGATGGATACCGGTAAGGTTACCAAATCCTAAGGCCCGGGCGGTCTGGAAGAAGATCTCCCGCCTCACCCTCCGGCCGATCTTAACCGCACCAACATTGCTGGAGTGGACGAAAACCCCTTTCAGGTCGAGTCGACCATAATCCCGGAAGTCGTGGATCAGATGTCCTCCGACCTTGAGCCGCCCCCCGCTCACATCGACAATCTCATCAAGTCGGTGACCTTCGATCAAGGCAGCGGCCAGAGTGACAATTTTAAAGGTCGACCCCGGCTCAAATTCATCGCTGATAACCGAATTGTGACAACGGTCACCATTGATATTCACCAGGGCCAGGACCTTACCGGTGCCCGGTTCGATAATGACCCCAGCAGCCCGATCCGCCCGATAGCGATCGACCGCTCGGCTCAGGGTCTCATAGAGCAGAATCTGGAGGTCGAGGTCAAGCGTGAGATAGAGATCACCACCACACTCGGGTTCAAGCATCGGATAGTGGGGGTAAGGGTAGCCCCGACCACTCGGTTTCTTCTGGAAGACCGCAAAGCCGTCTCTCCCCTTGAGGATCGAGTCGAACTGGAATTCCAATCCGGAGAGGCCTCGGTTATCGGAAGAGACATTTCCAATCAGATCCTTGAGATACCTCTTCTGGGGATAAAAACGGAGGTAGTCATCGACGACGCCGATTCCCGGGAGATGGAGCTCCTTCACCTTGGTGGCCAGCTCTTTGTCAACCTTCATCTTCACCCAGAAAAACCGCTTCGTCTTTAGTTTTCGAACCAACTCCCGATAGGGACCAAGACCCAATTGAGCCAGTTTCATAGCGGTCTGATTAAGATTCCGGACATACTTTGTTACCGCATAGATCGAATAGGCCTTGATCGATACCGCCAGTGGCCTTCCATTCCGATCGTAGATGTTGCCACGCCGGGCCACCAGTCTCACCTTCTGTTCGTGCTGATTCTTGGCCCGAATTGAGTAGCTCTGATGTTTCAGGATCTGCAGGTTGAAGAGATTAAAGGCAAGATAGCACCAGAAGGCAAAGGGGAGAAAATTAACCCAGCGCCTCATCGATGCCAGACCTCCACAATATCATCCCGAGAGGGGAAAACGAGCCCAAGCTGGAGCGCTTTCCTCTCCATCTCCACTACGGATGCCTCAACCGAGAGGATGCCGAGCAACCTCTCCCGCTCTCCGACCAGACACTCCCGTTCGGTCTTGAGCCGCTCCAGTTCAATACTGAACTGGGTCAATTTCGACTCCTTCCAGACATAGGCGAAGAGGATGAGAATGGCAATAAAGAGATAGCCGATGATCTTCATAACCTTCTCCCCGCTCGGAGTCGTGCGCTGCGGGAGCTGGGATTCTCCTCCTTCTCTTCCTCAGTTGGCCGCACCGGTTTCGGGGTAAGGGTTTCAAAGCCGGGCCAGCTTTTAAATCTCCGCTTCACGATCCGATCCTCCAAGGAGTGGTAGGAGATGCAGACGATCCTCCCCTCCCGGTTCAGGAGCTGGTAAGCGGAATCTAATCCTATCTTCAGATTGTCGAGCTCATGATTTACTGCGATCCGGAATGCCTGGAAGACCCGATGGAGTGTCTTCTTCCGATATCTCCGTAGGGTAGTCTGTTCGATCAGCCGTCTCAGGTCGAAGGTGGTTTCGATTCTCTTCCGATTCTGCCAGATTATCCTGGCGAGGACCCCCGAACGGGGGTCCTCGCCAAAGGAGCGGATGATCGCAGAGAGCTCCCTTCTTGTTGATCTCCTGATGAGATCACGGGCGGTGAGGGGAAGGGATGGATCCATCCTCATATCGAGGGGACCATCCCGCTCGAAGGAGAAACCGCGTCCCGAGGTCTCGATCTGATGGCGGGAGAGGCCGAGATCGAAGAGGATACCATCGTAGCCCTCGATTCCGAGCCTTTTGCTCAACCGGGAGAGATTGGAGAAGTTCCCATGGACAATGGTGAGGCGAGGATCCTGGAATCGCCCTCTCAGATATTGGATTGCATCCGGATCTTGATCTATGGCCACAATCCTCCCACGGTCCAGCTTGGCCAAGAGATGACTTAAGTGTCCACCACCCCCCGCGGTGCAGTCGAGGTAGATCCCATCACCATGGTAGAGGTAATCGATCACCTCCTTCACCATCACCGGGAGGTGGAACATCCTCCTATCCGAAGCCCTTTATTGCTGCCCTCCGGGTCGGATAGATCTCGAAGGGATAGAAACCGTAGAGTCTCAGGATATCGTAGATGTAGGCGGAGACATTAACCAGCTTGATATCACCGCCAAAATCCTTAAATCGCTTCTGCCAGCCAATCAGAGTGCCGATCAACTGATAGTTGATATGTTTGAGACGGGAGAGGTCGAGGACAAGCTTGACATTGCCTTCCTTGAGGAGCTGTTTCAACTTCTCCTCAACGGATCGGAAACTCTCCTCGTCGATCTCCCCATTGAGGCTAAGAAAATAGACCTCATTCTCAACGGATACCCTCATTACTCCTCCTGATCGATTCGATCTCCTCGGAATCCCGCTCAAAATTTTCCCGAATCAGAAGCTGGAACCGATCATACTCCTCTGGTGACCAGAGGGTGATCTTATCAATCTCACCGACGATGACGACCTCTTTCTCTATCCCGGCATACTCCAGAAGGAAATCGGGGATGAGGATACGCCCCTGCTGATCCAGCTTATCCTCCTTGATCTGGAAGATATAGTGGCGCCGAAACCGGCGGGCCTGGAGCTTGGAGTAAGGGAGACTGAGTAGCTCCTTCTCCTCAAACTCCTCCCAGGTCGTTAGGGGGTAGATCTCCAAGGAACGATCATGACCCCTGGTTACCACCACCTCACCCCCTGCAGTAGCCTCCAGGATATGCCGGAACTTGGCCGGTATCGCCAACCGACCCTTATGGTCCAGGGTCCGGGTGAACTGGCCCCGGAATCTCATTCTCCGATTCTCGACCTTTTTACCCACAATTCCCCACTATTCCCCACATTTTATTGATCGGGCGGGAATCTGTCAAATGGTTTGTAAAATTTTTTTACGATACCAGTTTTGAGGTCTTTGATCTCCCCACCGTAGGGGATATACAGCTCCTCATCGTCCGTCCGATGCTTCCGATTCAACCTCTTGATATCTCAGTAGAACCTCCAAACCGGTAACGATGTCTGTTAACGGTTACAAAAAACCGGTTGCTTTCGCTCTTGAGGTGTTTAAAATTTCTAAGTGGAGGTCTGATGACAGCGTTGGTCCTCGGTAGTGCGACAATCCTGGGTTTATTCATCACCCTTGCCGCCTGGCTCAATGGTCGCTCGACCAAGAAGGTGATCAAGGAGGTGAGCCAGCAGACCCAGGAGTTGATCAAGGA
>QNBE01000046.1 GCA_003645615.1 Caldifarciminota bacterium
AAGGTAATACCGCAGTCATTACCGGAGTCAGATCCCTCACCGGGACCAAGGTGATGGCTTCGGATTTGAGAGCATCGGCAGCCCTGGTGCTGGCTGCCTTGGCCGCCAAGGGAACCTCTGAGGTCCACCGAATCTATCATCTTGATCGGGGCTATGAGGCCTTCGACCAAAAGCTGGCAGCCTTGGGGGCATCGATCGAGCGGGTAAGATGATTGTCGATGTTGGTGGGGTGAAGATCGGGGCTGGGGTTGTGGTGGTCCAGTCGATGATCAAAAGACCGATCGATGAGGTCGATAGAATAATCGAAGATATTAAAAGACTGAAGCGGGCGGGCTGTGAGCTGATTCGGGTCTCGGTGCCCAATAAACCCTCTCTCCCTTATTTCAAAAAGATCGTTCGGGGATCGGTTCTCCCCGTGATTGCCGATATCCATTTTCACGCCGATCTCGCCCTGGCGGCGATTGATGCGGGTGCAGCCAAGATCAGGATCAATCCAGGTAATATCAAAAAGGGTGGTCTGAAACGGATTGCTCGGGTGGCTCGAAGGGGAAGGATTCCGATACGGATTGGGGTGAATGCCGGTTCAATCGATCGGAGGAGGTTTGCAACCCCGACACCAGAAGCACTGCTCACCACGGTAAGGGAGGCGGTCGATATCTTCGCTGGGGTCCCGTTGGTCCTCTCGGCCAAGAGCTCTGACATCCCCCTCACCCTTGAGGTCTATCGAAGGATGAAGATCTTTGGCTTTCCACTCCATATCGGTATCACCGAGGCCGGCCCTCCCTTCCGGGGAGGCATCCGATCCGGGGTCGGCCTGGGCATCCTTCTTGCCGAGGGGATCGGAGATACGATCCGGGTCTCTCTAACGGGTGATCCAGTGATGGAGGTGGTTGCCGCTTATGAAATCTTGAACAGTCTGGATCTAAGACGGCATGGTCCCATCCTTATTTCCTGTCCGACCTGCAGTCGTTGCAGGGTTGATCTGCTGAGGATCGTCAATAAGGTTGAGGAGAGGATTTCCGATCTCAGCCTCCCCATCAAAATCGCCCTTATGGGTTGTGAGGTGAACGGTCCGGGTGAGGCGAGGGATGCTGATATCGGAATCGCGTTCGGCCGGGGAACCGGTCTCCTGTTTAAAAAAGGGAGGGTGGTCAGAAAGGTGAGTGCCGATGAGGCGATTGAGGTCCTCTTCAACCATCTCAGGGAAGGAGGCGAGGAGTGAAGAAGGATATCGACCGGATCATGGCGGAAAAACATATCGATGCCTTTATTATTGAAGGGGATCCGAGTAAGGATCCCTCACTCTATTATCTCCTTGGTGTAGGCAAGATATCGGCTCTGATCATTAAGAAACGGGGTGAAGACCCGATTCTGCTCCATCAGGCGATGGAACGGGATGAGGCCAAGAAAACGGGCCTGAGGCTTGTCGATATCAGCCGCTACAACTTGAGAAAGATCTATGATGAAGAGAAGGACCCTCTCAGGGCCCAGCTCCGATATCTCGGTATCCTCTTTGAGGAGTTTAGGATCAGAGGGAGGGTCGCCTTCTATGGTTTGACCAGAGCCGGTTATGCCTACCATCTTCTCACCGAGCTCTCCCGACAGTTCCCTATTGAGGTGGTCTATGAACCCTGGCGCAATATCCTCACCGAGGCAAGGGAGACGAAGGATCCCGAGGAGATCGATCGGATTCGGAAGGTGGGGGAGAAGACCGCCCAGGTTATCGACCGGCTGGTTGATCTTCTTAAAAGCATGCCGAGGAGGGATGGCCATTTAATTAAAGAGGATGGAGAACCACTCCGGATCGGTGACCTGAGAAGCTTCGTCTCTCAGGAGATCTACTCCTTAGGACTGAGGGAGGTGGGCCAGACGATCCTCTCGATCGGAAGGGATGCGGGGGTGCCACACAATTATGGTAATGACTCTGACCCGATTGTACCTGGGAAGACAATTATCTTTGACATCTTTCCCCAGGAGGCTGGCGGTGGTTACTTCTTCGATTGCACGCGGACTTTTGTGATCGGGGAGGCCGAACCCAAGGTCAAGGAGTGTTACGAGCTGGTAAAGGAGGCCCAGGAGATGCTGATCGGCTCCTTCAAGGTTGGGGTGAGGACCTATGAGTATGAGGAGAAGCTGTGTGAATTCTTTGAGCGGAATGGCCATAAGACATTGAGATCCGATCCTCAGACCAAGGAGGGCTACGTCCACTCCTTAGGCCACGGTCTCGGCCTTCAGGTCCATGAACCGCCAAGCTTTGGTCTTATTAGATCTAAGCCCGACATCTTAAAACCGGGGATGGTCTTCACCGTTGAGCCCGGCCTCTACTATCCAGACCAGGGCTTCGGAATAAGGCTTGAAGATGTTGTCTATCTCGATCCGGAAGGCAGGGTTGTAAACCTCACCCCCTTTCCCAAGAGCCTCGAGATCTGATGGCCAACGAAATCTTATGGTTCCTCTTCATCCTCGTCGATTTAACCCTTGCCGTCTTTGCTTTCTATCTCTGGCGTAAGAATGGTGCTTATGCGATGATTGCAATGAGCACCATTATCTGCAATATACAGGTGATAAAAACGGTTAGGCTTTTCGGCATTGTTGCCACTCTGGGGAATGTTGTCTATGCGAGTATATTTTTTAACACGGACATCCTCTCTGAGATCTATGGAAAAGATGCGGCACGAAGGGGCGTCTGGATCGGCTTCTATACCCTGCTCGCATCGATGTTGCTGATGCAACTGGCGATTCGGTTTGTTCCCGACGTCTCGGATTGGGCTCAGCCCCATCTGGCAAGCATCTTCAACTTCTTTCCCCGGGTAGTTCTGGCGAGTCTGAGTGGCTATCTCCTTTCTCAACATCACGATGTCTGGGCCTTCCACTTCTGGAAGGAGAAGACAAAGGGGAGATATCTGTGGCTTCGCAATAATGCCTCCACCATGGTGAGTCAGCTTATCGACTCGATCGTCTTCTGTCTTATTGCCTTCTATGGCATCTTTGAACTGAAGGTATTTCTTCAGATTCTGCTTACCACCTACCTGTTCAAATGGATTGTGGCCGCAATCGACACCCCCTTCCTCTATCTTGCCCGCTTGATGGTGAGGAGATGCTGATCCTCATCTCATTCCTAATAATATCCGAGGCGAAGATCGCCTACAGGAATGGGCTCTATGAAATCGCTCGGATCGGCTTCTTGGAGGCCCTGAAGAAAGGTGAGGATTATGCGGCCTGCTATTACTATCTCACCAAAATCAGCAAGATCCTCGGTGATGAAGTCGGGATATATCTCTGGGGCAGAGAGTTTCTATCCCACTACCCGATTGATACTCGGGCACCAGAGGTTGCTATTATCGTTTATAATTCCCTTCTCACTCAGAGATGGGGAGAAGGGCTTAAGAGATTCATTGACCAATTTCGTCCTTTAATCAAGAAGGAAGATTTGGTTGCTGGTGCCGAGAGTCTGCTCAGCTGGGGGTTACCAGAAAGGTCGGCCGAGATTATCCTCCCGATTGATCCCGTAAGGTCTTTCTGGATCCTCGATTCGATCAAGGCTTATGATCGAATCAGAAAACTTCCTGCCAAGGATCCCGATTGTTATCTCTTCCGTGCTTGGGCCCAATTGGAACTGGGCGATACCCTCAATGCCCTCTTCGATTTTCTCAGGGTCGATCCTAATCAGGTCCATTTTTCCGACCACTATCTCAAGCTGGCCCTGAGTTTTTCTCTCACCCGGATGGCCGATGGTGTTGCCAGAGATGTGGCCGACCCCCTTCTTAAAACTGAGTGGGCACTAAGGAGAGGTCTGAAGGAGGAGGCGAGGAGCTATCTCAGTCGCCTTCCCCCGGATACCCTCATCGACCATCCGAATCTATGTCTGGAAGCGGGGTATCTTTTACCCATAAATTATCTGGCCGGTGTCGATACCGCGATCCTACGCCAATTCCAATTTCTTTATTATAATCTCGGTCGAGCTCGGGAGTGCAGTATCATTGCAATAATCTTGGGTAGTGAAGATAGCCTCCGTCTAAGGGCGAGGTATTTTGAAACCCGGGGAAAATTCGACAGCGCTCTCTACTATTATCGCAAGATAAAAGATCGAGAAGGCATGGCCCGATCCCTTTTCCATCTTGGCCATCTTGATGAGGCAAAACGCCTCACTCGAAGTGATTCACTCCGCTATCTGATTAGCAGGGAGAAATCGATCGTCATCCGGAATCGGGATAAGGCCTGGGCAGCCTTACCTTATGCCCGCATCTTACTAAGGGATGGCGATTTTGAGGGCGCGATCCGCTATCTCATTAAATCACGATCGCCGGATCGGATTCCCCTACTTATAAAGGCCTTAACCGAGTTGGGAAAGGATAGCCTTGCGCTCGGGATCGCATTCTCTTATCAAACAAAGGATCCACTCGGTCTTGAGATTCTCTATCGATTCGAACAGTTTGACAGGCTAATTAAATTGACCCGGGATGCCACCGACTCCTTGGCCAGGGTCTATCGGATGAAGGCTTACGTCCGTAAGGGGAAGATCGGTAAAGGGAAGAGTTTGCGGAAAGGACTTGATCCACTCGGCTATTATGAAGCACTCTGTGAGTATCTGGTTAGGAAGAGGAGATTTTCCAAGGTTGATAGTATCCTTATCTCTCTTGAAGAAAGCAACGAGCGGCTCCGGTATCTCAAAAGTCTTCTTCCATTTTTAAGAGGTCAATACGACTCGGCAATCGTAGCACTAAAGCACTATATCAAGAGTGGGGGGGAATACCAGAGTAAGGCGACTTTCAAACTCGGGACCAGCTACTACCAGCTGGGTCGATTTGAGACTGCCGCCCGTTACTTTCGGAAATTAATCCATGACCATGAGCTCGGTCGCGATGCCCTCCACAATCTTCTCATCTGTTATAAGAAGCTCTCTGATTGGGATGGAATAATCTCCTTAACGCCGTTTATAAAAGGGTCTGATCTTTTTGACCTCGGCTATGCCTATCTGAGGAAGGGGCAGTACCGTAAGGCAATCTCAATCCTGGAAGTGGTTAGGAGGGAGGAGTATAATCCTGAGGTTCAGTACTGGCTGGCTGAGGCAAGATCCGGTGCGGGAGATCTGAGGCGGGCACTCTTTGAGTATTACCGTCTTTATCTCGACTTTCCTAAGGAGTACCAATGGCGGATGACCGCTTATTTCAAGATGGGGTTGATTATGGAGATCATGGGTGATTATCAGGGGGCTAAGAAGGTCTATCAGGACATTGTCAAAAGGGGGAAGTCAGATGTCTTTTATGAAGAGGCTAAGGCCCGGCTCGCTAATCTTGATTAGCCTCCTCTCGTGCTGCGGCTATACCACCCGCTCGCTACTTCCTCCCTATATGAAGGTCGTAAGAATAAGATTTATTGAGAACCGAACCTTGAGGCCGCTCTTGGGTGAGACCTTCACCAATGCTCTCAAAGAGGCCTTCCTCAGGGAGCGGATGAAGGTAAGTGAGAGTGGGGCTGGCCTTGAAGTGGAGGGGAAGATCATCGGGTATAGCCGACAGCCTTACACCTATACCGGGGAGCGGACCATAACTGTCTATCGGCTAAAGATGAGGGTCTCGCTCAAAGTGTGGGATCTGGTAAAGAATCGGGTCTTCTTCGAGAAAGAGATTGAGGATTATATTGATCAACCTTCTGAGGAGGATGAGGAGAGCTGGATTGTTAAATTATGCCAAAAGGTCTCTGATCGGGCAGTAAAGGAGATTATTACCCACTGGTGAGTGAGGCGTTGAGGGCGAGGTTGTTGGCGATCCTATTCTCCTCCCTTGGGATGAGGAGGATTTTATATCGGAAGTTTGACAACAGTTTTATCACCCTTCGATAGAGTGGAACGATCTTTCTGCTTTTGATCCGATAATTTCCCAGGATCTGATTGGCCAGTAGGGAAGAGTCTGTTTTGATCAAGATTTCATCAAGATTCAACCTTTTTGCTTCCTCTAAGGCTCGGATCAGGGCCTGATATTCTGCTTCATTATTGGTGACCGAGCCGATCGGCTCCGAGATCCGAAATTCATCATCTCCAGCCTTGATATAGATTCCGATCCCACCGGGGCCAGGATTGCCACGGGAGGAGCCATCGATATAGATCTCAGCCTTTCCGGTCATAGATGAGGAAACGACCGCAGATCTCACAGAAGTGGATCCTGTCGGCCTTGAGAAGTTCATTGTAAAGCTGGGGGGTAATCCGGGCATGGCAACCAGAGCAGGTCTGGTCTACCACCCGGGCCACCGCACTCCCTCTCGCCTTCTTGATCCGATCATAGCTATTCTTGATCTCGGGAGGAAGCTTAAAGAGATAATTTTTTAACTGATCTTCAACTTCGGTTAGCTCCTTCTCACGATTCTTAAGTTCACTGGTAAGTTTGCCAATCTTCTCTTTCCCTTCTAACTCCACCTGTTTAACCGTTTCCTTTCCCAACTCGATCTTTCTCTTGACCTCCTCCTCTTCCTCAAGTAGGCTGATCATCTCATCTTCTAATCGGGCCTTCTCCCGATTGAGGTGCTCGATTTCAGCCTGGAGGGCGCGATATTCTTCGTTGGTCTTTACCTGAAAGAGCTGAGCATTCAGTTTGTTTCTCTTCTCCTCATTCTCTTTGACATCAAGTTCATGGAGATCATACTCCTTTCTGATCTGACCCAGCCGATTCTTAAGCTCCTGGAGTTTTTGTTGAGAACTACTAATTCTCTCCTCCTCTTGCTTTATCGCTTCTGGTAACCTTTCAATCTCTCTGGTCAGGAATTGATGGCGATCCTCAAGATCCTGAATATGGAGCAAGATCTCGAGGATCTCGCTCATCGGAATCTGGAGGGTGGTGTTGACCACCGCATGGGCGATAGTGGACTCGAACCACTGACCTCTTGCATGTCAAGCAAGCGCTCTAACCAGATCTGAGCTAATCGCCCATTCATGCTGGCAGTATAATAAATTTCTCAGTTGTGTCAATGGCTAATTTTGCGGGGTGGGCACTGCCCACCCCGCATAGACCCTACCTTATAATCACCAGCTTCTGACTCTTGATCTCCCTGCCGTCTTCAAGAATCAAGAAATAGATGCCGGCAGGAAGAGGACGATTCCGGTCGTCATCACCTTTCCAACGGATACGATGCAATCCGGCAACCATTTCCTTATCGATTAGAGTTCGAACCTTACGACCGGTCTGGTCGTAGAGAGAGAGGGCGACTTTGCTCTGGTAGGGGAGGAGGAATTCGATTTCAGCATCAAGATGGAGTGGATTTGGTCGGGCGAGGATTGAGATTCCTCCTTTTAATTGGAGGGAGGACATCTCCTCCACTCCGATGCCAGGGTAGAGGAGCTGGACTGGAACCCGTTCTGGGTTATCATCGAAGACCGAGTTTGACCAGATGAGGAGGGTGTCCCAGTTAGCTCCAGCAACACAGCCTGCTCCAGTAGTATCAGTTTGAACTGTCACCTGTTGAGAGTCGTCGATCTGGACCGTGAATGAAGTAGGATTGACATAGAGGATCCAAGGTTTATTCTGAGCCTGGGTGATCGAATCGACCTTGAGCAATCCAGTAGCAGTGGCTTGGTTGATCACCCAGAAGGTCCCTTGTTTGACACCTTCAGAGATCGCCTGGACAGCTGCCAAAGCATCGATCCGTCCGCTACCAGAAAGACTATCGTCACCTATCGCTTCGATATCTACTGCAGTCATCTTGGCAATGCTGTCGATCGCATCCGGGTTAAGGAGGGGCTCCCGCTGTAACATCAAGGCGACCATGCCGGCAAAATGGGGTTGGGCGTATGATGTTCCACTGATCAGACCAGAATAACCACCGCCCAACGCTGTCGAGCGGACATTGACACCAGGGGCAGCGAGGTCGGGTTTTAGGAGACCCGGTGGGTAAGGATAGTCATTGTAGTTGCTGGTATTCCACTCGGTTGGCCCCCGGCTCGACCAGGCGGCGACAGCATCGCCGCTGTTGGTTGCGGCAAGGGCGATCGCCGAACTCCTCCCGCCGCCCGGAGTTAAGGGTTTTGGCGGTGGTACACAGGCCGGGGCGATGATCGCATTGGGCCAGTTGGTATAACCCTCATTTCCAGCCGCAGTCGAATAGACCAGTCCAGCTGCATAGATGTCGTTACACTTATTTCTGTTCCAATCCTTCAAGGTATTGTTAGGGTCTCTCCAGCCGATCGAGGTCGAGAGAAGGTCTGCTCCCCAAGACAGAGCGGAATCAATTGCTGGTCCCATCTGGGCAGTGCCACCAGGATAGATCCTTAAGATCATGAGTTGAGCGTCGGGGGCAACACCAGTGGTGTCACCACTGGTTCCATCGCCAGCGATAATCCCGGCGGTGTTGGTTCCATGGCCATCTTCATCCATCGGATCGTTGTCATTATCCACAAAATCATAACCATGGTTGGGGAGGCCGTGGGGTGTACCATCCCAGAGATGGTCGGCAAGATCGGGGTGGGTATACTCGCATCCGGAG
The DNA here is from genome assembly GCA_003645615.1 of Caldifarciminota bacterium. Lineage (GTDB taxonomy): Bacteria > Hydrothermota > Tepidihabitantia > B36-G15 > B36-G15 > B36-G15. Next base: position 8,473 of record QNBE01000046.1, read on the forward strand.
TCGAGGTGGGCAACTACTACACCAGCTCCGGTATAACCGAGTGCCCAGACCTGAGGGGCATTGATTTTCCGGACACCCCACTCAATCGAGGTCGGCTGGGGGATCCAACGGGCGAGATTGAAATAGGAATCATCTTTAACCATACCGATCTTCTGGAGTGGCTCATCAAGACCGATCTGACCAACATCGGGTCGGGTTTCGAGCTCTTTAATCACATCAGGTTTTACCTCTGCATAGACCGCATTACCGACCATGATCGGAACGATCCTTCTGACATTGCCTCTCATTTTTTCCTCTCTCAGGAAGGAGAGAAGCTGACCCTGTGATACCTTCTGATACTTTCTCAACTCATTCAGGACAAACTCCCTTCGGGACATCCGATCCATATCCCTTACCTGGTAAAGCAACCATTCGTGGTTGACCTTTGAGGAGAGGAGGATGATGATGGGGACAAAATCATTCTTAGCTACCGAAGCGAGATGGTCTTTCAATTTGGGGTCGATCTTATGGGTCGGATGGAAACTGACAATCTTCTCCGGGGGAGGCCCTTGGGCTTCTGAGGTATAGTCAAATAGAAGCTCATCAGGACGGTGGGTAATATCACCCTGCCCCATATCCCGGTAGGAGGCATAAATGTTGTTATTTCCATCCCGGTTGTCGGTCCAGGAGGCATACCAACGGCCACTGGTGTAAAGTAGACTGGCGGAGGAATATTCATTAACTACCGAATTTGAGCCATTGTCATTTACCTGTTCGTAGTTAGACCAGTTCTGACCGTTGTCATAGGAGTAGAGAAACCTCAGATTGTTGCCCCCGTAAATGTAGACACAGCCAATCTTCTCCGCATCTCCGGAGAGGCGGCAATAGGTCTCGCTTCCAGCATCATTGGTGATGTCGACAATATCACCCCAGGTGGAACCATTATCAGTAGAGTAGCGGAACATGATATCATAATTGCCACCACCGACATCACTCTGATAGGCTATATAGGCATAGTTCTGGGAGAAGAATACCCGGGGAGCGACATCGGGGTTGGTGTTAGTGGTCCACCAGTAGTAGGTGGTGCCAGAACCATTCAGGGTGTCGAGCATACCATAGACATTCCAATCCCCGGATGCGAACTCATCGAAACCATGAATGAGAATCGTATCAATACCACCAACCACGTTTACACCAATAGAGGTATAGCCGAGTTCGGTATCAAAGGTGAACCACATCTGTAACCAGCTGGAGTTGTTACTCCCATCATGATTGTAAAGGCATGAGACTGAATCACTACCAGTGGTTTCCCGGGTATAGGAGGCAATGACGAATTGATTGCTATTACCATAGGTGACAGCTTCTGGGTAGTAATGGTCCGTAAGGGTAGTAAAGGTTATAACGTTGCCACAGCTGTTGGGATCATTATTAGTACTCGTAAAAGCGAAACAGGCATTGTAAGAATAGCCCGGGCCGGTCCGGCTGCCAAAGAGATAATATTTTCCGTCATCGGTTATCGCAATCTCAGGAAAGTGGAAACCGGTTCCGGACTGTCCGAACCACCAGGCCGCATCATTCCAGGTGACACCAAAATCGGTGCTCCATTTCAAGCCCCAGGCATAAGTATTGGCATTGATCTGGAGGTTGAATCCGATTACGATCTTGCCGGTAGCATCGACTGCCATCGAGGTATAATTCTCAGCATAATTCCAGGGCGGAGTCTGGATGTCATCACTCCAGGGTGGGGATTTATCCCGGTCCTCGGGATGAAAACGGAACCAAATCTCAGGGGTCAACCGTTCCCCCTTCTCCATAACCACTTTTAGTGGCATTTGCCGTTTGTGAACCCTGGCCTTACTTGGAACAAGTTTTACTGCTGACTCACCTCCCACTGGGGAAAGCCCTATTATAAGAGCAAGCATTATCATACTCATCATTCCCCCTTCCACACACTTAAGTGTATTAGGAGCAGATATCATAACGGTCTCCTATCTTAAGTTTGTTGGGGAACTTTACAATTGTCAATAGGATTTTTTAGAAAAGTTATGTAAGGCTCTTTCCAGGAATTGACGGTGACTTGACCGCGGTTATAATTGCTGGTGCGGGTTGTGGTAACCAATCGTAAGGCTCGACGTGATTATAACATCATCGAGACCTTTGAGGCGGGTATTGTTCTCAAAGGTTATGAGGTGAAGTCCCTCCGCGCCGGGATGGCCTCCCTCGATGGTTCTTACGCCCAGGTAGTTGATGGTGAGGTCTATCTTGTCGGTGCCTATATCAAACCCTACGAGAAGGGAGGGTATGCCCAGATCGATCCCAGGAGGAGGAGGAAACTGCTTCTGAAGAAACACGAGATAAAGCGCCTTTATGGCCGAACCAGAGAGCGAGGGTTCACCCTTATCCCACTTAGGATCTACTTCAACGATCGATCCATCGCCAAAGTAGAACTCGCACTTTGTCGAGGGAAAAGGTCCTATGAGAAGAAGGCGGAGATCATCCGGAGGGATATGGAGCGGGAGCTGAGGGGATGAGTCTATTGTTAGTTTTCCTTCAGGCCACCCCCCTCGAACTTAGCTATGGGGACCATAAGAAGTTGATAGAGGTAGTCGAATACGAGGGGACTGAGTATCTTCCTTTGGCCGATATCGCCGAACTACTCGACATTCAATTCATCCTCGATCATCGCCATCAGAGGGTTACCATCTTTGATGATGAACATATGGTCCGGCTTCTGCTCGATTTCTCGATCTATGAGAGCAACGGAAAGTTGAAGAAGTTGATCATACCATTAACGATGATGGATGGAGAGATTGTAATCGGGAGAAGCCAGGTGATTCCCTTCTTTGCTGATAATTTTGGGAAGCTGATATTCATCAAGGAAACGGCTGGTATTGAGATCTCCGGCCTCAGGATGGAAACAAAAGGTGATTCCATCTGTCTTGAGGTAATTGCTGAGGGTGAAGTCAAGATGGCGGTCGGATTCGAAGGCGATTCGGGAGCGATTGAGATCGACGGCCATCTGGCTTCGGGATTCGAGCTTCCCAAACCGAGAGGGATCATTAAGGAGATCAAGATCTCGCAACTCCCCGATTATATCAAGATCAGGCTCAGGATGAAATCACCGGACTTCTCATTTATCCATGAGGCAAAGTCAGTAACCATCTATCCCAAGCGGAGGGGGCGGGTCGATCTCATCGTTATCGATCCCGGCCATGGAGGAATCGATCCGGGGGCGATTGGGAGACTGGGGACCTATGAAAAGACGATTAATCTCGCCATTGCCCGGAGGCTTAAGAGAATCATCGAGAAGAATACCAAGATTCGGGTTATCATGACCCGTAACTCCGATCGCTACCTCTCCCTGAGCCGACGGGCCAGGATTGCCAATCAGAATAAGGCCGACCTCTTCATCTCCATCCACTGTAATGCCTCCCGACGAAGGAGATCGGAGGGGTTTGAAGTTTACTTCCTCTCTGAGGCGAAGACATCCTGGGAACGGGCAGTAGCCGCAAGAGAGAATGCCTCAATCCGATTCGATCTCCCTCAGGGGAAGTTTGACTCCGCCTTAGAATATATCCTCTGGGATCTCGCTCAGGCTCAGTTCTTAGAAGAGTCTAACCTTCTGGCCGAGTGTATCCAGGATGTTGTCTGCAGGGAGGTGAGAATCAACAATCGGGGTGTTCATCAGGCTGGATTTTATGTCCTTTATGGCTGTTTTATGCCCAGTGTTCTGATTGAGTGCGCCTTTCTCTCCAATCCTAAGGAGGAGAGACGCCTGAGGAGTAAGAAGTTTCAGGAGGAGCTGGCTCGGGCAATCTATAAGGGGATTATCACCTATATTGATAAAAAAGGTGGCTCATGATCGGTGTATTCGATTCCGGAGTTGGTGGACTGACCGTGGTGAAGGAGATCAGGAAAAAGTTACCGGATGTATCGATCCTCTACTTGGGCGACACCGCTCATCTTCCTTATGGCAACAAGTCACCGGAAGCAATCACCAATTTCTCCCTTCGGAATACCCGATTCCTGATCGAACGGGGAGCGGAGATGGTCGTCATTGCCTGCCACTCCTCGGCTTCGGTTGCCACCGAGGAACTCAGGCGGAGATTCTCCCTTCCTATCCTCACTGTAGTTGAGGCCGGTGCCAAGGCGGTGGCCAAGAAGAGGCCTGAGAAGGTGGGAGTGATTGGGACCATTGCCACCATCGAAAGTGGGAGTTATATCAACCAGCTCCGAAAGGAGGGGGTGAAGGGGGAGATTATCGCCCGGGCATGTCCCCTCATGGTCTCCTTGGTTGAGGAAGGTATCCTTGAGGGGAGGGTCGCTGAGGTGGTAGTTGATCACTACCTTTCTCAGTTCCGTTCCGAAGGGATCGATATTCTCCTCCTCGGTTGCACCCACTTCCCAATGTTGATCCCGGTGATGGAAAAGATCCTACCCGGGGTTGAGCTGATCGATCCCGGTCAGGTAGTTGCTGATGAGCTGAGTAAGCAGAGTTCTTTCCAAGGGGATGGTCGGCTGGTAGTATATCTCACTGACCTCTCCTATGGTTTTCGCTCGGTAGCGGAGCGGTTTTTGGGAGAGGAGGTCGGTGAGATCGTTCGGATTACACTGGAGGAGTGATGAGAATAGATGGTCGTGAGTATGATCAGCTTCGACCCATCGAGGTAAACCTTGGCTATCTTAAATATGCGGAGGGATCCTGCCTGATCAAGGCTGGCGATACCGTTGTCCTCTGCGCAACCACCATCCAGAAGGGTGTTCCCCATTTCCTGACCGGAACCGGACAGGCCTGGATTACGGCCGAGTATAGCCTGCTTCCCAGATCGACCCGGGAACGGACCATCAGGGAGTCGGTTCGGGGTCGGATCGATGGCAGGACCCATGAGATCCGGAGGATGATTGGACGGTCACTCCGCTCGGTCATCGCCTTAGAAGAACTGGGTGAGATTACCTTCATCGTCGATTGCGATGTGATCCAGGCCGATGGTGGAACCCGGACCCTATCAATCACCGGTGGTTTTTTAAGTCTGGTCCAGGCGATAAAGAGGATGGTCCGTTCCCGGGAGCTCACGACCAACCCGATTAGGGAGTTTCTGGCCGGAGTGAGCGTTGGGGTGGTGGGAGGGATCCCGAGACTCGACCTCTGTTATGAAGAGGATGTCAATGCCGAAGTGGATATGAATGTTGTTCTGACCGAATCGGGCAAGATCGTTGAGATCCAGGGGACGGCCGAGGCCTACCCCTTCGAGCGATCGGTATTTGACCAGCTCTTCAACTTAGCCCGAAAGGGGATCGAGGAGATCATCAGGATCGAACACGATGCCCTTCAGGGAATTTAGACGGATCGTCTCCCAGAAGATGGATGGCCTCAGGCTCGACCATTACCTGATCAAGAGCGGAGTCGGGGTTACTCGATCGACACTGAAGCGATTGATCCAGGAGGGTTTAGTCTTGGTTAATGGGAGGAAGGTGAGGCCTTCCCATAAGATCAGGGTTGGCGATGTTATTGAGGCCCGTTATGAGGTGAAGCCACCGCTCAATATCAGACCCCAGCCGATCCCGATCAAGATCGTTTATGAGGATGCTCATATTATTGTGGTCGATAAGGATAAAGGGGTCGTTGTCCATCCCGCCCGGGGCCATCCCGATCATACCTTAGTCAATGCCCTCCTCTACCACTGCGGAGAGCTACCCTCCGGTTCGGATAAGTTACGTCCCGGGGTCGTCCATCGGCTTGATAAAGATACCACCGGCCTTATCGTCTTCGCCAAGACCGATGAGGCATTGAGCCGGCTGGGCATCATGGTTGAGAAGCGAAGACTGGAACGGAGATACTTTGCCTTAGTCTGGGGAGACTTCCCCACCGACCAATTCGAGATTGACGCCCCGATTGGAAGGGATACAATCAACCGGATGAAGATGGCGGTAACCCCGATCGGATCCAAGACCGCTCAGACCGTGGTTCGGGTGAAGGAGCGCTTTGGGATCGCTACCGCCCTGGAGGTTATCCTCAAGACCGGAAGGACCCATCAGATCAGGACCCACTTAGAACACCTTGGCTTTCCGGTGGTTGGTGATCCGGAGTATGGGGGGAGAGATCCGAAGGTGATCAAGGATCGGAGGGGCTATGAGATTTATAAGGAAGTTCTTGAGCTCATCGACCGCCAGGCGCTCCATGCCTCTTATCTTGGGTTTTCTCATCCCATCACCAAGCGGAAGATGGAGTTCCATTCGGAGCTTCCCTCTGATATCAGGTTGGTCCTTCAGCTCTTGAGGAAGGGGGTTAAATGAGGATCGCAGTTGTTGGTGCATCAGGACTGGTGGGAAGGGAGATCTTCGAAGTCCTCTTCCACCGCGAGTTTCCCGCCCAGGAGATCTTCGCCTACTCCACCCGTCGGAGTGTCGGTGAGAAGATCAGATTCGGCTACGATCAGATCGAGGTTGAGGAGCTGAAATTGGAAGAGATGGGCGAGTTCGACTTCATCTTCTCGGCCTTGGACAGGGAGAGTGCCAAGGAGCTTGTGCCCAGGCTGAAGGAGAAGGGGGTCGTGATCGACAACTCTTCTGCCTTCAGACTCGATCCCGATGTCCCCCTTGTCGTCCCAGAGGTAAATCCTGACCGGGCTAAGGAACATAAGGGTATCATTGCCAATCCCAACTGCTCGACCATCCAGCTCGTGGTCGCAATCGGCCCGATCCATAAGGAATTCGGGATCGAATCTCTCCATATCGCCACCTACCAGTCGGTCTCGGGTTGGGGTCGGGAGGCACTGGATCAGTTTAATTATGAGGTTGAGTTTGTTGCCGTGGGTGAGCCTCCAGATAGTAAAGGCTCGGTCTTCCCCCGGCCGATCGGGGCCAATCTCATTCCCAAGATCGGTGAATTTGGTGATGATGGTCTGAGTGAGGAGGAGCGTAAGCTCCAGCTTGAGACCAATAAGATCCTCGAGAGTGAGATCAAGGTTTTCCCCTTCTGTGTCCGGGTCCCGGTCCGGATCGGCCATGGGGAGGCGGTATGGCTCAGGCTGAAGAAGTCGGCCTCGCGTGATGAGATCATCAGGCTACTCGAATCTTCACCCGGGGTCGTTGTTGATAGAGACTACTCCACCCCGATTGAGATCGCCGGTAAGGATGAGGTCCATGTGGGCAGGATCACGGAGACCGAGGAAGGGGTTTTTCTCTGGATCGTTGCCGACAATCTCAGGAAGGGGGCCGCCACCAATGCGGTCCAGATTGCGGAAATCTTGAAAGAATCATGAGACTGGTAGAATGTGTTCCCAACTTTTCTGAAGGGAGGGATAAGAGGGTAATCGATGCCATCTGTGATGAGATCAAAAGGATAAGCGGCGTCCATCTGCTCGATGTCGATCCCGGTGAGGCAACCAATCGGACCGTGGTCACCTTTGTCGGATCCCCGGATGCGGTTCTGGAGGCGGCCTTCCAGGCGATTAAGAAGGCATCTGAACTCATCGATATGAGCAAGCACCAGGGGGCCCATCCCCGGATCGGGGCCACCGATGTCTGTCCCTTTGTTCCGATTACCGGGGTTACGGTTGAGGAGTGTGTTGAGCTGGCCCATAGGCTCGGAAAGAGGGTTGGAGAGGAACTGAGGATCCCGGTCTATCTCTACGAGTATGCTGCCACAAGGCCGGAACGGAAGAATCTGGCCACGATCCGAAAGGGTGAGTATGAGGGCCTTAGAGAGAAACTGAAGGATCCCGAATGGCAACCAGACTATGGCCCGGCTGTATTTAATGCCAAATCCGGGGCCACGGTCATCGGATGTCGGGAATTCCTGATCGCCTACAATGTCAACCTCAATACCAAAGATAGGCGCCTGGCCCATGAGATCGCCCTCAACATC
>QNBE01000047.1 GCA_003645615.1 Caldifarciminota bacterium
TCAGATTGGGTTTTGATCTTGAGGAAGTAGATGCCAGGGGGGAGGGTGAGCTGGAGATGGGGTGATGGGGAGAGTCGGTGGATCAATCGACCGGTGGCGTCGAAGATGGTGACCCCCTCCACATCCTGGGTTGGGATGATATTTACAAGGCCCCGGGATGGGTTGGGATAGATCAAAAGTTTCTGCTCAAACCACCGCGTCTCCTCTGAGACCGAGATGTAGCGCTCATAAAAATCTCTGGCCATATCGACCATCTTGATTAGCGCGAGGGTATCGAGGCCCAAACAGATGGTGAAGGCGAAGGTCTTCTCTTCCTGGGGTTTGAGATCGAAAGGACCGGTGCAGTAGGTGAACCGGCACTCATCAGGGGTACTTGATTCGGGCATAAATCCGATCGAATCCCCGGTCCGATAGTCGATCCCCTTCATCATGAGATAACGCTGCCAATCGAGCGATGGGTCGATCTCAAGGGTGAACCTCATACAGCTCAAGGATCCTTTCTGATCCGGGGTCTCCAGGAAGTAGAACCCGATCATCCCCAATGATTCCTGGCCTGGATGGAACTGTGAGAGGAAGACCAAGGTGTCGATATAGATGGAGTCATTACCGATGAGAAACCACCGGTTGAAGATGTAGCGCATCGCAGAAGCACGGAGGGGGTCGATAACGATACCGATCAGGCAGTTGTCGAGGACTTTTGTCGTGCAATTCTTGATCGTGTATTTGAGGAAGACCGCATCCGGGCACCGGGGATCGGCGTAACCGGACTGGTAGAACTCGACCCCGATCGGATGGGTGTCAAGCGAGTCGTGGAATTCAGGATCACTCTCGTTGAAGCAGCACCAGGAGTCCTCAAAAGTCCTGGGATCCTGCGGGGCCATTGGAAAGGTGTCTATCGGTGGGGGCCAGTCCTCGGGATAGATATAGACCCGGACATAGGGGTTATGATATGCTGTCGTCCCCTGGCGCACCAGACCTGGAACACACTCGCCCCTTCCCGAATTCGGGTTGTAGCCCTGGGAGACACAGGTATCAGGGCACAGGGCCCCGAACCAGATACCTCCCCCGAAGAGGTGGAGATTACCGCTCCCTTTAGGCCATTCTAAGTCAGGGTTGTCTCCCGGTTTCTGGCCGAACTCACCGAAATTGGAGAGATAAAAGATGATGTTACTGCCATCGTGGACCTTGATCTCCCAGTCGGCCCATAAGAGACCGATGAGGATCAAAATCACTGCCATCCACCTCATGATCACCTCCATTTAAAGTATACGCCATCATCTTAGAAGATTTCTTAGAAGATCTTCTCCCCGACCACAACCCCCTTTGAAGAACCAGCGGGCTCGCCCCGATGGAATGACGATGTCATCCTGAGTCTGCCGAAAGCGGGTGAAGAATCCGAGATTCTTCACGGAGTTTATCCTTGATTAGAACCCAGGTTTTTCTCTATGAATACGGTTTGGTGTTCCCGCTCCATTATGATAAGCTGTGGTGCACTCAAATAGCCGAGGGGCGTCTCCCCCCGAAAAGCTGCGGTATGAAAAAGGAGAACTTAAAAACCACAAAAGTCTCCCCCGAAATTCGAATAGTAACAGTTCTAAATCCTGAGCTCGAAGCCGATCAGGAACCTCCGGTATCGATTGAGATCTGGTTGGCTCTGAGATAGGAGAGATAGGCCTCCTCTCTGGTCACATAGCCATCGTGGTTGAGATCCTTGCCCGGATGGTAATAGCCCCGGTCAAAGAGGGTGAGGCCACCAATGAATTGATCGATACTCACCCTGACCCCAATTATCGTCGGGAAGACCGGTGGCAGGATAGACATAGCAGACATCCCCGATGTCCAGGAGGTTCTGGATCTCAAAAAAGAGGTGGAAGGGAAGGGGGGCTCGGTCCGGATGAAGATCCGGTGGCGCTGGTCAAAATCGAGGGGATAGTCGGTCCTGGGATAGTGGGGGAGAGATTCCAGATGGGACTGGATATACCGCCAGTGACCTTCACTGGCATGGGAGAGGGTGTAGGAGATCTTCCCCTTGAGGAAAGGCCTGGATACGGAGAGGACAAATTCCACCCCTTTGATATTGGCATACTCGATATTGAGATAGGTGAAGTATGGGACCGGAGCCGCCGGTATCAGTCCACTTCCGATCGGGTCGGTGACATCCCTGTAGAAGAAGGTTGTGGTGGCATGAATTCCAGAGGCGATCCTCCCGATCTCGGTGGCGATGGTCCGCTCCGGTCTCAGTTCGGGTTGTAAAGACAGTAATTCTGTTGCTGTTTATGCGGTTTCAATTCCCGGCGGGGATCCCGTTCATCGGTGGCGGTGAGATCTGCGGCCGGGAAGACCGATGGGAGAGAGAAGGAGGGCTGGAGCGACCCACCCGGCCGAGTGATGATGGCCGCTCGTTAATACGATCGTCCGGATCTCGGACCGATAACCAGATACCTCAACCTGATAGCGGCCGGATCGGCTCCTTACTCTCCCCATCGTAGACCAAGCCTTCCAGCTTCACCCCGATGATCAGCAGGGCCATCATCTGATAACCACCACCTTCCTGACCTGATCCCGGACCCTGAGGAAGTAGATCCCGGGTCGTGGTGCCCTCCAGATCGCACGGTCGACCACCCAGAGGCTATCGATCCTCCTTCCGCTGAGGTCAAAGACCGAGACGGTATCGGGCCGGCTCAGACCGATCAAAAAGGGGTTGCCCGGATTGGGACGGATCAGGATCCGATTTTTCTCCGGTGGGTACCGGCTGATTCCTGGGCCATGGCCGATCAGCCAGCGGACGGAGCGGGAGAGGACGGAATCGAGGAGGGTGGAATCGGTGATGCCGGAGAGATCAAAGCTGAAGAAGATGGTCCTATATCCATCAGATTCGTATCGGACCGCACCACTCCCCGAGGACTGGATCTGGCCCGGACCGGAGGTGGTGTCATAGTAGAAGATCGAGAGGGCGGTCGCGGTGGGATCGATCTCCTCGGCAAAGTATTGGGATATCCCGGGCTTGCCGATGATATCGAGATTAAGACCATCACCGATCGGATCACCACCGACCCCATTGAGGGTCTCCAAGTAGGCATACCGGTGGAAGGTCTGGATATAGCGGGCATGGATATAGTCTCTCAGGAGAAGAGGATAGAACTGGGACATCTCACCGATCGAGTTTCCGGCCAGAAGGAGCCTTCCACCCTGATCGAGGAAGAGGGCGACCGTCTCCTGGACCGGGGTCTGATAGGAGATCTGAGGGAGTGTCCCCCGATCGAGTGAGGTCGGGCCCGCCCAGATAACCGCACCATCTCTTAGATATTCCCGAAGCTCGGTGGTGGTGGGCAGACCACGGAAATAGGTGGGCCAGAAGAAATAGCCGTAGCCGAGACGATTAAGACCCCTTTTGTAATAGGTCGCATTCATCTCCCCCATCGGTGGCATCAGGTCGAGATCGTTGATGAGGAGGATATCACCGATCCGTTCAAATGGTATGGTTGAGATACCGAACCAGTCCCGGATCCCGCCCTCATAATAGTGGCGGGTATCGATGATATGGAATTCAACAATCAGATCCTGCTCGGAGGAAGGCCGGTAGTAGTTGGCAAAGATCCCGTCTCCAGCAGTGCTATCACCATGGTTACCATCATCGAAGAGTTCCAGGGAGTCGACCACCCGATGATTCCGATCCTTAAGATAGAGGTAGACCCGCTCAATACCACCGGGATCTGGTTGCCAGTAGCCATTGAGGAAGTAGCCCCGGATGTTGAGACTCTCACCGGGCGGGGCGACCTTCCGATCGAGCCGGTAGAACTGGAGCTGGCCGATCGCATGTTCGAAGAAGGTGAGGGTATCCCGGTTGCCCCACTTATCATAGAGGATGAGGTCGAATCTGATCAGGGTGCCGGTGGGGCAGTAGTATTCGATATAGATGTTGAAGTTGTCTGCGGTTGCCGTATCACCGGGATAGAGATCGCCAAAGGTGGCGGTATCACAGAGGAGCTGCGCCAGTGTATCGCTGATGAGTCTCCCTTTCAGGTTGATATATGGGGTGGTGCCGGTATTGATCAGGGTGATCCCGAGATTGTGTCGATCCCCTGGACCAGGGGTGTGATCATTATTCCCTCCTCAACAGTGGTCATCGATCGAGAGGCTTCTTATCTCTACCGCCATGGTAAATAATAACAGGAGGAACATCATCTAATTATATTTCTTATTCTGGAGCCGGCAATCATTCAGTTACTGTTCGAATTTCAGGGGAAGGGCCTCTTCCTCCCCCAAGCATCCATCAATCCGACATTCCGGTAATTACCGGATTGACGGAATGAAATTTGAGGGCCGATGCTCCCGGATGGGTTAGCTTCAGATGATCAAAGCGATAGTTTCTGATTTTTGGGGGTGACCCACTGAATTTTCGAGACACTCTGAAAGCTGGGGGTACAGGTCAGGACGGCTTTTTTAATAACTCCCTCGAAATTGGAACAGTGACATCGTTCACATAAGCTTGACCATCCCGGATTATGATTTAGAATAGAATGATATGCCGGCGAAGAGATGCTCCCGCTGTCAGAGGATAATCGGTGAGGGGGATCTCTTCTATCGGCTTGACATCAAGGTCATCTCCGGGTTTGATGGGATCATCAAACTCGGCGGCCACTACGACATCAATGCCGAGATTGAGAAGTTGAAGGCATACCCCGAGGATCTAATCGAGGAGGAGGTCTATAAGGAGTTCCACTTCATCCTCTGTCCCAGGTGCAAGGAGATCTACTGTTCCAATCCCCTCCACCTGGGGCTCGATGGAGAAATCCCGGACCATATCCCACCGGTGGAAGATAAGTAGTGTCCTTTGTCCATCTCCATAACCATACCGAGTACAGCCTCTTAGATGGGGCGATAAAACTGGAACGGCTGCCCCGTGCCGCTGCCGAGATGGAGATGCCCGCGGTTGCCATTACCGACCATGGCAACCTCTTCGGAGCGATTAAGTTCTATCAGGCCGCAGAGAGGGCCGGGGTCAAACCGATCATCGGCTCCGAGGTCTATATCGCTCCGGAGTCGCGGCTGAAGAAGTCGAAGGATCTGACCGTGCCGGAGGCATCATTCCATCTCACCCTCTTGGCCAAGGACTTAGATGGTTACCATAATCTGATCAAGCTGGTTTCGATCGGATACTTGGAGGGGTTTTATTACCGGCCCCGGATCGATCGTGAGGTCCTTGCTCAACACTCGAAAGGACTGATCGGACTCTCCGGTTGTATGAAGGGGGAGATACCCTACTGGATCCTGAAGGGGGATGTGGAGCGGGCCCGGAATGCACTCGGCTCCTATCTTGAGATCCTGGGGAAGGATAACTTCTATCTGGAGCTGATGCGGCTCGGCCTCGATGGTGAGGAGTATCTCATCGATCAACTCGTCCAGCTCGCCCGGGAGTTCGACTGTCCGATCGTTGCCACCAATGACTGCCACTATCTCACCGCCAAGGATACCTTTGCCCATGAGGTTCTCCTCTGCATCCAGACCAAGAAGCGGATTCGGGACAGGGACCGGCTCCGGTTTAAGACCAATCAGGTCTATTTCAAAAGTCCGAAGGAGATGGCCCAGCTCTTTGAGGATCTGCCCGAGGCGATATCCAATACCCTGATCATTGCCGAAAGATGCAATGTCCTCTTCAATCTCGGGACCCATTTCAACCTCCCCCGCTATCCCCGACCCGATGGTTTCGCCTCTGATTTTGATTATCTGAGCCATCTTGCCCATCACGGCCTGAGGGAGAAGCTACCCGGCTTCAGTCCCGAGGTCCTCAAACGGCTGGAGTATGAGCTGGAGGTGATCAAGCGCAGGGGACTCTCAGGCTATTTCCTCATCGTCAAGGATCTGGTCGATTTCGCCCGAAGCCGAGGGATACCGGTGGGACCGGGCCGGGGTTCTGCAGTCGGCAGTCTTGTCCTCTATGTCCTGGGCATCACCGATATCAACCCGCTCGATTACGGACTGATCTTCGAGCGGTTCCTGAATCCGGAGCGGAAAGGGATGCCGGATATCGATATCGACTTCTCTGACGTCCGGCGGGAAGAGGTGATCCGGTATATCATCGAAAGGTATGGCGAGAAGAATACCACCCAGGTGATCACCTTTGGAACGATGCAGGCCCGGGCGGTGATCCGGGATGTCGGCCGGGTCTTGGGACTGAGCTATGGCGAGGTCGATCGGATCGCCAAACTGATCCCCCATAACCAGTCGATCAATCAGGCCCTCTCCCTCTCCAGCGAGCTGAGAAGGGTGATCGGGGAGAAGGGGGAGTATGAGATCCTGATCAAGACTGCGGAGAAACTGGAAGGTCTGGTCCGTCATGCCTCCACCCATGCCGCCGGGGTCGTGATCACACCAACCGATCTCACCGATTATGTCCCGCTCTACCGATCACCGGACTCGAAGGAGATCTCAACCCAGTATGAGAAGAGCTCCTTGGAGGCGGTCGGGATCTTGAAGATGGATATCCTGGGTCTGCGCACGCTCACCGTGATCGATGAGACCCTGAAGGCGGTCGGGATCACCAAGGAGTCGATCCCCCTCGATGATAAACCGACCTTCGATCTCCTGAAACGGGGTGAGACGGTCGGTGTCTTCCAGCTCGAATCAGAGGGGATGAAAGGGATACTGAGGAAGTTCCAGCCGGAAAGCCTTAAGGAGCTGATAGCAGTCGTTGCCCTCTACCGACCCGGCCCCCTCGGCAATGTCAATCTGGAGCAGATGATCAGGAATAAGAAGAACCCGGATCAGATCCGGTATCTCCATCCCGGACTGAAGCCGATCCTGGCCGAGACCTACGGGATGATCATCTATCAGGAGCAGGTGATGGAAATAGCCCACCAGATTGGTGGGTTTTCCATGGCCCAGGCCGATCAGCTCCGGCGGGCGATGAGCAAGAAGGTGATCGATCTGATGGAGAAGCTGAAGGACGATTTCAAGGCCGGGGCCAAGAGGAATGGGATCCGGCCGAAGCTGGCCGAGGAGATCTTCGAATATCTTGCTCCGTTTGCCGGCTACGGGTTCAACAAATCCCATGCCACCGCCTATGCCCTGATCGCCTATCAGACCGCCTATCTCAAGGCCCACTATCCGGTTGAGTTTATGCTGGCCAATCTCAACTCCGAGCTCAATGATACCGATCGGCTCTCGGTCCTCTGCAGGGAGCTCGACCGGTTGAAGATCAAGATCCTGCCCCCGGATATCAATCAGAGTGGGCCGAGGTTCCAGAAGGAGAACAATGCGATCCGTTATGCCTTGGCCGGACTGAAGAATGTCGGGCTGAGTGCCGCCGAGGCGATTGTGGCCGAGCGGAAGAAGGGAAGGTTCAAGAGCATCTTCGACTTCCTCCTCCGGGTTAAGGGGATCAACCGGAAGGTTGTCGAATCGCTGATCAAGGCGGGTGCCTTTGACAGCATCGGCGATTCCCGGGCCAGGATGCTCGATATCGCACTCAACCGGAATGCCCACCACGGACTCCAAACCTCCCTCTTCCAGAAGGAGGAGGTGAAGGAGTGGTCGAAACTGGAGCGAATCAACTATGAGAAGGAGGCCTTCGGCTTCTACTTCTCAACCCATCCCTTGGAGTGCTACCGGTTGGAGTATGAAGCGCTCAACCTCACCCCCTTGGACCGGATTAAGATGCTGGGCGATGGTAGTGAGATCAGGGTGGGCGGGATCATTACCAAGAGGGAGATCAAGCGGGATCGGAAGGGTGGAGAATTTGCCCGGATCAGGATTGAGGATCTGACCGGCTCGATCGAGATCCTCCTCTTCTCCGACCTCTTGAAACGGGTGCGGGATAAGCTCTCCTTAGAGACGATGGTGGTGGTGCGGGGCAGGTTTGCCGGTGGGGAGAAACCGGTGGTCAGGGGCTATGAACTCCTCACGCTCGATGAGGCGAAACAGATGATCCAGGGTCTGGTGATCAGGCTCGGTGAGGAGACCGGGGATGAGGAGCTGGAGATGTTGAGGAAGATCCTGAGCCGATTCCCTGGTGATCGTGATGTCTACTTCCTGATCGGGAATCGGGCCAAGGTGAGGTCGAAGCGGCTGAAGGTTGCCTTAGCCCTGGATCTCCACAATGAGCTGACCCGAATCCTGGGTCGGCAGGGGGTATCGTATTTCATCAATAAGGGGGGCCGATGATAATCCTGTTATTTCTGGTTACGGGTCAGCCTTTCTTCATCGATCAACCGACCCCATGGCCACTCCAGCACGGCCAGTATGGTTTTCTACTCCGCTTCGGTCCAGAGGGGAGTGTCCTCCCCTATGCGATGGTCGGTATCTTAGAACGGTTCCAGCTTGGCCTGAGCTATGGTGCCTCGAACCTGATCGGCTCCGAAGATCCGGAGTTCTATCCCCGACCCGAGGTCCAGGCCAAACTGGTCCTCATCGAGCAGCAGTTCTATATCCCCCAGCTCACCCTCGGTTTCGACTCCCAGGGTTTTGGACCCCATCAGGGGGACCGGTATCGGATCAAGTCCAAGGGTTTCTATCTCACCGGTGGGGAGCACCTCGGACTCCAGTTCGGCTGGATCGATATCAGTCTTGGCCTCAACTACAGCTTGGAGACGGTCGATTCCAAAACCCCATCCCTCTTTGCCGGTCTGATGGTCGGGATCGGTCCCGGTTTCGGATTCCTGCTCGACTACGACCTGGGATCCAATGATCCTAAGGCCGAGGGGCCGGGCTATTTCAATCTCGGTCTGAGATGGCTGATCAATAATCAGGTCCTCTTTGAGCTCTCCCTCCGTGATCTCTTCTCAATGCACGAGGAGGAGAGTTTCAATCGGATGGTCAAGATTGGCTATTACGGCAGTTTCTAACCTCCTCCCCTCTATCTGATCAGACAGACCTTTCCTTTTGCCTCGTTGTCCTCAAGGATATAGAAATAGACGCCGGCGGGAAGTGGCTTTCGGTGATCATCACAGCCATCCCAGGTCACCTTTTTAGATCGTGATGAAAGGGTGCGGACCAGCCTTCCCCGATGATCGTAGATGGTCAAACTTATACCATCGGGATCATCTGCTACATAGAAGGTTGTCCTCAAGTTAAACGGGTTTGGGGCTACTCGACAGATGTCGATCTTATTACTCAATTTGTGTTCGATCTTGGGAGGGGTATAGTAGACGATCAGCCTGGGTATATCAGAACCATGTTCATGGGGGTAGAAGTAGATTCGCTCTCCGAAATTGCCCACCATCAAGGTATCATCTGAATCATTGGGCATGCTTCCCGGCATCGGCACAGAGGTTGGATCATCGGGGTCCTTCATCTTGATGCTGCAGAATGTATGTGAGACCTGGTAATCACGGTTGAAGATATTCGTCAGGTCGACCGATCTTGCCCAGCCAATACCGACACCGAAGCCCGAAGCCTGGTGGGTCGAATCAGAGGTTGGAATTGCCCAGATTGCGCGAGCGGAATCATCCTCTTTCCATGTTTGAGAGTTGACATTCCAGTAGTTTACATCGGTATCCCAACCGGCATCTCTCTGCCAGACATAGCACTCGAGAATCACCGAATCGATCTGCGCATTCGATGGGATCGAGGAGATGTCAAATTTTAAGAAAGTATTTCCACCCTCACCACCGCCATAGGTAATAATGTAGACATCCCCGATTGGGTTTAGGGTGTCAACATCGGCCCAAAGAACTGCCATCAGTCCCAACAACAATAAAACCCTCATCTCTCCTCCTTTTATTAGGATATACCCCAAGCTGGCGAAATGTCAATCGTTGTGAGCGTTAACAGACATCGTTACCAGTCTGGTCCGAGACGGGCTCAGATTATCGCACCAGGAGCGCCTTTCCCATCCTTTCAGACTTAGAGGTCTTCAGTCGATAGAAGTAGACCCCCGAAGGGACATCCTTCGCATCCCAGCAAACTCGATAATTGCCGGCTCTCTGGAAACCGCTTACCAGTGTCTCTATCTTTTGTCCAAAGCAGTTATAGATATTCAGCTCCACCGGACCCGATTCATTTAAGGAGTAAGCGATTGTTGTTACCCCCCGGAAGGGATTGGGATAGCTTCGCAGGTATACTTCGAGAGTGTGACCTTTCTCCTCCTCATTCCCAAGCCCGATGTCAACTTTGTATATCCATCGTCTACCCCAACCACCGGTCAGCCATAGATACTCACCATCAAATGTCACTCCCTGGAGCATACCACCAGTCGGCGATGAATAGGATTCAAGAACATTGCCATTGATGGTATCAATTTTGTAGACGATCCCGATCTCTTGATAACCTACCCAGAGGTATTCGCCATCGAAGGCAAGACCCCTTGGATTGTAAAGTCCCCCTCCAGGAGGACGTGGGATTGAGCGTAGGGTCTCACCCTCAGTAGTCATCTGGTAGATACGACCGCTTTCTTCACCAACCCAGAGATGTGTTCCATCCCAGGCCATTCCCATAGGTTTGCCCGCGGAGAACGGTGGATAATAAGTCGCGATGATTGAACAATCGGAGGTGTCATATTTATTAATCGAGGCCTCATACCAGTCTGATGCCCATAGATACTCGCCGTCGAAGGTCATATCACGGTTACCGTAGGCTGGATAGAATGTCTTGATCACCGAACCAGTTACAGTATCAATATGATAGAAGATCCGCTCTTTATCATCAACCCACAGATGTTGACCATCGAATGCCAGTCCGGTGACATAATTGGTGGTGGGAGTGGGAATGGAGTCGACGACAATAAACACTCTGCCCCCCACTGGTTCAGTTCCGTTGGGGTCAACGAAAATTCCATCGATGTATTCAGGGTTTCCCTGAGCCGTGAATAATATTAAAAATAATGGAGCAAGGTATCTAATCATATAACCCCCTTTCTAAGCTGGGTGCCCTGCATTTTGTTTAAACCGCCGAGGGAAGTCTGTAATTTTTTTCACCGTTCTAGCGTAAGAGCACCACTTTCCGAATCTGATTAAACCCCTCCGATTCCCCCACAGGGTTTATTGCAAGATGCACAAAGTAAACACCAGCGGGAACTCTGCGACGCTTATCATCCCGACCATTCCAGATCGTTTCGTAATGACCCGGCCCTTGTTTCTCATCAATCAGAGTCTTTATCTTCTGTCCCACAACATTATACACCGCAAGTTTTATCTTGCTTTCTCTTGCCACACCATAGCTAATCCGGGCTTTTGATCTGAAGGGATTGGGACTGGTGTAATATAGTGCATTTACCAACGGCATTAGCGGTTCTTTTTCGCCCTCTTCAATACCAACACCTGAAGTTATCAGACAGACGGGCTCGGGATAGGGATTCTCATCAGGGTCATTGGAATAGATCCAGAGGGTATCCCAGTATATCCCAGAAGTTAATCCGGTCGAATCTACATAGACATTAACCACCTCATACTCGCCCATATTTATGGTTAATTCAGTAGGTTTCACCTTCTTTATCCAGGCGGCGGTCCAGGTAATATCAGATACATTCAGGGGGTTGCTGACATTGGGATTTTCCTGGATGATTCGGAAGGTCCCTTTTCTTCCGCCCGACGCTGGGACCGCAAGCACCGCATCATACGCATCTATCCGACCGGCACCATAGAGACTATCTTTCCCAACCACACCCAGGTCAACAACCCCGAAGTTTTCGATGATACTGTCTATCTCGACACAGGTGAGTAGAGGATTCTTCTCAAGCATCAAGGCAATGGTACCAGCAAGATGGGGTGCGGCCATTGAGGTGCCGCTCCAGCCACCTGTATAACCGGTGTTGTTGTCGTGTCTCAGAGAGACAATATTTACTCCAGGTGCACTCACATCGGGTTTTATAAGACCCGGGGGATAAGGATAATCATCCCACTCAGTCGGCCCATAACTTGACCAATTTGCAATGACATCACTGCTGTTGGTTGCTCCTACCGCCATGACTGCGTTGTGTCCTTCACTGCCATACCAGGGAGCGGGAACATCTGCAGGCGTGTATATGTCATGAGGTACTGGATAGTGGGAACCACCACCTGAACCATTTCCCGCAGCAACCGCCATGGGCAGATCGGCGGCAAATGCATACCAGCACATTTGCCGACACCAATCCTTGGTGGCCGTGCTTGGATTTTCAACTCCCAATGACATGTTGATTACATCAGCCCCATGATAAATGCAAAACTGAACACCGCCTGCTACATTACCAAGGCTTCCGCTACCACTTGCATCAAGAACCTTGAGCGCCATTATCTGAGCATCCGGGGCAATACCGGTCTGGGTGCCGGATGTCCCATCGCCAGCAATTGTGCCCGCGGTATGGGTCCCATGCCCATTATCATCCATCGGGTCATTGTCATCATTGACAAAATCCCAGCCATGATGGGGATAAGTCGTTCCACCATCCCACATATGATCGGCAAGATCGGTATGGTTGTAATTAACCCCGGTATCGATGTGCCCGATGATTATACCCTCACCTGTATAGCCCAGATTATTCCAGACACTGTCGGCCCGAATCTTAACTACATTCCAGACAGTATCTCTTGAGAACTTTTCTACCATCCCAGAAGGTTTACCTAAGATATGAACACAATTATCATCAAACAGTATCTGGCCTATTCCGGGCATAGAAGAGAGCTCACGAATAACATCCTTTGTCGCCTTTGCTGAAATAGCATTTACTATCCATAAAGATCGGATTCTTTCTACCTTTCCTCTTGCCTGCTCGGTTCTTAAATACGAAAGCACACCTTGCTGGGTCCTCTGACTAAGCGCTTGGGCCTGAGAAATAACCCATTGCCTGCGGCCTTGCTTGTCAAGTTTACACGCATGTTTACATAGAAAATCCAAGTCCAGTTGTTCGGACATTACAATTAGAATCGGAATCAGTTCCCCCTCAGCAGCCTTTACCATCTTTTCTTCTAATGCCGGCACTATCAGCGGATCCGACACCTTAATTACGGATGGGCAATACAAACCTCCATATCCGGTTGATTTAGAGCTATAATCAAATACAAGTTCAGTCGGGTCCGTAGTGATGTCGGGATCCATCGGCGCATAACCTAATGAGTCGGTCTTGATGAGTAATATATCCGTTCCGCCGGCACCAAAGGCACCCGTATAGCCAGCAAAGATGTAGCCTTTATCCGTTGTCTGTTGAACACATAAGCCTATGTCCGTGCCTACACCCCCGTATGTCTTATCCCAGAGTTTATTGCCCAAAGGGTCTGTTTTAATGAGCCAAAAATCGTCCCATGATGCACCCATAAATCTCTTGGTCCCGATGATATAGCCGCCATCCGTTGTCTGGTGACCAGAGCTCCATGAATACCAGCTGGTAGCGCCATATGAATTATCCCAGATAACATTACCTTCTGCGTCCGTTTTTACAAGTAAGGCCTGGGCCCCAGGCTCTTTGATTCCTATGATCATGTAACCACCATCGGTGGTCTGTTGCACAGAGAATCCGCACCTGCCAGCGAAAACATTCGGCCAGATCTTTGTCCATACGGTATCACCGGCACCATCCAATCTCAAAAGCCAGAGAAGATCATCATCGCCCCGTTGTGTATATCCTGTAACGATGTAACCTCCATCTGTTGTCTGCCACACAGAATAACCTTCATCCCTTCCACCAGCGCCGTACCTCCTTGTCCATAAGGTATCACCTGATGAGTTTGTCTTAATTACCGCAACATCGGTAATCTTTGCAGTTCCTGTGATAATATAGCCACCATCTGGTGTCTGTCTAACACAATTACCCACTCTGAAATCGTCGTAATCCTTACTCCAGAGAATGACCCCATTTGCGTCTGTCCTGACAAGACATAATGGCCCCCCGAGACTTCTCTGTCCCGTAATGATATATCCACCATCAGACGTCTCTCTCACGCATTTGCCCTTACCGACACCGTAGCTCTTATGCCAGAGCATGTTGCCAAAAGAGTCTGTCTTTAGCAGGCATAATGAACCATCCCATGTTCCTGTGACAGCATAGCCTCCATCTGTGGTCTGGCACACTCCCCAGCCTTCTTCATCCCCGCTTGTTCCGTATGCTTTTGCCCAGGTTTGAGATTGGGCAAAGATAATGCTGGGGAAGATACAGAACGCCATACACAACAACCTGATTGACCTCAAGAGCGTTCCTGCTCCCAATATCTGCATACCAACCTCCTTCATAAGAACATACTCATAAATATGTATTTTTTCGTAGCCAAAACTCGTCATAAACGCTCTATTTAAAAGGATCTTCTCGCATTTATTTTTCCATTCGACAAAATGTTTTATTTTAGTATAATTTTCCCATGAAATTGTCCGGAGGTCATTTTGATTATCGGATTCGAATGCAGGCGGTAAAAAGGTATCTATTATCTGGTTCTCTCCATGAAGTAGCCCTGGCTTTCAATATTCACCCGAGAACATTGAGGAGGTGGATAAAACGCTACAGGGATGGCGGGGCTGAGAACCTGAAAAGAAAAAAGATAAATACAAGGCATCCAAAGAGGTTTGCGCCTTCGATTGAAAAGAAAATTATCATGTTGAAAGAAAAAAAACCTTCCCTCACCCTCTTGGAAGCCCAGAATATCTTGAATGAGAGCGGAATCAAAATCTCCATCCATGGAATCTGGAACATTTGGAGAAGGTATGGAGGTTTTCACAAAATTGGCTCCCATTGGGGTGCGGAAGGTGGGATGACTTCAGAGATTGAAGATGGATTAAAAAGGGCAGAACGGATGGTAAATAAAGGAGCTATGAAAGAGGCAGCACAGATAATAAATGCCCTGCCTTCGTGCTTAGGAAATGATATTCTAAAGAGATTGCCCGATAGATTTCTCTCGCTACCAAAAAGAGTAGAGAAACTTGATCTTACATTTGGTAAGGTTGCATTTCGAGAAACCATGCGCAAAGCGAAGATTCTCCGCAAGGAAGCAGAAAGCAAGAACCTGTTTTACACCGCTATCAAAGCTGGTCTCATTGAACTGTCGGCAATGGAAAATTTCGGTCATCCGGAGAAACGACTCATTTTCGCTAAAAGACTCTTAAAAATGCTAAAGAGGAAAAGCCCTCCGGACAATACCGAACATACCCTACACTTCTTTCTCCTTATCGAACAGGGGAGAGCGCTGGCAGATCTTGGAAGAACCAGAGATGTCCTACAATGCTTAAAGAAATGCGAAGACCTCTGTCGTTATCTGAGGAATGCAAAATATTATAGAAATATCGCTTCGCTCTACTCATCAATTGGATTCTACAAAAAATCGCGCCGCTGGATAAAGAAGAGCCTCGAATGCTCGAACGATACTCAGCGAGGTATTTCGTACACATATCTATCAGCCAATCTAACGATAGCTGGAGAATATCGCGCAGCGAGAAAGGTTCTGAAAGGGATTGAAGTAGATGTGCTGGGATTCCAGCCCCTTTCAGCAATCATAAATGCCTACTGCTTCTTGGGTGCAGGGAAGATCCAGGAGGCGATCAAACATGCTAATGAAGCCCTCCTTACATCACGGGATGAAGAGATCATTAAATATCTTCTTACTTCCTCTTTAATATTTGCCTACTGTTCTTGCGCTCTCAACGAAAAGACAAAGGCAATATTTCAACTCAATCGATCAATTCGTCTAATTAAAAAACATGGGATAAGGGAGTATGAGTATCTTTGCGATGTGCTCCTGGGTCTCAATCCGTTGCCTCACGATGCAACTTTGAACCCCACTATCAAACTCGCGCTTCTTTTACGCCGAGCATCAAAATCCTTAAAGATAAAGGATTATAGAAAGGCTTATCATTACGCATCTACTCAGAAGCTGATGGGGCTTTTCCATAGGCTTGTTCTTTTCTTCCCGGAACCGGTAAGAAGGTTTATCGCCAGAGGCAAGGATCCCGGCCTTCCAAAAGCGCTGTTAAATCTTCCGGTATTCAGAACCGAGATTCCGGTTTATCATCTCAAATTCCTGGGACCTCCTCGAATCTATCGGAACGGGAAGCTCATCCGGGATCATCTCCCACCGAAAGAAGCCGCCTTCTTGATTCATCTTGCGCTCCGAAAGGGGTCGATTCCTCTCCCGGAGATCTATGATAACTTCTGGCCCGAAAGCAAAAGCCCAGAGCGGACGCTCTCCCATTTCCTGGTCTCGATAAGAAAACACCTGAAGCTCACCAGTCGGGAACTTTATATCTCACAGAGAAAAGAA
>QNBE01000048.1 GCA_003645615.1 Caldifarciminota bacterium
GTTAAATCCGGTATTGGGAGACCAGTGGATGATCCAGGACTTATAATACGCCGTCTGATTGAGAAAATAATTAACCGGAAAGACGATATGGGGATCACCGTTCTGATCGAAGATCGCTTTAACCTGACAAAAGGCCCGCATTGTGTCGGAAGATTGATATTGGGTGAGGTTGACCTTTGGCCCCCAGCTATTACCGTAATCGGTCGAGATCATATAGCAGACATCCTGAGCATGCTGGGCATGACCACCACTACCTTCACCAGTCCATCTCGTCCAGTAGATGATGACCTTACCTGGAGTGTTAAACCGGTCGGCAAAGACGCCGGTTGAGAGATTCATTAGAGAGTCGATGAGGATAGGATCGGTTCCGGGGAGACTACCGCTGGGACAGCGGGTGTAATAGCTACAGGGTCCATAGGTGTGGAGCGTGATATGAAAATTTCCCTTATTATCGATTGAAATTCTTGGCCCGATGAACTCTGTCGTGCACTGAGGCAGAACCTTATAGTAGGTGAAATTGTAATAGCCCTGACCCTCATCAATCGAGACCCAGGTCCGGTAGATATCACCTGAGGCGCGATGGTGGTAGATACAGACTGCTGCATTATTGGAAGGCTTCACCCCAAGGGTGACAGAACCAGAGTAGCCTGGAGTGACATCGGCATCACCAAACCAGTAGTTCTTCCAGAAGTTATAGGCACAGCAGCAATCAGAGTGGCCAGGTTCATGTGATCTCATAAAATCAACATGGACACACGAACCATCAAACCAGACCTGCCAGCCGGTCTGACCACCGTCTCTTTGCAGATCATACCTGGTCCAGCCGACCGAATCACCTGGTGAGGAGAGTAGAAATATTGCAAGAACGATCATGTTAACCTATATTTAATTCTAATCACTCTTGTAAGCAAGTCAAGCGGATCTTGATCTTTACTCAGAAAGAGATAAAATTGCGGATGAGAAGGTATTCTGGTCTGAGATACTCGATCTCAATCTTAGTCCTGGTCTTCCTCATCATCTTCTTCCTCACCTTTGAACGGAGAACACTTGAGGCCCTGGCCCATATCCGACTCGTCTTCCTCCTCTATCTCATCCTTACCACCCTCATTGCTCTCTTCTTCGATAGCCTCACCATCCATATCCTATCCTTGACCTCAAACCCGAAGGTATCGATTTCACAGGCGGTAAGGATAATCCTTTTGGGTTACTTTGCTGGGGCAGTGACCCCATTTCAGGCCGGGACCTTTCCTTACCAGGTCTGGATCTTCCGCGGTCTGGGATTGAGACCAGGACGGGCCGGAGCCATCCTCTTCTACCGCTCCGCAATCCCCAACCTGACCGCTCTGATCCTGGCCCCGGTCATTGCCTTAAGGCTGGGGATGACCTCCCACTGGGCCTTCTCTCCTCTGGTAATATATTTTGGCATCCTCCTTGGCCTATTACTATTTCTGGTCTATCTTGCCGTCTTCAAACCAAGAACACTCCGAGCTCTCCTGATTCGTTTAAGAAAGAGATTTCCCCGTCTCAAGAAAGCGGTCGGTTTTCTGCTCAAAGAGGCACGTGAATTCCGGAGTGGTATTCGGATCTATTTTAATCGTAAAAATATTGGCTATTTTCTCCTCGCCTTCCTCACCGCCAACATCTTCCTCTTCTTCCTTCTCCTCGTCTCCCCCCTCACCCTTGCCTCATTCGGGATCAGCCGGGTCTATCTCCGGGCCATGGGTATTCAGCTACTATTGAGGACGATCCTCCTCTATGTGCCCACCCCGGGGGCAACTGGAGTAGCCGAGGCCGGTGGTCTCATCTTCTTTGCCGCCATCTGTCCCAAATATCTCCTCGGCATCTTTGTCCTCATCTACCGGATGTTCACCTTCTACTTTTATGTAATCCTGGGCGGGATTTTGATTTTCAAAGAAGGGCTCTTTAGCCAAAAAGGCCCTTAATCTTCTTTATAATCTCCTTCTTCTGCCGGTCCCAGTTCTTTTTGACCTTCTTCCTAAGCCGCTCCCTTATCCTCTTCTTATCGAGTGAGAATCTGGGGTGATCCAAGGTCCCCTTGGCAAAGATATCGACGATTATCCTCCCCTTCGAATCGGTATAGAAGATCCAGTCGGCATGGAGTCGTTTCAACCGTTTTGATGTTCTTTGATCGAAGGTGACGGTGATCCGGTAATCTATCCGTCCATCAAAACCGAGCGTTCCAAACAGGAGATAGTCCGCGCTTCTCGTCTGAACCAGGACATCATCGAATCTCACCCTCCCTTTTCTGATTTTGATGGTGGCATTGATATCCTTATATTTGAACCTCCCCCCTTCAGTGATTTTTAGCCATTCGAGGAGCTTATTAGTAAAGCCAAAGTTTCGAAACTCTCCATTTATTAGCGAGACATAGCCATCGCAGTTGAGATTCCTCTTTATGTCATCAGTATCGAACCCAATCCCATCGCTTTTGATTCGGGCCCGAAATCTACCGGAAATATTATCGATGCCGAAGAGGCGGCGGAAGAGTTTCTGGGCACTAAGATCGCGAGCCCGGACCTCAAAATTGAAAGGCGGTCGCTCACTCAGCCTGATTTCTCCTTTACCCTGACCGGAACCATCATAGGCGCGGAATGATACCTGCTCAATCTTTAACCTCTCATTCTGATAACGGGCCGCTCCTTTTACCCGATAGAGATCATTATTCTGGACCTTGAGGTGGTCGATCTGAAAACTGAGTCGACCATTAATCTTGGGAAGTGGCTGTTTTGTTTCTCCTTTTTTCTTAGACTGGAGTCCGTCGAGATCGATGAACTTAGACCTTAATGAGAGGTTTGCGGTGGGTGATTTGAAGTTGACTACTCGGCCAGAAAGGTTGAAGTCGGATCTCTTCATCCGGAAGGAGAGGCGAGAGATCTTTGCGGTGTCTGGCCTCAGTTTAGCAGCCAAATCGATGTTGGAAAGCTCCTGATAGGCACCATCACTCATCCTGACATCTATCTCATAGACAGGCTTCTGGGCAGTTCCAGAAACATCCATCTTCAGATCGATTGTTCCTCTCATTCCGCTCAGTAGTGGTTCAAGATCAGGACCGAAAACCTTTCCCGAACCTTTGATATCAAACGTTCCTCTCTTCACGAAATAAGCGCCAGTGATGTTGAACCTGGAACTCCTCCTCCTTATCGTTAGATTCCTGATGTCCACCCTCTCCTCGGTTCCATTCACATCAAGATCGATCTCTGCGAGCTCCGGAATCGCCATCCCTTTCAGCTTAATCGATTGCCCGGCGGCAGCAAACCTGAGGTGGGGGTTCTTAGGTTTGCCCTTCACCTCAAGATCGAAGTCGATATTTCCGTCCAGATCAAATCCTCTCCGCTTCTCGCTTGGTATCAACCGAACCAGCTCTCCCACCTCGAGGCGGCGACCATTTAGGGTGAGATTGAGTCGATTGGGTGAGAGATCCCCGCTCAGGAGGAGATCAGCATTTCCAATGGAAATCTTGGTGTCTGAGACAAAAACAGATTTGCTCACCGTGTCCACCCTGAGTTGATTGGCAAACTTTACGCTCAGTGGTTCTTTCAACTTCTCCTCTTTATAGAGAACTCTCCCACTTCCGGAAAGTGTGAACCCTTCGTTCGTCCCATGAAGATCCTGATCAAGATTCTGAATCAGAACCGTTCGCCTTGCCTTCTCATCACTCAGACCAAGGATCCCATCACGGATCGAAACCTCTCTCAGGTCAATCAGAAAGCCCTCCCCCTCTACCTTTCCGGTTGGCAGGGGAGGAAGATTCATACTCCCATCAGCACGCCTTACAATCTCCATCCTCGGTTTGTTGATCTCAGTCTTATTGATGACAATCTTTCTCAAGAGAAGGGGAAGTAGCGAAAGCCTCAAAGAGACATTTTCAACCTCCAGCAACTTCGGAACTCTGATATCATCAATACTGATTCTGATCCCCAGTCCAAATCGGAGTGATACCCGCTTGACCTCACAAGGTCTCTGGAATGATCGGGTGAGAAAATCCTTGGTGAATGAGGTAAGACGTGCCTCATTCAGATAACTTCTGATCAGAAGGTAGCCTCCCAAAAGGAGACATAGGATGACCACCAGGATAATACAGCCAACCCTCTTCATGATCACCTCACCAATAAAAGATACTATGGCCGATGATTAGCTGCGAAAGCAGGTTCAGAATCGGTCCAATCCATCCCCAGAGGATACCGAGGCCGGTCATCCGGTCAAAGACGATGATCATGATCAGAAGAATCGGTCCATATACCGCCCATCTCCGATACTGGAGCCGATAATAATAGGGGAGATAGGATTCTAAGATGTGAGAGCCATCCAATGGGGGGATCGGGATGAGATTGAAGAGACCGAAGGTGATGTTGAGTAGAAATGAGAGGAGGAAAATCCGAGAAAGGATCGTAAAAGGCGGGGCATACGGTATGAAACGAACCACGATCGCGGAAAGGATCCCGACGATAAAATTCGACACCGGACCGGCCAGACTCACCCACCTCATCCCATACTTTCCCAAGCGACTATGATCAACCGGCACCGGTTTGGCCCATCCGAACCGGGTGATGAGGAAGACAAGTGCGCCAATAGGATCGATATGTCGGAGTGGGTTTAAGGTCAATCTGCCGGCCAGGTATGCGGTGGGATCACCAAGCCGGTAGGCAACATAGGCATGGGCGTACTCATGGATGGTGATTGCAAATAGAATCGGAAGAATACTTAAGAGGAGATCCATTGTCCGATCAGCTGCATCGCTTCTTTTTTTGATCGAATCTTACGGTCGACCTGTAGCACTCGAATTCGATCCAGGATCCGACGGAAGAGTGGGGATGGTTTAAGTCCTAAATTCAGAAGGTCGGAGCCGGTAATCAGTGGTTTAAGTAACACATCCCTTTTGAACTGCCGAATCTTCGTTTTCAACTCCGGGTAGAGTTCCTTTATCATCTCAATTGTCGTTGGCTCTAATCGGCTGAGCGTCCGATAGCATGCACTGCGTTTCTTTATTCGCTTCAACTCGGCTACAATCCGCTCCACTCTCTTTATCTCCTTGGCCGATTTGAGTTGGGAGACAGTTATTGGACCGTTTTCAAGGATATTAAGTTTTAAATGGGCATGTAGGAACAACTTCCGTTCGGTCACTCCTCTTCCTCTTCTTATTAGTGGTCGATCGGCAATAAGTCGGTAGATACTGATATTCTTCAGATCTCTAATGATTCTATACCACTCTTTCTCTTCAGCGATAAGATCGAGTTCATTTATGATCCTCTCAGGGGTCAGACGAGTAATGAAATGGAGGTCTCTCTTGATCAGTGACTTTGTCTCGGGTTCAATCGCAAATGAGAACCTCCGAGCATAGCGATAGGCCCGAAAGATCCGAGTAGGGTCGTCACGGAAGCTCTCTTCATGGAGGATACGGATCCACCCCCGCTTTAGATCTTGATATCCGTTGTAAGGATCGATAAAGGTTAATGGTGGAGGTTTGAGTCGAACCGCCATGGCATTAATGGTGAAATCCCTCCGCCTCAGATCTTCGTAGATATCGGCAGGGACAACCTTGGGAAGAGCTCCTGGGGTAGGATAGGACTCCTTCCTGGTTCGAGCAAAATCGAGTCGAAGTCGATCGGTTACAATCGTTCCGGTCTGAAAGGTGGCATAGTTGACTACCTTTCCCGAGATTCTTTTCTTAAACCTTGAAAAGATCTGATCGAAATCACCCTCTATGGCGAGATCGATATCATGGGATTTGCGTCTTAAGAGGAAATCTCGGATGTATCCACCAACCAGATAGATCCTCGAACCCTTAGGTAATGGGACATCAACCAGTTCTTTGATCTCCTTCCGCTGCAGAAGTCTATTTAGTCTCGGGTTGGAAACCAACGCTCGTCTCAGGTTTACCAACGATCTTTATCTTTCCAAAGCGGTCCTCGTAGCGTTTGATATTCTCATCCAAGGCGTTCTTAAGAAGCATTGCATGCTGAGGAGTCATCACGATTCGAGCAAACACCTTGGCCTTTTTCACTCCGGGAAGGATCCGAGCGAAATCGAGAATGAATTCTGATGGGGAATGGGCAATCAGTACAAAATTAGAGTAGATTCCTTCGGATTCCTTCTCACCAATCTCAACATTAAAAGGCGGACGCTTCTCTTCCATATCACCTCCTCTCCGGAGTATAAACGGATGAATCTGTGTGTCAAGGATGGAGCCAAATACCTTGATCGCTGGAGAGGGAATGTTATAATCGAGAATGAAGCTAAGATTATTTTTTCTCATCATCTTGGTCGGGTGTGGATCGAGAGAGCGACCTAAGGTTCGGGATGTCCTCAGTTACGCCGACCCGATCGTCGATACTCTGCTTGCCGGACTCGATGAAGGAAAATATCAGAAATTCTCTCGTTATTTTGATGCCCAGATGCGCCGTGCTCTAAATAGTAATTCCTTCATGCAACTTCGTCAGCAGATTATTAATCGAGTCGGAAGGTATCAATCACGCCAATTTGATCGCATTGGCACCAAAGGAGAATTCATCGCTGTCATCTACAAATGTCAGTTTGAGAATGATTTAGTAACAATTAGGGTCGTCTTCCGCCAAGAAGATCCTAACCACCGGGTAACTGGACTCTGGTTCACTTCTCCCAGGCTAAACCGTTAAACCCTTACCTTGTCTAATATAATGGCAAACTCTTTGAAAGGGGGTGAGAGCATGGCCGGTGGTTATCTGAAACGATGGGAACCTTTTAAGGAGCTGGTGGATTTGAGAACCTCTTTTGATCGCTTATTTGATCGCTTCTTTGAAAACTGGCCTGAGCCGATGGAAGAATTTTGGGCTCCAGCGATTGATGTTGTTGAGACCGATGGTCACATTGAGGTGAAGGCGGAATTACCCGGACTTAAGAAGGAAGATATCAGGGTGAAGCTGGAAGATAATGTCCTTACTATCTCTGGTGAGCGGAAGAAGGAGAAAGAAGAGAAAGATAAGAGGTACTATCGAGTGGAACGCTGCTACGGACGGTTCTTAAGATCGATCGAGCTTCCGACCGAAGTGGAGCCGGAAAAGGTGGAGGCAAAATATAAAGATGGCGTTCTGAGTATCACCATCCCTAAACCTGAATCAGCTCGACCAAAAGAGATTGAGGTTAAGGTAGAATAAGGATTGAGTGGGGGCGCCTCAGGCGCCCCCACCTTTTAGAGAGTAATTACCTTATCCTTACAATTCGCCTGGTAGCGGTGTAACCGTCGGTTTCGAGCCGGTAGAAATAGACACCTGAGGGGACTGGTTTTCCACGACCGTCTTTCCCATCCCAATTAACGGTATAGAAACCGGCTTCCTTTATTCCGTCCACCAATCTTCTTACCTCTCTTCCATCAATATCATAGATTGTGAGGGTTACAACTACCGGTTTGGGAAGCTGGAAAGGAATTGCCGTGGTGAGGGCAAATGGGTTGGGTCGACCGTGACCTAAGGCGAAGACAGTGGGTCTTTCCCTTCTTTCTTCTGATGCTCCTGGGCCAGTTACCGTGACTGTCCCTTCGTAACGGAGATGATTTCTCTCCGTCACAGTGACATACATCGTGCCAGGGGTCTGAGGGTTGATCTGGAAGGTGATCTGACCACTGGAATTGGTGAGACCGTAGTCGTAAACCTCTCCCTCTTTCATAACGCAGACCAGGGCATCCTCTACTGGAGCATAGGTATTATCGGATACCGTTACTGTGAAGCTTTGCTGTCCTGTGGTTATCTGGGTAGGATGATCAACATCCATCGTCAGAACCGGGGACCAATTCGGGAGCATATTGGCTGGATCGCCGAAGAGGTTCTTCTCGAAACTCTCGTACTTCCAGGCATTACTCTCGCTCTGTCCTGGCTTGGGGTAACGGTAGATGAGATGGTCTTTTACCCGGGCAAATGCCTGACCTACATAGACATAGGCTGAACACTGATTACCGTTTTCGGGTAGGAATTTGTAGAAGAACAACTCGTTGTAGTGCTCAGCAACCCTGACCCAGCCATAACGCGAATTCATCATCACATTGATGAAGCCGCCTTTGGCTACCGACATCGATTCGGCCAGACACTGCGAAGCGCGATGGAAAGCGCCGGGATTACAGCAGACGGCAATGATGGTGTTCAATCTATCATAGTTGGTCTGCTGGCCCACATAGCTGAGACCGTAGGTGGTTCCAATCGACATCGATGTCTCAGTGCCATGACCGATGATTGCGGAATATCCATAACCAGCATTGACTGAGTCACGGAACTTGGTAGCGGAGGGACGTTCGTTGCCAGCACCGGAATAATACATCTTATCGGCAACCCATGGTGGTCGGGGTAATACATTGTAGATCTTGTTGAGGAAGCTATCGGAGAAGGAGACGCCGTTTACCAGGAGTGCTTTGGCAAAGAAGAGGGTGTCGGGATCGGACTCCTGGGTTAAAAGCTTTCTTAGGAATCGTGATGCCTGATTGGCATTGTCAAGTACCACCATCCCAACGTAGATATCGGAGAAGTAGTCGATGGTATCGGCCACTTCACCATATCGGTGATTCTTGTTTCCATTCCAGTCGTAATGGATGGAAGGGTTGGGCGGGTTTCCTCGGAAGAGGTCGGAGTAGTAGAGGTCGCAGGGGAGAGAATCCCAGTAAAGTGAGATAGAATACTGACCCCAGCAGCGGCGATACTGCCGGTTCGGAAGATTCGTATGGGAATCGACACGGGCAATAAAGGCAAAGATCAGTCCCCAGGTTGTGTCGGCATCCTGGAGGAAATTCCTCATCTTCTCAGCGACATCCTTCCCAGGATAGACGCTGGTCGACTCGATACAGAAGACCCGGGATGGGATACCCTGTTTTGTTCGCCAGTCGGCCAGGATCTGGAAGGTGTCTTTATAGACGGTGGGAGTGAGAATTACATGCTCATAGGTTCCGGGCGGGAGGAATCGGGAGCCCCGGTGTCCGGTAATCCTAAGCGGAGGTGCAAAAGCGGTGAGGTCCTGAGGGTTGTTGACCATAGTTGCCAAGTCGCTGGCATGGAATCTGATCTGATTTCTCGTCTGACGAAGGGGAACGACAGCATGGTCCTGATATTCGATTCTGATCGTTAAGGCCTTGCAGAAGAAGAGTTTCCCTTCCCTGGGCAGATACCGAACCGGGAAGAGGCGAAAGACCCCAATCCGATAGCCACCCTTGGTCCCGGTAAACCGATAATCAACAGCCCTTTCTGGCCAGATCCGATCCATCTCATAAATCTCGGGATCAGGGCTGTGGAAGGGCGCACTAACCCCAGGCAGGAAGGGAATGCTGGGTTGCACCGGCATAATTAGATGCCTTCCGGGCAGAACCTCCTCATCCATCGCCACGATCTCAAAACTGGTTACCGTGGCGTGTGGTGGAATAACCACATAGAGTGGCACCATCGGCAGAGAAGGATGGCCGGGGATGTCATCATAATTGGGGTTTCGACCATACTGGACGATTGTGTAACCATCGCTCTGGGTGATGGCAAGATCAGCAGGAGAAAAAGCGATATATTGAGTGAGTTCGCCAGCCGTAAGAGCTACCGTAAAGATGAGGAGGGCCAATCCAACCTTATGAGACATAATCACCTCCTAATACTTAATTGTACCCAACCGCCCACTACTGTCAAGTTTTACCCATTGACAGATTTCTACCATCCATTAAAATTGCAAAAGATTTGCATCATGATCGAGGTGCTCAAAAAGATGGGCTATCGCCTCACTCGAACCCGCCGGGAGATCATCCAGATCTTTCTGGAGAATACCAAGGACCATCTATCGGCCCGTGATCTGCACAAGATCCTGATAAAACGGGGCGTTAGATGCAATCTCTCCACCGTCTATCGGACGATCAACCTCCTCTTCAATTTAGGACTGATCCACCGCACCAATTTCAATGAAACCCACGCCCATTATGAATATAGTCATGACCATGAGATTCATCTTTATTGTGAACACTGTGGAAAGATCATCGAGATCGAGCTGAAAAATCAGATCGTCCTACCACCAGAAGTCAGTTTTCAACCCAAGAGACAGCTCACGATCATTACCGGTATCTGCAAGGATTGTCAGCAGAAGAGATGATGACCCTTACGGAATTAAAGCCGGGTGATGAAGGGATCGTGATGGGGATATCAGGGGGGAGGGGAATGATGCGAAAGCTGGAATCCCTGGGAATTCGAATTGGAGTAAAGATAAAAAAGATCTCCTCCCAACTCATGGGGGGGCCGGTGATCGTCCAGGTAGGCAATACCCGGGTTGCCATTGGCTATGGCATGGCACACCGAATTCTGATCAGGCCAGTGGGATGAGGAAGATCCTTCTGGTCGGTAATCCCAATGTAGGTAAAAGCGTTATCTTCTCGCGATTGACGGGTGTCTATGTCATCGCTTCTAATTATCCCGGCACCACGGTAGAATATACCAAGGGTTATATGCACCTTGGTGATGAGAAGATTGAGATCATCGATGTTCCGGGGACATATTCCTTAGATCCCACCTCCAAGGCAGAGGAAGTTGCCGTAAAGATGATAACCGAGACCGAGGGGATCCTGATCGACATCATTGATGCCACAAACTTGGAGAGGAATCTTAACCTTGCCCTCCAATTGATAAAACTGAAAAGGCCGATGATTATCGTCCTCAACCTCTGGGATGAGGCTGGCCACATCGGAATCGAGATCGATAAGAATCGATTGGAACTGATCCTTGGCATCCCGGTTGTATCCACCTGCGGTATTACCGGAGAGGGGATCAGGGAACTGGTAAAGAGAATTCCGGAAGCAAAGGTGAGCGATTTTGAGTATGAAAAAGATGAACGATGGGGAAAGATCGGAGAAATTGTCACCAAGGTCCAGAAGGTTAGGCACCGCCACCATACCTTTCTGGAAAGGCTTGGTGATGCAACCATCCATCCATTAACTGGGATTCCCATCGCTATTCTCATTCTGCTTCTGATCTTTTTTATCATCAGGAGGATTGGGGAGGGATTGATCAGCTATCTTTTCGATCCGATATTTGAGAATCTTTGGGCCCCGCTTATCTCCTCTTTATCCCGCTCGATCGGTCCCTCTATCTTCCATGATATCCTCATCGGTAAGTTGATTGAGGGAAGGATAGATTTCGTCGAATCCTTGGGGCTCCTCACCACCGGCCTTTATGTTCCAATCGCCATGGTTCTTCCATATGTATTTGCTTTCTATCTTGTCCTCTCCATTCTCGAGGACTCTGGTTATCTACCCAGATTAGGGGTATTGGTCGATACTATTATGCACCGGTTCGGAATCCATGGTCTCGCGATCGTCCCGATGCTTCTGGGTCTCGGCTGTAATGTCCCGGGGGCTCTCGCTACCAGAGTGCTTGAAACGAGAAGGGAACGCTTTATTGCGGCAACCATGATGGCCATCGCCGTGCCCTGTATGGCACAGATTGCTATGATATTTGGCCTGGTTGGACGCTATGGCCCCAAGGCCTTATTTTTCGTCTTCTTCTCCTTATTCGTTGTTTGGCTA
This sequence comes from Caldifarciminota bacterium, assembly GCA_003645615.1. Classification (GTDB taxonomy): domain Bacteria; phylum Hydrothermota; class Tepidihabitantia; order B36-G15; family B36-G15; genus B36-G15. The sequence continues at coordinate 11,525 of QNBE01000048.1, forward strand.
ATTCTAGGGATACTGCTAAAAACCCTTATCCGGGGCGAGAGTCCGGAGATCTTCGTAGAGATCCCTCCTTATCGCCTCCCCTATCTTAAGGCGATTCTCACCAAGGTGGAGATGAGGATAATCAGTTTTCTCTTTGAGGCGGTACCATGGGTCCTGATCGGGGTCATCATCGTCAATATCCTTTATGTCTCGGGAGTGATCTCCTTCCTCGGAACCATCTTGGCTCCTCTCATCACCGGCCTTTTGGGCCTTCCTCCCGAAGCAGTTGCAGCACTGATTATCGGCTTTTTAAGAAAGGATGTCGCGGTGGGAATGCTCTCCCCTCTGGGATTATCCGAATCCCAGTTGATCGTTGCCAGTGTTGTTCTCACCATGTATTTTCCCTGTGCTGCTACATTCACAATTCTTTTAAGGGAGTTGGGTATCCGTGATATGTGCCGATCCGCCCTCATCATGATTATAACCGCCCTCACCATTGGCACCATCCTCAATCTCATCTTCACCGTCTTCTAAAAATGTTTGAGCATGTTAGTAGCGCAATTGTTCAAATTGATAAGGATGGCAAGATTATAAAATTTTCAAAAGAGGCGGTGATGCTGACTGGCTTTACCGAGGCCGAAATCTTAGGGAAAGGATGGCATGAAACCTTTGATATAGAACACACTCAGGGGATCTGTCCAATTGAGAAAAGGGAGCCCTGTAGCAATATCAGAGTTGCCATTCGAACCAAATCCGGAATTAGAAAACCCTTTCTGATCAACTCCCTCCCTCTATCTGATCGGATTGTGATCGTTATCGTGGGATTGAGCCGCCTCTACCATCTGGAAAGAGAATTAAGAAAGGAGAAGGGCGAACTCTCAGCAATACTGAATTCGATCGCCGATGGTGTCTTTACCATTAATACCGACTGGATCATAACCAATTTCAATCCCGCGGCAGCTCGCATTACTGGATATACCCGAGAAGAGGCAATTGGGCGTCCCTGTCATGAGATCTTTCGAAGTGAGACCTGTCGCGGTAACTGTCCACTGCGTCGCACGATCGAGACCGGCGAGATGGTCCTCAATTTTGAGATGGAGATATTCACAAAGGACGGCCGACCCATTCCCATCAGTGTCTCTACCGCACTGCTCATTGATGAGGAGGGTGAGGTAATTGGGGGGGTAGAGACATTCCGTGACCTTTCAACATTAAGGAGATTGAGCGATGCCCTTAAGGAGAAATTCAGCTTCGGCAACATTATCGGCAAGGACCCTAAAATGCAACGAGTCTATGAGTTGATCAGGACTGTAAGCATCACCGATGCTACGGTTCTGATCCTGGGTGAGACCGGAACGGGTAAGGATCTCGTCGCTCAAGCCATTCACTTCAATTCACTAAGGAAGGATAAACCATTCGTTAAGGTCTCCTGCGCAGCACTACCGGAGTCACTTCTGGAATCGGAACTCTTTGGCTATAAGAAAGGGGCATTCACCGGTGCGGTTAGAGATAAACCAGGCCGTTTTGAATTGGCTAATGGTGGAACAATATTCCTCGATGAGGTCGGTGATATGCCTCTCTCGATTCAGGCCAAGCTCCTAAGGGTGCTTGAAGAGTGCGAATTTGAGCCCCTCGGTGGAACCAAAACCAAAAAGGTTGATGTCCGTATCATCGCGGCCACAAACCGGGACCTCGCTAAGTTGGTAGAGGAAGGTAAATTCCGACAGGATCTCTATTACCGTCTGAATGTTGTCACTATCTCCCTCCCGCCGTTAAAAGAACGATCCGGTGATATTCCACTTTTGATCGATCACTTCATAGATCGTTTCAACCGGAAAATGGGGAAACACGTAACCAAGGTATCCCCCGATGCGATGGACATCCTGATTGACTACGATTGGCCGGGAAATGTCCGTCAATTGGAGCACGCCATTGAGCATGCCTTCATTCACTGCCAGGGGAATGTGATAAAGCTCGAGCACCTCCCCGACGAGATCACATCTCAAAGGGTTTCCTTTTTGGTCAAGACCAAGACCATTGCCGAACTTGAGAAGGAACTCATTGTCGAGACACTAAAAAAATATCGTGGCAATAGGAAGAAAACCGCTCAGGCCTTGGGGATCTCAAGGGTAACCCTCTGGCGTTGGATCAAGCGTTATCGGCTTTCCACCCAGAAATCAGAGAAAAACCGGGGATCGGAGAGGGACAATAATAGACGGTAGGGAAACCGACCCTTTTCAGGATTGCCTCCAGTTCTTCCTTAGAATAAAAATTACTATATTGGTAGAATCCTCCCTTTTCCATATACCTCTGACTCAATCGACTTCCTCGTTCAATAAAACCAATGCCAATGTATCCTCTATCTCTAAGCACTCGAGAGGCCTCTCTTAAAACAGCAGTAGGATTGGAAACAAATTCGATCGTGGTTATCAGAAATAGAGAGCGAAAATGGTGGCTTGGAAAAGGAAGCTCCTCCCCCTTCCCACATATTACCATCCCCCTTTTTTTAGCCAGCTTAAGCAGCTCAATAGCGGGATCGATGCCCACATCGATCTTAAGTGTTGCGATAAATCTTCCACTACCACAGCCGACTTCAAGTGATGGCGATGCGATCACAAATTTACTCCTTAAGAATGTTACCTCGGTTAGAAAGAGCCTCTGATTTCGTTCATACCATAGGTCGTATTCGAGGGCACGTCGATTGAAATACTCAATCGATTGCATAGTATCGGGTGGCGCGGAATCTGACAATCCTAATCTCTCCTAATTTTATAAGTTGATCGATGTATTTGATTACCATACTCGGATTAAGTCCTGATGTCTTGGCAATATCTTCGATGGTAGCTGGCCTCCTTTTTAGTATCTCCCTAATTAGTTCGTTAATATCCTCCCGATAGGCCCTTCCCCTTCTCCGAAACGGAGCAACGATCTTACACTTGGCGCCCAGCTTCTGCCTAATTTGAGTAAGTCGCCTTTTACTTACCGGACGAACAGCTATCTCTTGAGGTGGGCGGTAGACGGTGTTAAGCTCAATAAGATCGGGCTTCAAATCTTCCGTCAGCTCCTTGATTCGATCGATCTCCTCTTCAGTATCATTAACATCCCTCACCAGCATAATCTCAAGATGTATCCTCCCCGGGTAGACATCACGGAATTGGATCAACCCATCGATAACATTCTTAAGGCCGATCCTGGCATGGGGGCGATTGATCTTTTGAAATGTCTGTTCCCTACCGGCATCGAGAGAGGGAATAACGAGATCGGCTATCCGCAGTTCTTCTCGCACCGACCGCAAGGTAAGAAGGGAGCCATTGGTGATAACTGCAACTGGAATTGAGGTGATGTATTTCACCGCCCGAATCATTCTCCCGATCTGAGAATTGAGTGTTGGTTCCCCCGAACCGGAAAAAGTAATATAATCGATGGTTGATTCTCGGGCCAGGATCTCTTCCAATTCTCCGATCACTTTTGATGTTGGAATATACTCACGCCTCCTGATGGTTTTTTTGGTTGTCCTACCCAGTTGGCAATAGATGCAGTCGAAGGAGCAGGTCTTGTAGGGTATGGGATCGATCCCGAGTGAATAGCCTAACCGTCGGGATGGAACCGGGCCATAGATTGTTCTATTCCCCATCTCCCAGTTTATTCAATTCTGCTATTAACAAGTCAACATCAACACCATATTTTCGAGCCAGCTCCTCGATCGTTCCCCAGAATGGTTCACCACAGACCAGACAGGGCAGACCGTGCTTGATAAAGATTGCGACCGCATCAGGAAATCGGGTGATCACCTCTTCAACACTACTGTCTTTGGTAATCATAACCTCTGCTCAATAAGCCACCATAATGATTTAAAGATCTCAGCTATACCGTTGGTAGTAGAAAGTTCAACTGCTGGTCTTCCTTCAACAATTGACCTTGGAAATACGGGATCGAAAGGTATCCTGCTCATTACCTCGATGTTCTCTCTCTCACAGAATTCTTCAATCTCCTTACCATTCTTCTGATCAAGATCATACTTGTTGATCACCACTGCGGCTCGGATGCCGAAATGTCTGATCAGGGTAAGAACCCGTTTCAGATCGTGAATAGCGGTGATAGTGGGTTCGGTAACAACGAGAGCGAGATCAACACCACCGATTGCTGCAATTGCCGGACAGCCGATCCCTGGGGGGCCATCGGCAATGATGTAGTCAAACCGTTTCGCTCTGGCGATCTCCTCGGCTTCCTTCCTAAC
>QNBE01000049.1 GCA_003645615.1 Caldifarciminota bacterium
GGATCATTGCGATCATCTTCTCGATGAACCTCCGACTTGCCCTCATCGCCACTGCGGTCATACCACCGCTCCTTTTTATCACCTTCTACTTCCGTCTCAAGGCCCGTGATATCTACCGGAAGGTGCGGGTGAAACTGGCCCGATTGAATGCGACACTACAGGAGAACCTCTCCGGGATCAGGATCATCAAGATCTTCACCCGGGAGAAGGAGAACCTCGCCCGTTTCGATGCGGTCAATGAGGAGTATCTCAGGATCAATCTGAAACAGGTCCTGCTCATGTCCTATTTCCGTCCCCTGATCGAGATCATCAGCTCGATCGGCATCGGCCTGGTCCTCTATTATGGCGGTGGTGATGTCATCAGTGGTAAGGTCTCGCTCGGTGTTCTGGTCGCCTTCCTCTCCTATGTTGAGATGTTCTTCCGCCCCATAAGGCAGCTGACCGAATCCTATACCCTGCTCCAATCGGCGATGGCATCGAGCGAGCGGATCTTCCTCCTGCTCGATGAGGAGGTGCGCATCAGACCGGAAGGGAGACCGATCCGACTCACCCAGGTTGAGGGTGCGATCGAGTTTCGTGATGTCTGGTTCCGTTATGATCGGGAGTGGGTGCTGAAGGGGGTATCGTTTAAGGTCAAGCCCGGTGAAAGGATAGCGATTGTCGGCCCGACCGGGGCTGGTAAGACCTCGATCGCCAGCCTCATCTCAAGGCTCTATGATATTGAGAAGGGGTCGATCCTGATTGATGGGATCGATATCCGGAGGATCGATTTAAGATCACTCCGCTCCCGGATCGGGGTTGTCCCCCAGGATGTCTTCCTCTTCAGCGGTGATATCAAATCCAACATCCGGCTCGGTCTACCCCTCCCGGATGAGCAGGTGAGAGAGATCGCGGCCTATATTAAAGCGGACCGATTCATCAACCGTTTCCCTAAGGGGTTTGATGAGGATGTTGCCGAGCGTGGGGTAACCTTCTCGGTTGGAGAGAGGCAGCTCCTCTCATTTGCTAGGGCCCTTGCCTTTGATCCCCGGATTCTGATTCTGGACGAGGCAACCGCCAGTGTCGATGCTGAGACCGAAGGGCTGATCCAGGCCGGATTGAAGAAGCTACTTTTGGGCCGGACCGCAATCATCATTGCCCACCGGCTCTCAACGATCAAGGAGGTCGACCGGATCTATGTTCTCCATAAGGGTGAGATCAAGGAGGTCGGGACCCACGAGGAGCTGATCAAGAGAGGTGGCATCTATTACCACCTCTACCAGCTCCAGTCGCTGGGTGCTGGATAGCAAACTACCGGATCCTGACCACTTTAAAGATCCTCTTCACCTCTCCCATCTCAAGGCGGATGAAGTAAATACCGGCCCGATTCTTACCGGTGCCATCCCTGCCATCCCAGACGATCTTATGGACCCCAGGTGTGAATAAACGATCGGTGAGGATCCGGACCAATCTTCCGATCGGATCATAGACCACCGCCTTCACCTTAGTCGGTTCGGCAACTACCAGGGGGATGATACCGGATGTTGAGAACGGATTGGGAGCAAAGTTGCCGATCCAGTTGGTGAACCGATCCCTGGATGCGATCCCGATCTCGGGTTCAATCGTCATCCGGACCATCCAGTCGTGTCGGGTCCACCGGGTCCAGCCGCTCCCATTCGAATACCACCACGACCTGAGATCAAGTGGTTGGGCATCATCGGCACCGATCCCGAGTGGAGGTGAGTTATCCGGCCAGTGGAGGACGATCCAGAGCTCCTGGGAGTCGAGACCGATCGTATCGAAGGGGATGATTGCCCAGCCCGGTGCCGATCCGGCCGAGACATTATAGACGGTCTGGATCGGATTGGCGGTATCTGGCAATCCAGAAGCATCCGGACAGAGCTGGATATAGTCGAAGGGATCCTTCCGGTTGACATAGACCCTGGCCCCGGTCAGGTAGTGGGGTGGTCCAATCAGCGGTGTGAATCGGACCGCAAACTTATCGTTGTCATGGGCACCAACCCAGTAGTAACCCTCGGGTGTCCCATCATCATAGATGATCTCATAGCGGCTGAGGAAGGAGAAACCGATCGAATCGTCTTCCTTAATATAATCCTCCTTAACCCTGACAATCCCGGAAGCGGTATACCTTCCGATCGCTGGGGTCTGGAATTCGCTCAAGATAAGCCTCTGGGACTGCCCCGGCTCAAGATAGGCCGTCGCCGAGTCGCGATAGAGCTCCTGGCCGAGCGAATCGCGGATCGCAACGATCCCGAGGATCGTATCCGGATAGCTACCCGAATTCTTTACGGTGATGATCGGCTGGAAACGGTAGTTGATCGTCTGCTCGGAAAAGGGCGGTTTGACCGAGACGACCGCACCATTGTGGTAGCAGATCGAGACCGTTTTGATGGTATCATCACCGGGATACTGATCTCCAACCAGCCCGGTATAAGTCACGGTAAGGTAGGTTCCGTATGAGGGGACGGTCCAGGTCGGGAAGGTGTCATAGCGGGTGGAATCCGGTTCGAGTCCGGTGATGAATCCGGAGTCGAGATAGATTCTAATCCCGGTTGAATCCCAAATCTCAAGATAGACCGGGAAGGATTCGGTCGAGTCGCCAAAGTTGTAGTAGCCGGCCTCAGGATTCAGGATATCCCCCCTCTTCAGCAACCGTTCCGGTTTTAAGATCTCGATCGGACCGACATTGTGGTCGTAATATCTACCGGCCAGGATGGCATAGACCTCACCACCATTTCCCCACTCATAGGCGTGGACCGCCTTGCCTCCGGTGGCGATCAGCTCGCCACTTTCTGAGATGGCGACCCCGAAGAGGGAACCACGTTCCTCATTTCTGGTGATACCGATGATCGGGGTGGGATCGTTCCGTTCATGGAGCGTGAAGACATAGAAGCCACCGACCTTGGCGGTATCACCCCAGGAGGCAGCTGCAATCCGGCTCCCATCCGCCGAGATGGTGACCGAGGCGACCATGGCGCCGTAACCCCCATAACCCTGAAACTGCCAGAGTGGGGTGGCCGATGAGGAGTCGAAGAGGACCAGCTTTCCATTGGCGTATCCGGTCCCGCAGACGATGGTCGAGCCATCAGATGAGATCCCGACATCGGTCACCCAGGGGTTGCCGACCGGAGCCGACCATACCTCCAGATAGGAATTTCCATCCCAGCGGAAGAGCTTCACCCGACCGTAGTAGTCACCGGTCACCAGATACTTACCATCACCAGAGATCTTGGCCGCATATTGGGTGCCGCAGCTGGAGGTTCCGATCGGGATCCGATCCCGAAGATGGCCGGATTCGATAACGAAACAGGAGTCATAGACAGTTACGGCAACAATTGAACCATCATCGGAGATGTCGAGCCCCTGGAATCGTTCAACTTCAGAAAAGGGAAAACTCCAGAGGGTATCGCCGGACTCATCAAGGAGGAGAAGTATTCCGGCCTCGGTTACCGCGGCAATCCTGTGGCCATCACGGCTCGCCACCGATCCCCGGGATGCAAGGGGATAGAGCCATTTCGGATCTGGTCCACAGTCCTCCCAGCAGTAGATGCCGGTCTTATTGGCGAGTGAGATCACTCTACCATCATTACTTATCCCCAGTCGGTGGCCACCATAGGACCAGGGGAAGCTACCGGAGAAATTCCAGAGCGGTAGTCCAGCACCAAGACTACGATAGAGGGATACCCGGGGGGAGTTGAGATCCCAGTAGCCGATGATCGACATCCCATCCCCGCTGATCCCGATACTCTGGATGATCGCCTTCTGGTGATTCCGATCGACCCAGAGGATGGTGGTATCAGAACCACGGACCCTGGGGATCTCAGGAGGTGGCTCACTCCGATATTGATAGTTACTCTTGATCACCACCCGTTCATAGCAGACCCCATCCTTTATTACCTTTTCTAAAAAGAAACCTTCGGTTATGCTCAGAAAGAGGATCAGAACCATCTCGCCTCCATTTTTTCTATTGTCCACAACATTTCCCCGAAGTCAAGATTGACAGGATGGGGTGAGAAGGTATAATCCCAATATGAGAGGCAAAGGAGGGCTGAGATGAGAAGGCTTGCAGTCGTGGCGATTCTTTTGGTTCTGGCCGCTCTCTTCTGTCAGAAGGAGAAGGTGGTCCTTTCTGGTGAGAGGGGCGGCACCTTGGTCATCGGAACCTTTCTGGAACCGTCCAACCTCTCTCCACTCTATCCATCGGTCGCAGGCCTCAATGAGGTGGTGGATCTCCTCTTCCTCCACCTCCACCGGACCGATCCCAGGACCGGAAAGATGCGGCCGGAATTGGCGGAGAGCTGGGAATTTTCAGAAGATCTTAAGGCGATCACCTATTATTTAAGGAAGGATGTCAAGTGGTGGGATGGTAAACCGGTCACCGCCGAGGATATTGTCTTCACCTTCAATCTGATGAAGGATCCCAAGACCGGTTATCCCAACTTGGCCAAACTCCGGTTCATCGATCGGGTGGAAAAACTGGGTGATTACAGGGTGAGATTTTATTTCAAGAAGGTCTATGCCGATGAGCTGACCGACTCCGATCTCCAGCCGCTTCCCAGACATCTCCTGGCCAAGGAGAAGGATCTAAGAAATTCCCCCTTCAATCTGAAACCGGTGGGTAATGGCCCATTCAAGTTCAAGCACTGGGCGGTGGGGAACTACTTAGAGCTCGTTGCCAATGAGGACTTCTATCTTGGCCGGCCTCCCTTAGATCGCATCGTCTTCCGGTTCTATCGTAATCCCGATACCCTCTTAGCTGACCTGAAACAGGGGATTATCGACTTCGCAACCGGGCTCGATCCAGGAATGGCCAAGGCCTTAAAAGGAACTAAAGGGATCAAGGTCTCATCCCGACCGGGAAGGAGCTATCTCTACATTGGCTGGAACCTCCAGAACGAACTCCTTAAGAGCCCTGAGATCCGGAAGGCATTGACCATGGCGATCGACCGGAGCAGTATCCTCAACCAGATCTACCTGAAGGAGGGGGAGATCTCAACCGGTCCGATTCCGCCATCAAGCTGGGGTTTCAACAAGGAGATCAAGCCGATACCCTACGACCCTGAGAAGGCAAAGGAGATCCTGGCCGAGGCGGGCTGGAAAGATCTCGATTACGATCGGATTCTGGAGAAGGGCTCGATCCGGAATGAGTTCCGGCTCACCATCATCGCCAACCGTGAGAATCCGGATCGGGTTCGGATTCTCAATCAGATCGCCGATGATCTGAAAGCGGTCGGGATCAGGGTTGAGAAAGAGATAGTCGATATCGGCACCTTCATCAGGAGGATTATCGCCCGGGACTTTGATGGGATGATCATGGGCTGGACAGTGGGTGATAAGATCGATCCCACCATCTACTGGCACTCCGATCCCAAGAAGGGCAGATATAACTTTGTCGGTTACAAGAATAGAATGGTTGATAGCCTGATTGAGGCCGGGCTCCTCTCGATCGATATCAATGATGCGATCCGGATCTGGAATGAGTTCCAGAAGATCGTCTATGAGGATCAGCCCTATACCTTCTTGGTGGTGCCCAATGAGATCAGCGCCTACCAGGAGCGGATCCAGGGGCTTGATCCAGAGGTCGGTCCTGATGTTCCCATCTCCTATACCTACTGGCTGAAGAAGAAGGATCAGCGGATTGTCAAGCTTGAGGAGGAGGCAAAGCCCCCCGAGGAGGTAAAACCACCTCCAACAAAACCTGCAGAGAAGCCGAAGAAACGAGAGGAAAGGCCGAAACCGGAGGAGGCACCTAAACCACCGGAGACGGTGACGCCGGAGAAGCTCTTGGAGGAGGCGGCCAAGCGGGAGACGACGGCCACAGCGGCCAAGCCAGCACCGGTTGAGACGGTGGTCACCAAGCCATTCAAACCCGCGGTCATAATCCGACCGAAGATCATCAAGTTTGTGCCGGCAAAATATCCCCCCTCCCTGATCGATCTCGGTGTAGAAGGGACGGTTGTGGTCAAGGTCCTGGTGGGAACCGATGGTCGGGTGAAGGATACCAAGATCGTCCAGAGTTTTGGTAATGTCCTCTGCGAGAAGGAGGCGGTTGCCGCAGCCAGGAAGGCGGTCTTCAAGCCAGCGACGAAGGACGGTGTCCCCTACGAAGTCTGGATGAGTATACCTTATAAGTTCCGTCCACCAGAATAGACTGCCGGGAGCCGGACTCGAACCGGCACTCCCACAAGTGGGAAGCGGATTTTAAGTCCGCTGCGTCTACCAATTCCGCCATCCCGGCTCAGTAAAAATTCTATTATCAGGTGGTAATCGGTCAAGGTGTAATTTTCCTGAGATCTTAAAATACTACCCACCGGAGGATTCAGATTGGTCCGGAAGGGCGGGTGTATGGTTGCACCTCGGGGGTGCAACTTCGATGAGATCTCCCCTCTCTCAAGGGGAAATCCAGCACTTTCCCTCCCTCGATAGAGGTAAACTTCACTCTTCTCCCCTCCCTCGACGGGGCTCCCCTTCTTCTCCCCTCCCTTGATGGGAGGGGCTGGGGGAGGGTGAAAAAACGTTGATAGGGGAGGTATGATGATTAGACTGGGATTGATGTATAGAAAGGGGATAATACTCCTTACTGCCTACTGCATAGTGCTTAGTATGCTCTCCGCCGATCCACCGGGCTGGACCGAGGACCGGCGGATTGTGTTTTTGCCTTTGGGGAGTTGGAATCCCAGGGCTGACTGCTGGGGTGATACCGTTCATTTAGTCTGGCAGCAAGGGGTTTATGGTGGTGGCCCAGAGATTTACGTTAATACGGTGCTGCTGGGCTGCGGCAAAGAATCGGACAAGCCGAGCCTTTTCATCACCACCAATGGGGGTGAAAGGTGGTATGAGCGGGGACTGAGTGGTGAGAATGTCTTCGATTTCGCCTATCACCCGACTGATCCTCAGATCATACTTGCGGTGACGACCGGTGATCCTAATGTCCCTACTACTGGTCATATTTACCGATCCTCAGATGGTGGCAATAACTGGATCTCTGTGCAAGGTAACGACGATTTCTTCTCGGGCATCTCCGCTTCCCAGATGGTTGCCTATGCCGGCTCTCAAAATGGGATCTACAAATCTACCAATGCCGGTTTGGACTGGAATTTCCTCCCGAACTCACCACCAGGACCGGTAAAAGATCTTGCCGTAGATCCGATCAATCCTCAGATTGTTTATGCGGCAACCGAGTGGGATGGGATATATCTCACCTCGGATGGAGGTAACACCTGGGAGAAACGAGACAATCCCGTGACTGATCAGTTTCAAATTGTAGTTACTCATCCAACTACTTCTGGACTAACCATTGTTGGTGGTGGCATCATCTTCCGCTCTGATGATTATGGCCAGAGTTATACCGAGATTGTCAAAGGTTCAAATTCCAAGGCATCTCCCATTTCACGATTGAAGGTTCATACATCTACACCTTAGGCACAGGTCCGGTCAGTTTTTCGAGCGATCACGGTGAAACCTGGGTGGCATTACGGGATTTATTAAAATTTTATGATTCAAGAGTTGAGGCACCGGTTAAGCAAAATGACATAAGGATAATCCCCAATACCCAGGGCTCTGAGGTCTTTATTACCTGCACCCGCAATAAAATTACCAAAGTGCTTCATGTGACTAACTATGGCCAGAGCTGGTCCACAGTCTATGAGGGTAATAGTTACTCCGCGATCGGGCTCAATGAGATCGTTTATAACCCTCTCAACATCAACATGTGGTGGGTAGCTCAAGGGAAGAAAGCTCCGATTCCCGATGACTACTTCTGTCTCATGACTGAAAATATGGGTCAAACCTGGGAAGAAATAAATAATTACCCTCCAACAGATGACTATCCCCAGCCTATCTATACCATTGCTGTAAATCCCATATCACCAAATATTCTCTACATCGGTGACGACGATGCGATGGGTAGTCAGCCTCCTTCACCTATTCACATGTGGAAGAGTAAGGATTTTGGTAAATCATGGTTTGCACTCGAGAATGCTCTGCCTTATGATAACCACGATATTTACGATGTTGCGGTTGATCCGGTCCAACCGGATACTCTCTATGTTTCGGCCTACTATGGGGTATATAAATCTTACAATGGTGGTAATACCTTCCAGCGATTGAATCTGGATGTAGAGAACAACTGGATTACAGTTGATCGAAATCGCCAATTTGACATCTATCAAGATTTCATTATATTTTTATTATGAAGGATAGAGATCGGAGATTGAGGGGGGTCTATTCCTCTCTGATCGACTCCGCCCTCCTTGTCTCCCGGATCGGCCCGCTCCGGGAGTGGATCCTGACCATCCTCACCCCCATCGTCCGATCATCGATCATCTTAGCCCAGCGGGAGATTTCCAATCCTCAGGTTTTAAAGGATAAGACCGATATGATGCTTGCCCTCATCTATTCGGCAATGAGATCGGGGATCCATAAGAAGACGGTCCGGATCATGATGAAGAAGATCTTCCTGAGTGAGAAGCGGAAATTGACTGAACACCGCTTCTACCGGCGATTCGGCTTCATGCCCCCCTCATTCATCACCATCAGCCCAGGGAAGCGGTGTAATCTTAAATGCCACTATTGCTATGCCAATGCCACTACCGATGATGAGAAGCTCTCCCACCATGTCTTCAGCCGGATCATTGCCGAGGCCAAGGAGTTCTGGGGCACCCGCTTCTTCGTCATCTCGGGTGGCGAGCCTTTTCTCTGGCGTGATGCAGGCAAGGACTTCTTGGATGTGGCCGCCGACAATCTTGACACCATCTTTCTCGTCTATACCAATGGGACACTGATCGAGGGCCGTGTACTCGATCGCCTCTATGAGCTGGGCAATATCCTGCCGGCCATCTCGGTCGAGGGGTTGAAGGAGGTGACCGATCAGCGGAGGGGGAAAGGAATATTTGAACGGATTACTAAGGTGATGAGGGAATTGAGGAGACGGCATATCGCCTTCGGTATATCGATGACCGCCACCAGGCTCAACTGCGCAGAACTCCTCTCCGATCGGTTTATCGACTTCTATTTTAAAGAGATGGGTGCGAGTTTTGGCTGGATCTTCCACTATATGCCGATCGGGCGTGATCCCGATCCCGAACTGATGCCGACCCCGGAGCAGCGGGAATGGATGTGGAAGAGGTCCTGGGAGATCATCCGGAAGAGGAGGATCCTCCTTGCCGATTTCTGGAATCATGGAACGGTGAGCAACGGTTGCATTTCGGCCGGACGATCCGGTGGCTATTTTTATATCGACTGGAATGGCAATATCACCCCCTGTGTCTTCTTCCCCTACTCCACGATGAATATAAATGAGATTTATCAAAAAGGTAAGACGATAAATGCCATCTTTGAGGATCCCTTCTTTGCTGCGATCAGATGCTGGCAGCGGGCATATGGGTATAAGAAGCCGACGATCGATCATGAGACCGACTGGCTCCGGCCCTGTCCGATCCGTGATCATCATCAGATCGCAAGGGAGATTATTGAGCGTCATCGGGCCCGGCTCATCGAGGGTAATGACCGCAGGATCGAAAGCGATTCTTTTTTCAAGCTGATGGATAAATATGATCGGGCACTTAAGGAGCGGATCGGCCGGATCTGGCAGGAGAGGTATCTGTGTGGCTGATCGGCTCATCCGATATATCCAGAGCCGGATAAAGGAACTGGGACGGAATGGTGCGGTCATCGGGGTATCGGGTGGGATCGATTCTGCGGTTGTGCTCCACCTCTGCCTCCAGGCCTTGGGGAGAGAGAGAATCCTCGCCCTCATCCTGCCGGAGTATGACTCCGACCCGGCATCGATCCGGCTGGCCCGGAGGATCTGCCATGGCATCCCCTTCCAGGTGATCCCGATCGGACCGATCTTAAAGAAGATGGGGATCTACCGTTACTTCCAGATCCTGCCCTTCCAGAACCGCCTCCCCTATCGGATGAAATCCGGTTATGTCCGGAACGTCTTCAAAAAGGTCTCAAAGGATCTCTATCTCAAATTCCTCACCAACAATCTCCCCTCCGAGATCAAGATGGTAACCGCCTATCTCAGGGCCAAGAACCGGATCCGGATGGCCATCCTTTATCAGAAGGCAGAAGAGCTCGACTATGCGGTGGTGGGGACGATAAACCGGACCGAATACCTGCTCGGCCTCTTCGTCCCTTTTGGTGATGGGGCGGCAGACCTTATGCCCCTGTTGCCCTTTTACAAATCAGAGATCTTCCAGATCGCAGAAGAGCTGGGGATCGATCCCGAGATCAGATCCCGCCGGCCCACTCCGGATCTCATCCCCGGGCTTTCGGATGAGGAGATCATCGGGCTCAGTTATGAAGAGATAGATAATGGACTGGCCGTGATTGAGGGGAGGGAAAAACAGAAGATCAACGATGAGAAGCTGAATTATATCCGGAGTATCTACGAAAGGGCGGAACCGATCAGGAGGTCATTCCCGCCGGTGGCGGAAGAAATCCTTGAGTAGGTTCTGGGCCGCCTCCGCCATCACTCCCCCCTGACAGGGGAGATCAACCTCTATCCCATAGCGGGAGAAGCCGAATTTCGGCTCTGGACAGCCGTAGACGACCCTTTCGATCCGGGCCAGGATTATCGCTCCCAGACACATGAGGCAGGGTTCCACCGTGACATAGATGGTTACCCCTTCCAGCCGCCAGTCCTTAAGATAATTGCTGGCAGCAGTGAGGGCGAGGATCTCGGCATGGGCGGTCGGATCCTTGAGACTCTCAACCCGATTATGACCCCGACCAATAATCTCGCCATCCTTGACACAGACCGCTCCGATCGGAACCTCCTCTTCCTCGAATGCCCTCTTCGCCTCCTTGAGGGCCTCGGCCATAAACTTCTCATCCATCAACTATTGCAACGGGGGAGCCGGCCCTGCTCAGACTTAAACTCTTCAATCAGGGCATTGTATTCACTATCGACATCTCGAACCGGCTTATAGCGAAAGAATTCCGCATTCCGGAGGCAGGGGTCATCCCGATCCAGAAGCTTCATCAGGGTCTGGGGGAGACGATCAGACTTGCCGATATAGATCACCTCCTGAAGGATATCACCCAGCTCATAGACACCGGGGAAATCGGGGACCATCCGGATATGCTGCTCATCTAACTTCTTCCATTCACCTTCGATCGGCATATCACCTCCTGACGGAACAGAACCATTTTAGAGATATCGGCAGATGGGTCAATACCCCGTTGTAAAGGTTGACAGGATCGTAATCGTTTATTCTTTCTCTATCTCATCTCCTTTTCGATGAGTCCTTTGATCTCTTCAACATCGGGGATCCGCCCCGCGACCTTCAATTCCCCGTCAATGACCAAAGCGGGACTGTCAGAGATCCCCCTCCTCAGCATCTCGATTTCGTCATAGATATGGACGACCTCGGCGTCGATCCCAAGTTCCGAGACCGCCTTTTTCGCGTTCTCTTCGGTTTTCTGACATTTCGGGCAGCCCTTGCCAAAGACCTCGATCTTCATAAGACCCCCTTTCTACAATGTTCCAATAATCTCCATATAGAGAAAGCCCGCTATGATCCCGACGACGATCGCCAGGATCGCGTAATTGACCACGCAGCGCCAGCTGATGAGCCTTGAGACCCCGAGCATCGAGGGGATCGAGGCCATCGGGGCGCCGATCAGAAACGCCAATGCCGCACCGGGCGACATCCCCAGGTTGATGAGCCCCTTGACCAGAAAGACCTCGACCAGGGTCGGGGTATACATCGGAACCCCGATCACGGCACCCAAAAGTATCCCGGTCGAGCCGGTGAGATAGGCGGCCACCAGTTCCCTCGGTAGATAGGCCTCGACATAACTGACCGCACCGACCCCCAAAAGTAAAAACGGCAATGCCTTGCTGGCCAGTCCCCAAGCCTCTTCCATGGCATCCGCCGATTTCCTATGAAAATCCCTTGCCTTACCGACCGCGGCCTTGGCCGCGGAAATCCCGTGATATCTTTCCTCATCCTCCCTGCCCCACGGGGTCTTATCCAGGATATAGCCGATGGTGATCGCCCCGAAGAACGAGAAGACCAGCCGGGCCAGGGCGAGTTTCCAGGAGATGATCTCACCGGTGAATAGGAGAGCCAGGAGATTGGCCGCCGGCGCCATCAGGAGGAAACTCACTGCAGGGCCGATACCGGCCCCCGCGATCATGATCCCTCCGAAGATCGGGATCATCGCGCAGGAACAGACTGTGAGCACCGGGGCGAAGGCCGCGGCGAGGATATATGAGACCAGACTCTTGCCGGAGAACATCGCCTTCATCTTCTGGGTCGGAGCAAACGCCGCGATGATCCCACCGAACATAAAGGCGAAGATGAATGCACCCCAGGCCCGGGTCAGATAACTCCAGAGGTAGATCCCGGGGATGATCAGGGGATGATAGGAATGTAGATCCCGATATCTGAAGATCGGGAAGAGCGGATGGTGGGTGATCTTTGGATAGACCACCATCAGGAGGCCGAACAGGAAGAGCCCCCAGGTCAGCGTCGTCCTCAAGGTCCGCGACATCCTCACCTCCTTCTCAGCTGTTCTTTTATCCTTTCCCCTTCCCTTTCGAGATAACCCCGGATATAAGCCTTGAGGCGGTCGATGACCTCAAAGATCTCAGGATTCGACACCTCATACCAGACCCAGGTGCCTCTCTTTTCATCCCTCACGATCCCCGCCTGCTTCAATATCGCTAAGTGATGTGAGACATTCGACTGCTCACCACCGACATAAGGAATGATCTTGCAGACGCAGCAGGGCCCATCCTTCAACTTCTCAAGGATCTTGAGCCGGATCGGGTGGGCCAGGGCCTTCAGGATCCCGGCCTCGAGCTGGAACGGTTTGTTCATCATAGTATGATCATATTTAGATACTTTCATATGTCAAGTGATCGATTTCAGTCAAAAATAATCTTACCGAAAAAGACGGGATGGGGATCATCCCCACAACTCAACCTATCTTTCGCCGGATAAGAAGTGGTGGGGACAGACGCCCCTTTTTATCTCATGACCACCAGCTTGCCGATTCTACTCCCGAGGGGATGGTTAAACCTTAAGAAGTAGACCCCGGGGGCAAGCCGACCCGGATAGTTCACCCGATAAAGACCAGGTCCACGATAACCGGAATCGAGCCGAACCAGACGCCGACCACTCACATCATAGAGCAGAAGCTCAACCCATCCCGCCCGCTTGAGCTGATAGGTCACCTCAACCCGATCCCGAACCGGCGTCACCCAGCGGAAGGTAACCCAGGATGAGCCCCGAGATGATACCTCCGGTCCACTCAGGGACCACCGGAACATCGATGCCCCATCGGTGCCACAGAAGAGATAATCACCCGGAT
The DNA here is from genome assembly GCA_003645615.1 of Caldifarciminota bacterium. Lineage (GTDB taxonomy): Bacteria > Hydrothermota > Tepidihabitantia > B36-G15 > B36-G15 > B36-G15. Next base: position 13,330 of record QNBE01000049.1, read on the forward strand.
CAATATCTAAGGCAGTGACATCCTTCTCCGTAAGACCCTCATTCATCTGGACCCAGTTACCACCACCTGAGGTGCTCTTGTAAACACCGCTGCTCGTGCCCGCATAAATCACCTCAGGATCATTCGGATCAATTACCACCGCAGTGGCCGAGGAAAGACCAAGATTGTTCCAGCTACTCCCACCATCGGTCGACTTATAAACCCCACCACCGGCCGCAACATAGACCAGATCGTGATTGCCAGGATCGATCGCAATATCATAGACCGTCCCCGAGATCGATCCGGTAATCTTCGACCAGGAACTCCCACCACTGGTCGTCTTGTAGAGACCCCCCTGACCACCAGCATAGACGATGCTGGAGGTGGTGGGATCGACCGCAAGGGCGTAGCAGAAGCCAGAAGTGGTGGTGAGATGGTATCTCGACCAGGATGTCCCACCATTGGTCGTCTTGGCCACCGTCATCACATAGGCACCGTTGTAATAATGTTCTCCACCGGTCCAGAAGATCTCGTCGTTATTGGGATCGGAGGTAAGGGTGCCACCATCGGTGAAGTAGCTATCAATCTTGTTCCAGACGGACCCGCCGTCGGTGCTCTTATAGAGCTCGGCTGCCCCTCAACCCGATCCTTCCAAGGCAAGAACAATATTGGGATTGGTATTATGGATGGCAAAACCGCAGATGTCGCCGCAGGAGAGCGGAGTGGGAAGCTGTTTCCAGCTCAAACCGCTATCGGTAGATTTATATATCCCCATATCCTCGCAGGAAGAGTAGATAATCTTTGGGTCGGCTGGGGCTAAGGAGAAACATAAGAGGTTTGCGATATTCATCCCGTTGCAGGAGAACTCCCAACCATTACCCCCATTGGTCGTCCGGAAGAATCCAACATTATTGCCGGCAAGGACTACCGAGGCGGAACTCTTTGCCACTGCAAGACCATAGATGCTCTTCCCTTCAATACCGGCCCCGGTCTCAAACCAGGAGCTCCCACTGTTGGTCGACTTATAGACCACACCGCTGCCACCGGCATAGACAACATTACTATTGGCCTCCGTCGTTGCCAAGGAGTAGATATAGGAATAACTGGAGACCTTACTCCAGGAACTCCCACCATCGGTCGTCCGATAGATGCCTCCGGAATAGGTCCCGGCGTAGACGATATTGGAGTTAGATGGATTCACCGCCAGGGCATAAACGCTGCTGCTCAGCCCATTTGAGACATCGACGAAATGGGCACCGCCATCGGTCGATTTAAAAATCTTCGCTTGGGTTGTGTAGCCACCGACATAGATGATATCGGGATCTGATGGATCGATCGCGAGGGCACGAGACACTCCCGAGTTGGTGGTGAGGGCAACACTCACCCAGCTCACCCCACCATTGGTGCTCTTGAAGAAACCCATCACATACTTAGAATTATAGATGTGCTGACCGACTGCGAAGACGGTCGAGGGTGAATCGGGATGGACTTCGAGATCGTAGATGTAGGAGCTCCCGACTGAATAGCTGGACCAGGTCCGGCCACCATTGGTGGATTTATAGACCTTACGATAACTACCCGCATAGACAATATCGGGATTATTTGGATCAACCGCCATCGAGCGGACATAAAAAGAGATGGTTCCCACCTTCTCCCAGGTGATGCCACCATCGGTCGATCTGACCACACTTGCTGGATAGGAGTAAGTCGCTCCATAGACGATCTTCTCATTAGAAGGGGCAACCGCCATCGCCCGCACATAACCGCCATAGGGACCAATTGGCTCCCAGGCAGCAAAGATCGGTATAAAGGGAACCAAAACCATCAGATATCTCATCATCCCTCCTTAGTAGATCCAAAACACCCGAACTGAGTGTAAGGGTGGACTCATCGACTAAACATTATAACATTCTAACCTACCATTAAGATTCGTCAATACTTAAGTGTAAGCCCGCTTCCTTAACGCAATAACCAGTTCTGCCACCCTCCGACCGAGTTTCTTCGCATTCGAGCGGGTGGTCTTATCCGGAGGGCCACAGCAAGAGACCCCATAATGGCCGGTTGCGGAGAGGGGGTCGCCGCAGACGATCATCCCGTAGATGAGCATCGCCTCGAGGATTGAAAGGATCGTCGTCTCCTTTCCGCCCGACGGATCGGCTGATGTGGCAAAGGCAGCGCCGATCTTCCCTTCCATCCTTGGCCTCAGCCCGACAAACCTATCAAACACCTCCTTCAGCTCGGCGGCCATCGTGCCGAAGTAGACCGGAGAACCGGCGATGATCCCATCACAGTTTAAAAAATCACTCTCCCGCA
>QNBE01000050.1 GCA_003645615.1 Caldifarciminota bacterium
CCGGAATAGAGAGTAACCATACCCAGATTTTTACTCACAATCGGCCGTATCCCAACGATGGGGAACATCAGAAGATAAGGAGGGTCAATCAGAATGAAGGTGATTGGGAAGTCGAGTGCAATTGATGGGTGAAGTTGATGTTTGAGATCAAATTGGAGGAGAGGGGCAGGGAGTGCCAGCTCAAAGCCAAGTTCAGCATCTTTCCTTATCCCTTTGCGATAGGAGAGGTAGTAAAGCTGGATATCGGGTTGATAGATCGAAGTGCGCCATCCCAGCCCAAACATTTCCGCTCCCTCCCTTATCTCGGCAGTGGTGAAGAGTCCGTGGAAGAAGCAACCGGGTGAGAAGAGGAGGATGGTGATTATTAGTCGCCTCATCAAAAGCACTCCGGGCAGAGCTCATCCCCGGTCTTGAGGATCTGACCGGGACGGCTCCCCTGCCGGTAGATGGTGATCCCTTTAAGCTTTAGCTCATAGGCAAGCATAAAGATCCTCTCGACCTCGGCAATGGTGGCACTCGGCGGGAGGTTGATGGTCTTGGAGACCGCATTGTCAACATGGGCCTGAAATGCGGCCTGGATCTTGAGATGGAATTCCGGACCGATCTCAAGAGCGGAGACGAATACCCTTCTCAGCTCTTCGGGGAGGTCGGTCAGATCCCTGATCCCCCCGGCCCGGGCAACCCGGCTGATCAGTCGATCAGAGTAGAGGCCGAGCTGACGCAGCCTTTCAGCAAAGATTGGATTTATCTCCAATAGCTCGGTATCGCCGAATGCGGTCCGGGTGTAGACCAGGGCATAGATCGGCTCGATCCCCTGGGAACAACCGGCAATGATAGAGATCGTTCCGGTCGGTGCGATGGTGAGGAGGGTGGCATTGCGGAGAGGCGGTTCCCCTCTCTTCTTGAAGATACTGCGATCAAAGTTGGGGAATGGGCCTCTTTCCTGAGCAAGCTTCCGGGATGCATCATGGGCAACCCCGGAGATGAAAGAGATCACCTCCTCGGCAACCTTGAGCGCCTCTTCACTATCATAGGGGATTTTGAGTTTCAGGAGGAGATCGGCAAACCCCATCACCCCGAGGCCGATCTTCCGGTTCCCCCGAACCATCCGGGTGATCCGATCCAGCGGGAAACGGCTCCGGTCGATCACATCGTCGAGAAACCGGATTGCAAGGGTTACGGTCTCCCGGAGTCGATCGAAATCGATCCCCCCATCTTGATAGAAGTGGCTCAGATTTATTGAGCCGAGATTGCAGGCCTCATAGGGTAAAAGCGGCTGTTCACCACAGGGGTTGGTCGCCTCAATCTCACCCAGTTCCGGGATGGGATTGGCCTCATTGATCCGATCGATGAAGACCAGGCCAGGATCGCCACCCTCCCAGGCACTGGTGGCAATGATATGGAAGAGCTCCCTTGCGCTCACCTCAAGCGATTTCTGCTTCGTCCTGGGGTTGATGAGGGGAAACCGATCATCACGCTTCACCGCCTCCATAAATTCGTCGGTAACCGCCACGGAGAGGTTGAAGTTGGAAAGCACCCCTTCTCGACGCTTGGCCGTGACAAATTCGAAGATATCGGGGTGGTCCACCCTCAGTATACCCATATTGGCCCCCCGCCGCCTCCCTCCCTGCTTGATCACCTCGGTGGCGACATCGAAGACCTTCATAAATGAGACTGGTCCGGAGGCGATGCCACCGGTAGAATGGACCACATCGTCCTTGGGTCGAAGCCGGGAGAAGGAGAAACCGGTCCCCCCACCGGTCTGATGGATGAGGGCGGTATTCTTCAGGGTCTCGAAGATCCCGGCCATCGAATCCTCCACCGGCAGGACAAAACAGGCCGCCAACTGCTGGAGCGGTGTCCCCGCATTCATCAGGGTTGGCGAGTTGGGGAGGAAGTCGAGGGAGCTGAGGAGGCGATAGAACCTCTCCTCATAATGGGCAGGATCGGAGCCATAGTTGGCCTCGGCCTGAGCAATATCATGGGCAACCCGGCGAAACATCTCCGCCGGTGTCTCTCTGATGAGGCCATTCTCATCCTTAAGCAGATAGCGCCGTTCAAGGACCCTTAAGGCATTAACCGAGAGCTTCAGCTCATCCTTGACTCCGACGATGGCCGCCTTGGCGATCCTCACCCCCCGCCGCTTCTCCCGATAGAGGATGAACTTCTTGGCCACATCGAAAAGGCCCGCCCGCATCAGGACCCTTTCGATCGTATCCTGGATCTGCTCCACGGTGGGGATCTCCTCGGTGAATCTCTTCTCCAGCTCGGCAACAACCTCAGCAGTAAGCTGATCGGCCTCCTCCTTTTTTCGACCGGAGGCGAGGAGTGCCCTCGCGATGGCGTGGTTAATCTTCTCACTCTGGAAGGGGACGATTTCCCCATCCCGTTTGACAACCTGGGAGATCATCAGAATATAATAATTCGCACTCTCCTTGGGTCAAGTCCAAGGTTGACAGGATAACCGAGATGAATAAAATCAATCATGCCCAAGGTCAAATCCATCGCCTGGAGGCGGCCATGAAGTCTGACCTCCAGGTCGGTCGATCTGGCATGGATGATTATCTTAAGAACCGATCCCGCTTAGAGAATATCGCAAGGAAAAAGGAGTATGTATTCAATGCCAATAGCGATTGGGTCGATCAGGTAATCAGATTGATGACCAATAACTATCTAAAATATGGCAAATATTACTGTCCCTGCAAGCAGAGCCATCCCTTAGATCCCGAGAATGATCCGATCTGCCCCTGTCCGGAGATGGACGAAGAGGTGAAAAGGGATGGCCACTGCCACTGTCGATTGTTCTTCTCCCCATCCGCCCTTAAGGAACGGATGAATATCCTCGAGACGATCACATGCCCTGGTTGAGCATCGAAGCTCTCATCTGCACAGTTGGTGCAGGCACTTTCCATCCTGCCAGAGGTCCAGGATGAGAAACTCCTGGTTGGTATCAATACCGCCGATGATGCGGGTGTCTATCGGGTGAACGAGGATCTTGCCTTGGTCTATACCGTCGATCTATTGACCCCGGTCGTTGAGGACCCCTATACCTATGGACAGATTGCGGTTGCCAATTCGATCTCTGATATCTATGCCATGGGTGGGAGTCCCAAGCTGGCCTTGAATGTTATCGGCTTTCCCGGCAATGGCGATCCCGAGGTTCTGGGTCTGATCCTGAAAGGAGGGCAGGATAAGGCGGAAGAGGCGGGCGTTCGTATTATCGGTGGCCACACCTTTGCGACTCCGGAGATAAAGTATGGTCTTTCGGTCGTCGGCTATATCAATCCTAAAAGAATCATCTCCAATGCTGGAGCCCAACCAGGTGATCTCCTCCTCCTGACCAAGCCGATTGGAAAAGGGACCCTGGTCCAGACCAAGCTGGTAGGTAAAGCCGATGAGAAGAAGTTAGAGCCGGTGATAAAGTCGATGGTCCAGCTTAACCGTGAGGCATCGGAGGCGATGCAGCGGGCCGGTGCCCATGCCGCCACCGACATCACCGGTTATGGTCTGGTCGGCCATCTGGTCGAACTGGCCGAGGCCTCTAAGATCGGGATCGAGCTCGAGGTCTCCAAACTTCCAATCCATTCCGGAGCGATTGAGGTGATCAAATCCGGCATCGAAGAACCCGGGATCGCAATGAATCTCGGATCCTTTAAGGATCGGGTTGATATCGGAAAGGTCGATCCGGTCCTGGCCAAGCTCATCTTCTCCTCGGAGACCTCTGGCGGTCTTGCGATCGTCTTACCACCTGATCGGCTTGAGATCTTTCGGAAGAACTATCAGGGTGAGGCACCGGTGATTGGGCGGATCACCTCGGATCATCCGGGAAGGATAAAGGTCCTCCCATGACCCTGAGCGGAAGACCTCTGATCCCATACTGCTCGGGGGGGAAGTGGTGAGGGGGGGATTACGAGGACCGGTTCGGTCCTCGGATAGAAACGAGAGAGATCAAAAGGTAGTAACGGGGTTAATAACCTCGAAAGGAGGTATTATGTATTACCTCCCTCTTATATTGCTTTTCACCATAAGCCTCACTGCCGCTCAAAGGGTAGTGGTGGCAGAACTCTTCACCGCCACCTGGTGCGGCTACTGTCCTTATGCTGCCCGGGCCTTGGTGAGATTGAAGAGTGAGGTCGGTGATTCTCTCACGATCATTGCCTATCATTCCTCCGGTTCGGATCCCTTTTATAATGTAGATGCCTCGGGAAGAGCCAGCTTTTACCATCTTGGTGGGTATCCAACCTGTTGGTGGGACGGCGTCGGCTCGGTAGTAGGGGGTAGCCCGAGCACCTATAACCAGTATCGGCAGTGGTTCAATGGAAGAAAAAGGAGGCAGCCCTTTGTTGAGATTACCATTGTTGGAGACTACAATCCCCAGACTGGTGAAGGTTGGGCAACCGCACGGATCAAGAATATCATGGATACGACGATAACCGGCATGTGCCACTTTGTGATCGTTCAGAGGGATACCCCATACTACTGGCAAGGAGAGGATTCACTCCACTGGATTGAAAGGAAGATGCTGCCGAACTATAATGGCACCTCAGTCACTATTGCACCGAATGAAACCAAAGAGATCAGCCAGAGCTTCTCAATCCCCTCCTCATGGCTCAGGGATAAATGTTATCTTACGGTATTTGTACAGAGCATAGGGACCGCTCGGGAGATCCTCCAGGCTGCGGAAGAGGATCTAGTTAATCTTGGGGTTGATGAGAATAAAGAGAGCGCAGTTGAGGTTGGATTGATCTCAACCATACTTCATGATCAGCTGGTCATAAGATCCGGTCAATCCCGGATTGAGGTCACAATAGTTGATGGCCTGGGCAGGATTCAGAAGAGACTCAACATTGCTGGCGGAGATGCGGAGATATCGCTCCGCTCCCTTCCCAGCGGTATCTATTTCTGCCGGATCAGATCTGGAAAAGATTATCAGCTTACTAAGTTCATAAAGCTTTAGGGGGTAACATGAGGTATCTTATCTTATTACTTATCGCCATCACCGGTGCTATCGGTGATGTTCCGGTCCTCAAGGTTGGCTATGTCGGCCATGATCACCAGTCGGCACTCTATGTTGCCTGCTTGGAATGGGAGAGGACCAAGGCCGACTGTGGAACCTATCTTAAGGAGGTTACACCAAAGAAGCATTATGAGCTGATCAAAGATGGTCAGAAGATCGCCGATGTCGAACTGATGCTCTGCGGCGGTGGCTCAAAGATGCCGACGATGATGGCCCAGGGCCATTTTGAAGTCGGTTTTGGTGGTGTTGCTGCCGTCGCCTTCTTCACCGATAAGGGCTCACCGATGAAGATCATCTCTCCGCTCCATACCAAAGGCGATATGCTGGTCCTCCAGCCCGACAACCCGATCAGCTCCTGGGAGGAGTTTGTCGCCTGGGTGAGGAAAGAGAAGAGGCCGATCCGGATCGGATTCAAGAATCCGGTTGCCGTCGCCAAACTGATCTTCGAGCGTGCCTTGGAAGAGGAGGGTCTCACCTATACCAGCGACAAATCGGACCAGACCAAAGATGTCCTGATGATCCTGCTCAAGGGTGAGAAGAATCTCGTTCCCGGCCTCCAGAACAAGATTATCGATGGCTATGTCTCGAACAATCCCTGGTGTGCGATTGCAGAAAGCAAGGGCGTTGGCAAGATTGTTGCTGATCTGAATGAGCTTCCTCCGGGCATCTGGAAGGATCATCCCTGCTGTTGCATTGCGGCGACCGATGAGGCGATGAAGAATAAGAAGGAGATCATCAAGGAATTCCTGAAGCTGATCATCCTTGCTACGCAATATGCCAATGAGGATCCGGAGATGCATGCTCAGGATGCCTCAAAGTGGATCGGGACCTCGCTGGAGGTCGAACGGAAGTCCCTACCAACTTCTGGATTCACCACCAACCCGACTGAGAAGTGGAAGAACTCGATGCAGGTCTGGATCGATGAGATGAACCGACTGGGTAAGCTGAAGGGTAAGCTGAAGGGAAAGAAAGGCGAAGAGGTTGAGGCGATCCTCTACGACTTCAGCGCCCTGAAGCAGGCCGCCCAGGAGTTAAAGGAGAAAGGGCTGCTGAAGACCTGGTATTGATGAAAACGATCCTTTTGGGGCTGATTCTACCCCTTCTCATCCTCTCGATCTGGGAATACTTTGCCATCAAGGTCGACAATCCCGCACTACTGCCCAGGGTCGAAGCGGTTGTCGATCGGCTCATCCACCCCTTTACCGATCTTCTCGATACCGGCAGCTTCGTCCATCATATCCTCACCAGTGCGGTCAGGGTCCTGATCGGTTTTGCCATTGCCGCAATAATCGGTATCCCCTTGGGTCTTCTCGTCGGCCGCTTCCTCCTCTTCCACCGGATCTTCACGCCGATAATCGAGGTCTTAAGACCGCTCTGCCCGATCGCCTGGATCCCATTCGCCATGGCGATCTTCAAGACCTACACCATCGCCGATATCTTCGGTGCCCACTACACAACCACCATCTTCGGTCAGATCCAGCTCGGGATGCTCTTTGTCATCTTCTACGGTGGGTTCTTTCCGATCTTCCTCAACACCATCCACGGTGTCAGCTCGGTCCGAAACATCTTCATCGAATCCGCACTGCTGCTTGGTGCTACTCCCAGACAACTCTTCTCCAAGGTGATCCTCCCTTCGGCCGGACCCGCAATCCTGACCGGGATCAGGGTTGGCCTCGGTATCTCCTGGATGGTGATCATTGCGGCTGAGATGCTACCCGGGAGCGATGCCGGGATCGGCTATCTGATCATGTTCTCCTACGAGTTGGCCGAGATGGATATCCTGATCGCCAGTATGATCCTGATCGGTGCGGTTGGTGCCCTGCTCAGCTATGGTGTGAAGGTGATCTCAGATCGAACATCAAAGTGGCAGGCGATGGAGCGGTGATGGCATTCTTAAAGGTTGAGAAGGTGAGGAAGGTCTTCGGTCCGGTTGTCGCCCTGGAGAATCTCAATTTTGAATGTCGTGAAGGTGAGTTTCTCTGCATCGTTGGCCCGACCGGCTGTGGCAAGACAACCCTGCTCAGACTCATCGCGGGACTGGAACTGCCTACCCAGGGGAAGATTACAATCCGGGAGAAGGTCGTCTCCGATATCAATAAAGAGGCGACCCTCGTCTTCCAGCAGTATTCCCTCTTTCCCTGGCGTAATGTCATCGACAATATCGGTTTCAGTCTTGAGGTGAAGGGTGTGGAGAAGTCCAAGCGCTACCAGCGGGCCAAGGAGCTGATCAGTCTGGTCGGTCTTGATGGCTTTGAACGGGCCTATCCCTATGAGCTATCCGGCGGTATGCAGCAGCGGGTGGCCATCGCCCGTGCACTCGCCTATGGCTCTCCGGTCCTTCTCTTAGACGAACCATTCGGGGCCCTCGATGAGAGGACACGCCATCGGCTCCAGGAGGAGCTCCTCGCCATCTGGGAAAAGGAGCGGAAGACGATAATCTTTGTCACCCATAATATCGATGAGGCGATCTTTCTCGCCAGCCGAATCCTGGTGATGAGGGACCGTCCCGGCCGGATTGAGGAGGAGATCGTCGTCTCGCTCCCAAGACCACGGAATCGTAGATCGAGGGAGTTTATCGATCTCCATATCCGGATCCGGGAGATCTTGGAAAAGATCCTGATCGAAAGGGGGTAGGATGTTTGAAGAGGATGATGCCTATCTTGAAAACCTCAGAAGGCTGGAAAAGATTGCTCGGGAGAAGGGTTATATCTTCAATCCGGATAAGGAAAGGGTCAACAAGGTTGTGGGGCTGATGACCAAAAACTTCAAGGAATTTGGTAAGTACTACTGCCCCTGCAAGCAGCACCATCCCTTGGATCCGGAGAAGGATCCGCTCTGCCCCTGCCCGGATCTTGATCAGGAGGTGGCAAGGGATGGCCATTGCTATTGCCGGCTTTTCTATAAAAAAGGAGGTGACCAGTGAGAAAACTGCTTACCCTGATCCTCCTTGCTTCATTACCGCTCTCTGCTCAGCTCCTCTGGCGGGGCGCCAGGACGATGAAGCAGGGCTCCCTGATCGGGATGGTCGGCATCTACTATAAGGATCTGAGTCAGGCCTACGACTGGACCAATGATGAGTGGAAGGACCTCACCGATACCTATCTCGAATATGGTGCCAATCTGATGGTCGGCTACGGTATTCTCGACAATCTGGAACTCCTCGTCCATCTCCCGGTCCTGATGAAGGACTATGAGGTCCAGGGGTCATCCCTCAGCTCATCAGGTATTGGCGACCTCTTCCCCAAGATCCGGTTCATGGCGCTTCCAGCTAGTAAGGGGATGCCCATCTTCTTTACCCTGGTTGCCGCGGCGAGATTCCCCACCGGTGACAAGGATGCCTCTCCACCACTGGGGGATGGCACCATCGATTTTGGCGGCGGCTTCCTCCTCATGACCAAGAAGTTCTCCAACTTCAAATTCCATCTCAAAGGTGGCTACTGGTATAATGGTAAGACCGATGCTGATGTCGATCTCGGCGATCTCGTAATCGGGATTGGAAAGATCGACTACCATGCTGCTCCCGGGGTCATGCCCTTCCTCAATCTCACCGGAAAATACCTCTTCGCCAAGAAGGACTCGGCCGGAAATGAGGTTACCCATTCTGAGAAACAACGGTTTGAGGTCATCCCCGGTCTCGTCTGGAAGCCGATCAAGGGGCTCTCAATCCGACCCAAGGTAAAATTGCCGATACCAACCCCATCATTAAATAAGGGTGGTAAGCTCTATACCTTCATGCCCGGCCTCGATGTCTGGTATGTCTTCAAACCATAGGAGATGGGATGGCACTTAGACCGGGATGAAGTCCTGGACATCTGCAGTGCACTGGGTGGGGGCGCCAAAGGCGCCCCCAAAGGAGGTAACTTGTGGCTCCTATTTGCCCTCTCAGCGGTTCTGGTCTGGGGGTTCTGGGGCTACCTCTCCAAGATCGTTGCGGTTGACCTCGGCGGCCTCCAGGGCTATCTCATCGTCAGCATCAGTTCGATCGCCTTTACCGGTGCCGTTCTCATCGCAACCGGTCTGCCCGGATCTCTTCCCAACCTCCCCCTCTATATCATTACTGGGATCCTGGGAGGGGTCGGGACCCTCTTCTTCTACTTAGCCATGGAGTCCGGGAAGGCGAGTGTTGTTGTTCCGATCTCGGCCCAGTATATTGTCGTTGCCGCAATCCTCGCCTTTATCTTCCTTAAAGAACCAGTGACGATGAGGAAGATCCTCGGGATTATCTTTGCCACGGTCGCAATCATCCTCCTCTCCGGATGACCGACTTGATAGAGGAACTTTACCAATGGAGGATGAGACCTCCACGAGTTCGAACGGTGAGTTGACCGGGGTGAAGATTCGCATATAATAAAAAAAGAGCTATGATGAGGGCGATGTTGGTATTGCTTTCGATCCTATCTATTGTCGGTGGTGAGCAGGGGGTGAGATACTTGGCCTTCGTCCCCACCCAATATCTTGATGGGGTGAGGCCTCTTATCGACTGGCACCACCGCCAGGGCCTTGAGACGAGGGTGATTGTCAAATCCACCTTTACCGCCAGTGAGATCAAGGATTCGATCCAGCAGGAGTATAACAACCACACCCCGCCAAAGCTGAGGTGGGTCCTTCTGGTTGGCGATGTCGACCGGATGCCCACCTACACCGGCTGGGGGGTGAGCTGTTCCGATATCTGGTTCGTCGATTTCGACCTCAACTATCGGGCGGAGTGCAGCATCGGCCGGCTCTCCTGCGATAGCAATACCGATCTGGCCAATCAGGTGGAGAAGATCCTCAAGTATGAGCAGGATCCCGAGCCGGGTGACTGGCTTGGTAAGGCGGTTCTGATCTCCGATCGTGCCACCTCTTCGATGGACTGTAAAAGGGGGATCTATAACTATCCGTATCCTTTTTACCGGTATACCATGGACACCCTCTTCGGTGGTTATCCCGGAGTTGGTAATTCCGATGTCACCCGGGCGATTGATGAGGGGAGGAATCTGGTCAACTATATCGGCCGGGGGTCTCAGACGAGCTGGCCCTTATGGAATCTATCCGGAGAGAACTGGACCACCACCGAGATCAGCAATCTCAATAATGGCGATCGGACCCCGATCGTCTTCAATATCGCCGCCAGTTGCGGACGGATTAGCCATGAGGACTGTCTCGGTGAGGTGTGGCTTGAGAAGTATCCCGGTGGAGCGGTTGCCTCACTTGCCGCTTCCGATGTCTCCTACACCACACCCAACCTTGCCTTTGACAGGGCCCTTTTTTGGGCCCTTGGTGATTCGACCAGCCATGGGACCCCTTACCAGTTGCCTCTATGGGATCTGGGCCATATCATCCTCTTTGCTGACTACTATATGGTGATGGTGGCCGGTCCTCAGGGTCAGATCAATTATAAGATGTATCTCCTGCTCGGTGATCCCGCCCTTGAGGTCTGGCGGGGAAGGCCAGAACCCTGCCAGGGTGACCATCCGGATCTCATCCCGACCGGACCCCAGAACTTTATCGTCACCCTCACCGATACCGGAGGCCAACCCCTGAGGGGCGCCCTCGTCTGCGTCTGGAAGGGGAGCGAGGTCTATGAGTACGACTGGACCGATGCGACCGGAAAGGTCACCTTCTCGATAAACCCGACCTCACCAGGAACCCTCTATGTGACCGGCTCCCCCCATAACTATATCCCCTATCAGGGCTATGCCTTGGTCACAACCGGGGTGGAGGAGCAGCTGGGAGCGGTCTCCTATTTTTCTCTCCGATCCCATCTTGTTACCGATCAGATAACCTGCGACTATTCCTTCACCCCTAAGGAAGAGGTCCGAATCTCCATCTACGATGGGCTCGGTCGGAAGGTCTGGGAGAGGTGGTTCCATCTTCACGGTAAAGGAAGGGTCACCATCGATCTCTTTCCGCTTAAACCGGGGATCTATTTTATTAACTGGGGGAGAGGTTTTGAGAAGTTCCTGATCGTCTCAGATAGTTGAGGAGCCCACCGGCGGTAAAGATATCGAGCTCCAGGCCGGAGAGGGGTGAAAATCCTACCTCCCAGTTCTTGGTGAGGTTCCTCAACCTCCCGATTTTGATATCGACCTCCAATTCATCGCCATCGCCGATCTCCTCGACGGGATCGAATACAACTACCGGCAGGCCAATATTGATACTGTTCCGGTAGAAGATCGGCCCAAAGCTCTTGGCGATTATTAACCTGACTCCGGCACCTTTGAGGGCGATCGGGGCATGCTCACGGGAGGAACCACAGCCGAAGTTTCTACCCGCCACAAGAATCTCGGTGATCTTACCGCAACCCCTTACCCCTTCTAAGGCGTGGCGGGCCATCTCCTTCTCATCGGTGAGCGGAAGATAACGGCCCGGATAGATCTGATCGGTATCGATATCATCACCGAGCCTCAGGACTTTACCACGGATAATCATGGCTGATAATAATAAAATACAAGATCCCCAACCTCAACCCCCAACTTCTCAGCTACCACTGGACACTTCGCTTTTAAGATGAGGAAGGCATCACGGCGGCCATCGACCAGGGACTCGAAATTGGCATGGCCCTTTCCGATTACAATATCAGCCGATTCATAAGCGGTCAGGAACTCCCTACCCGACTTCTCCCAGTCAATTCCGAGGGAACCATCACCGGTAGTAATGAGCCGATCGATTCCAGCTCTGCGCGCCTCCTTCAGAGTGGCATCGTTGTGGATTGGACGTTCTTTGACCACCCCGATCACCTCATGACCGGAGAGCTCTTCGATCAGAACCCGGTCAAAGAAGAGCTCACCGGTATTGTCGAGAATGTAGAGGATCTGCTGAGGTGTGGCGAGCTTCTTTCTAAATAGATCAAAGTTGTCGATTTTAAACCCCTTTTTGCCAATTTCTTCAACTGATTTCTCAATATCATAGAACTGCTGGGCCCCGATGTCGATGATATTGCCGGTGGCAGCGATCAGGCCCGCCATCCGGAGGCGATCCTCGGCCTCTCTCACCAGTTCCTTCAACTTGGGATAGATGCGTAGGCCGATCCTGAGCTCCTCCTCCTTCAGTTGCTGGTAGGGGTCGTTGAGCTTCAATGAGGTTAGGATCGGAAGGAGGGTGCGGGTGGTCAGGGCGTTTGGAGGGAGGTTGAGATCGGCATGACGGAGGAGGTGGAGCGCTTTCTCGCCCGCGGCAATAATCTGATCGAGTGATCCTCCAGCGCTGAGAACCGATCTCATCACCTGATTGGTGATGCAGGGGATACATCGGAGGTCCGATTTCATGTCTTCAGCTTCTTCTTCCTGGCAGCCGGATAGAGGATATTGTTGAGGATGAGCCGGTAGCCGGGTGAGTTCTTATGACGGCTCAGATCGGTAGGGGGATCGTGGACGAAATGGCGGAAGTCCTCTGGATCATGGCCACCGAGATAGGTGAAGCTCCCTTTGCCATAGTTGCCATGGAGATATTTCACCTCATCGGTCCCCTCAACCTCGCCCAGGATCACAACACTCTTCTTGATCCGACTTTTGTGGAAGCCGGTGCACTGACCAAGGAATTCCCGGACCAAGCTGGTATGATTCTGGACCAGCATGGTGGGAACCGGATCGAACTTGGCGGAAAAATCGAAGAGGGAGAAGAAGACAAACTCCCCCCTCCGATCCGCCTCCTTGGTAACATCGATATCGGAATGCTCATAGATATACGGCGATGTGATCAGTTTGAAATCGGTGAAGGCCAAACATTTCGAGTAGTCGAGCTTCTCAGGAAAGTCCGGATCCGGAGGATCACCATCATAGACACTCTCCCAGATGTCGGTCCCTTCCGCTGCCAGGGCGATCTCATAGGTATCGCAGGCCGAACACATCGAGAAGACAAAACCGCCCCGTTCGATATACTCCTTGATCCGTTTGGCAACCGCCAGTTTGAGGGCCGGGACCGATGGAAATCCAAACCTCTGGGCCATCTCCTGATTAATCCTCACCTCCTCCTGATACCACTCCTCATTCCGATAGGAGCCATAGAATTTGCCGAACTGACCGGTGAAATCCTCATGGTGGAGGTGGAGCCAATCATACTGGGAGAGCTTTCCTTTGAGAACCTCTGGATCCCATACCCGATCGTAGGGGATGCCAGCATAATCGAGGGCAAGGGCGACCGCATCATCCCAGGGCTCATAGTGGTGGGGGATGTAGACCGCAATCTTCGGTGCCTTCTCCAGGAGGATCGACTCCATATTCCCACTTTTGATCGTCTGATAGATCTGGAGCACCTCTGAGGAGGAGACCCTTTCGAAGTAGACCCCCTGGTTGAGGCAGTCTTTGACAATCACCTCCTCATATTCGGTCAGGAAGGAACCACCCCGGTAGTTGATGAGCCATTCGACTGGGATGGAATGCTTAAGCGCCCGATAGGCGACCCCATAGGCCTTGAGATGATCGGTCTGTTTGAGATCCATCGGGATGAGTAGCTTGAGGGTGAAGATGAGGATGGGGATCATCGGAGTCGGCGGATGATCGCTCCCGCTGCCAGGAGTTTGATCAGATCATAGGGTAGAAATGGTAATGAGCCCAAAAGGAGGGCCTTGAGGTAGGGGAGTGATAGGGTAAAAGCGAGCCAAGCGGTTCCAAAGAGATGGATGACGATGAGACCGATAGAGAGGGCGAGATAGATCGGGATGTCCTGGTTGATAAACCGGCGAGAGATGAAAGCGGAGGTGGGAAAGGAGAGCAGGTAGCCACCGGTCGGACCGAGGAGATAACCAAGACCACCTCCAAAAGCAAAGAAGGGGAGGCCGCTACTGCCCAGGGCGAGGTAGAGAAGCTGGGAGAGATATCCAAAACGGAAGCCACCAGCAAGGAGGACAAAGAAGACCTGTAGGGTAATCGGGACCGGAGTGAAGGGGAGGGGGATTCGGAGCTGGGCCCCAACCACCGTGAGAAGGGATAGGAGTGGTATGAAGAGGAGTTCGATCGGCCGCAATCTTCCTATCGCAATAGTCCGGATCATTCTAATCCCCTTATAACATCGATGATCTCCGCCTTGGATCTTGCTTCAAGGAGACGATCCTTGAAACCCTTCTTTCGGACAAGCTTGGAAAGCCTCGCCAGGATCCGGATATACTCACCCTTGTGGGAGTCTGGGGATACGATCATGAAGATGATATGGGATGGTTTACCATCAACGGCCTCGAAATCGACCCCCGCTTTTGAAATGGCCAGGGTCAGGATCAGATCCCGGACCGCATCGGTCTTAGCATGGGGGATGGCGATACCATCGCCGATCCCGGTTGACTCCAAGTTTTCACGGTTATCGATTGCCCTTAAAAACTCCTCATTATTCAAAATCAGTCCCTTCTTGACCAGGTGCTCGGCGATCTCACGGATCGCTCCCATCTTTTCCCTGGCCTTGAGATTGGTGATGACCGTCTCGGGTGAGAGCCGGTCGGCCAACTTCAGATCCATCCTACCTCCTTATAGGATATACCTGGAGATGTCAACATCTTTTATTAGTGGTGATAGCTTCTTGATCACATACTCGGCATCGATCACCACCCGACTCATACCCTCCTTCGGGATTTCGAAGAGATACTCCTCTAAGAGGCTGCTCATTACCGTCTGGAGTCGTCGGGCTCCGATATCCTCGGTCAGCTCATTGACCTGGAAGGCGATACGGGCGATCTCATCGATCGCCTGAGGGGTAAATTCGAGTTCGACACCCTCGGCGGAAAAGAGGGCCTGATACTGCTTGACGAGGGAATTCTCCGGTTCAACCAGAATCCTACGGAAGTCCTTTTCTGTGAGTGGTTTCAGCTCAACCCGAATCGGAAAGCGACCCTGAAGTTCGGGAATGAGATCGGAGGGGCGGCAGTTATGGAATGCTCCGGCAGCAATAAAAAGGATGTGATCGGTCCGGACGATACCATATTTGGTCATGACACTTCCCCCTTCCACGATGGGGAGGAGGTCGCGCTGGACACCCTCTCTTGAGACATCGGGCCCAACCTTATCCCCGGTAGAAACGATCTTATCGATCTCATCGATAAAGATTATTCCTGAGGTCTCGGCCCGCCGCTTTCCTTCCGCAACGGCTGCATCGACATCGATCAGCTTCTGGGTCTCTTGCTGGGTGAGGAGCTCAAGCGCCTCGTCGATCCGGACCTTCCTCTTTCTCGTTCTCCGTCCGAAGATCTCTTCTAAGCCCAAGGAGAGCTCTTCCATCCCGGCTGGGGTGAAGACCTCGATAAATGGATAGAATTGGCGCTGGGTCTCAATCTCCACCATCCGATCCTTCAGTTTCCCAGCTTTCAACATCTCCTGGAGCTTCTGTCTCGTCTCTGGTTTGGCCTCCTTGGTGGGAAGGAGGAGGTCGAGAAGCCTCTCCTCAGCCAGTTCCCGGGCTCTGTTAACAACCCCATCGGCCTGCCGCTGTTTGATGGTGTTAACCGAAAGGGCGACCAGATCACGGATCATCGATTCGACATCACGACCCACATAGCCGACCTCGGTGAACTTGGATGCCTCCACCTTAATA
>QNBE01000051.1 GCA_003645615.1 Caldifarciminota bacterium
GGAACAACTATCCTGGGGCCAATGATACGGTGAAGGTGCGGAACTTCATTCAGGATTACAATCAGAATCATGGCACCGATTATTTCCTCTGTGTTGGTGACTGGGGGGTATTCCCGATGAAGAAGGTGATCATGTCCACCTCCCATGATAATCGGATTCCCACCGATTTCTGGTATGCCGATTATGATGATGACTGGTATTCGGAGGCCTATCTTGGTCGGTTCTCGGTGAACAATTCGGCGGAGATCCAGAACTACATCAACAAGACGATGAAGTATGAGCGGGAGTCACCCTCGAGTGGTTTCCATGAGAAGATCTTCATGCCGGCCTATGTGCTCTGGAGTAATTATGGCTGTCCGGTCAATGATACGATCGCCCTCCATGATCCTCCCTCCTGGCATGATGCCAAAAGGTATGACTGGCAGAGAACCCTGACGACTCAGGAGATCAGCGACTCCTTCAATGTCGGCTTCGGCTATACCAACATCTCCGCCCACGGCAACTGGAATCGATGGGGCGGGACTTACTATCATACCAATAGCGACGCCGATAATCTCACCAATGCCCCGCCGCTCACCGGTATTGTTACTGCAATCTGCTGCCTCATCGGTCAGCTCGACTATAGTCAGGACTGCTATGTCGAGCATATGATGAACAACACGCATGGTGGTGCGGCCGCATTCCTCGGCAACACAAGATACGGCTATGGGACGATCGACAGTAAGGGACGTTCCGAGTGGCAGTGCATCTGGTTCTACGATGAGTTGACCAACCACGGTGTTTACAACATCGGACATACCCTTGCTGAGCTGAACGACCGGTGTGCTCCCTATGTGGGCGACAACTATGTCCGGCACTGCATGTACACCTATACCCTCTATGGTGATCCTCAGATGGAGCTCTGGACCCAGTTCCCGATCACCCTCAATGTTACCCATCCGGATCGCGTTCCACTCGGTCCTTCTGTCTTTACGGTGACGGTGAGCGATAACAAGGATCCGGTTGCTGATGCCCGAGTCTGTGTCATGTGCAAGCAGGATCCGGAATATCAGGTCAAATACACCAACAGTTCCGGTGTTGCCACTTTCAACATCGATCCCGAGATCCTCAATGACACGATGTGGGTAACGGTGACCAAGCACAACTACCGGCCTTATGAAGGATACGCAATTGTGGTCCAGACCGGTGTTAGTGGAAGGGAGAATAGGATCCCGCTCCGATTCGCCTTTGAGCCACCTTCTCCTAACCCATCCCATGGTCTTGTTAACATTAGCTTCGCCTTGCCAGAAAAAGGAAAGGTGACGCTGGCGGTCTACAATACGGTCGGGCGGGAGATGGCGAGACTGATCGATGGCGAAGTCGATGCTGGATTCCATCGGCTCCATTGGAAGAGTGAACTACCGGCTGGTGTTTATCTCCTTCGACTGAGCACCACAAGTGATGTAGCGGTAAGGAAAGTAGTCTTAATCGACTAACTACTTTCTGGGGTGGCCCCTTCGGGGCCACCCCGTGCTTGATGAACTTTAGAAATCTCTTTTGGGGCTGTAGTTTATTTATTATTGTCGCCCTGCTTGCCAATCTCTGCTTCATCAATAAAGGGGCGGTGGAACTTAGCTATGATCACCGTGCCGATGATCTCCTCGATAGCGGCCTTATTGCAATCAGGAAGGGAAGGCTTGAGGATGCCGAGTTAAGATTGAGGCACGCTCTGACTCTGGAGCCTGGATATGCTGCTAATTATTACTACCTCGGTGAGATCTTCATTCAACGGAAGCGGTGGGATAGTGCCTGCTATTATTTTACCCGAGCAATTGAGATTGACCCGGAGGCCTATTCCGCTTATTACAAGCTCGGTATCGCCTTCAAAAGAAAGGGTAACTACAAAAATGCAATCAAATATCTTAAGCGAGCGATTCAGCTCAACCCAGGGTTTGCCGTTGCCTATGGAGCATTAAGAGATATCTTCATCACCATCGGTAATTATGAGGCGGTAGTAGAGATTGATCGTATCCTTGAAAGGATGATAAGATGAAAGGGCTGGTTGTGCTCATGTTTCTGCTTGTGGTTAGCATCAAAATTTTTCTTGTTGTAACTCATGCCAGTCTCTCTGAAGAGACAGCGCTCTTCTGGACTGAATCAGCCCTTCAATACCGGAATGCCAAACTGGTGGCAGAATATGGAGGATTACCTGTGGTAGACCTTAAGGCACAGTATCCGGAGGGCTTGAAGATAAGGGAACGGCTCACCCCTCTTATGGAACTTGCCTCTGGTCTCCTTTACCGCTATCTCATCCCCAGAGCAGTTCCTTTCCATCTTTATATCATTGTCTTCATATCGCTGTTCTCTTCGCTTGGGGTTATTCCTATCTTCCTTATATTGAAGACCATCCTCAAGGATCCCATCAAAGCCATGGTCGGCAGTCTGCTCTATGCAGTCACTCCGGCGCTATATACTACTGTAACCGCTCCGGGATTTGAACTTCAGGATTTTGCCCTCCCACTCATCTTCTTTCACCTCTATTTTTTTCTTGAAGGGATCGAACGAAAAGATGACTACAAGTTTCTAATCTCTGGAGCATTCCTATTTGCCGCCCTGGCAGCCTGGCATATGACCCAATTCTATTATTTACTTTTCATCCTCTATTTTACACTCTGTTTTCTGACCAAAAAGGAATTCCCTTTCCGGTCGGTTTGTTTCATAGCTGGATTTGCCTTCTTAAGCGGTATTATTCTTCCCCCTCAACGCAGTGCACGATTTTTATTCTCCCTGCCAATGCTGATCACTTACTCATTACTTATCAGTATCTTGCTGAAACGGAGGCTTATCTTCTTTTTGCTGGTTATTTTCGCATTTCTATTGACGCGATACATGGTAATTTCCCTGGTGCCCGAGTATCGATTTGTCTATGGGTTGATCATCGACAAGATCAGAAATTTTGGTTGCCGCCCTTCTGATCCAACCGGATATTCCTGGGAGACCTTGGTGATGTGGGTTTCCCCATTCATCGGTCCCGATCTTGGAACTGTAGTTCGCTCTTTGGGGATGCTGTTGCCATTAGGATTACTGGGGATTTTTTGGGGAATCAAATCCAGAGGTTCGGTTACCCTTATCTCCTTTCTCACAGGTATTTTTCTACCTCTCTATCTTCTCTTTATCCGCCTCGATGCATTCCTGGTCTGGTTTCTTGCGGTCAGTCTTGGTGACTTATTGAAGAAGAAGGCTGGCACATATCTTGTGGGTTTGGCAATTGTCATTAATGCCTTTCTTATCTTTCAGCAACCAGTCCGAGTCATCAGCCCACCCAGAAACTATCTCCTCGATCTTATAAGATTCCTTAGATACAATACCAACCGTAATGATGCAATACTTTCCTCTTTTCCGCTGGGTCCTTCTATCCTTGCTTATGCCGATCGCCCGATTCTTCTCCATCCTAAATTTGAGGCGGAAGGCGTGACGGAAAAGATAAAAGAATTCGAACATCTCATCTATCAAGATGAGGAAAGCTTCTATAGGTTTTGTCTCCGTTATCGAGCAAGATGGTTCATCTATCAGGTTGATATGCTCCTCTCCCGTAACCAGGAATCGATGAGGTTCCGCACCCACAACCTCAATCTTAATAGACAGTCATTGTGCTTTCAGTTCCACTTCTCTCCCAACACCCTCAACCACTTCGAGCTCGTCTATACAAACCCAAACTACCGTATCTTTAAAGTCCTGAAACCTGGTGAAAAGCCTAAGGTGAGAAAGAAGGTTTATTTTCGCATCTATGATCCGGATCGGGTTCATCCGGTCGACATCGGTGTATATGATTAGGAAGCTCTCTGCTTATCTTAAGGCGATCCGCTGGTTTGAGATTGGTGTTCGATTAGGTTCACCTCTGATTGCGATACTGTTGTCGATTCCCGCTCTTAACTATGGGCACTTTTCTTCAGCAATATTGGGTCTAATCGGTTTCTTCTTCTGCTGGGTCCATGGCTATGCCTTAAATGAGTGGGGTGGTTACTACTACGATCGATATGATCCTTCAAAAGGGGACCGGCCGATAATCTCTGGTGCCCTCAGTCGAGATGAGATGTTAAAACTGGCGATTGTTGCTGCAGTTATCTGTGTGACCATATTTGCCATGTTGCGTCCAGTGCTACTTCTTATTGTTGGTTTCGATATTGTTCTTGGGATTTTCTATTGCCACCCAAGGCTCGTCTGGAAGGGGAAACCATTTTTCTCCTTCTTTGCCCTTTTTTCAGTTTCGGTAACTGACTTTCTCTTAGGTTGGCTCATCTTCAGTAACGATATTAAGACCGGAGCCACTATCGGCATCTTTTTCGGTCTCCTTGGTATAACTGGAATATCATTCCATGAGGTCGGAGATTATGACTCCGATCTCCGGGCGGGGGTGAGAACCAATGCGGTCAGGTTTGGGAAGGGACCGATATCCTGGATTGGATTTCTATCCTATAGTTTAGCATTGTTTTATCTCCACTCTCTGATCTATCGACATCTTATTCCGGAGGGTTTAATTTATCCTTTCCTTCTTACTTACCCAATCTACTTATTTCTCTTTTGGAGATGCCTTCGTGGCCACTTTGGAGCGATGGCGGTCAAGAGCTTCATCAGAGGTTATCGACTAATTTATTTCGTAATTGGTATTGCCATTATCTGGATTCTTCTAAAAAGGGGGTGATTATGAATAGAACAATTATCCTCATCATCCTTATTGCTCTATCGTTAATTACCTGCGAGGAGAGGAAGAAAACAGAAGAGAAGAGTATTTTTCCATCACCGCAGGTGAGCAGTCCTTACCAGAGGAGAACCCTGGTTAAGATCCTGGGTGGGGGAAGTTTTGTTCCGCCCCGTGGATTTGGTGCAGTAACAGTCCCCCAGACCGGGGTCGTTGACTATTATCGGAAATGGACTGGCAATGGGTGTGTTGCCTTCTATGTCCGTAGGATCGATCGGGGAAAGGAAGGCTCCTTCTGGTATGCGGGTTATGAGATCGAATCCGAGTTCGACTTCTCCTTTGCCGCTGATCGATACTTTGAGAAGAAGAGTCGAGGGACTGCAGTCTCAACCCCCAGAAGGATCAAAATCGGCGATCGGGAGTGTCAGGGTTTTGAGGCCACTCGCGAGATTGAGGACGTCGAATACACCGAGCTCCTTGCCTTCCGTATTGATGGAGATGCTCTCTTCGTTTTCCGCTATCTTGCGCCGAGCTCGGACTATTACGAATTCTGGGATGAGATCTGCGCATCACTTGAGAGCTTCCGACCATAAGAATCTATGAAGGTTGGTCTTTGTGTCCTCCGTATTACTGGTGATCGCTGGAGAAATCGGGATCGAATCATAAGGATGATTGAGGCTATGGGAAAAAATGTGGACCTTATTCTCTTTCCCGAGGCAGCACTTACCGGTCTGGCCAATAACGATGATCCTGTCCATGACCTTCCACTTGGTGAACCAATTCCAGGTGAATTCACCTATACTTTGGGATGCCTGGCCCGGAGATATGGAGTTTATATCGGCATCGGATTGCTTGAGCGAGAAGAGGACCATCTTTTTGACACTGCGATCTTGATCGATCCGGCCGGAGAGATTATCTTGCGATATCGGAGGATTTCACCTGGATGGCATGGTGATAATGCTGATCCCGTGGTCTATCGGAGTGGAGACGGCGTGAGTAAGGTTACCACCGGTTTTGGTTCTTTCGCCTTTCTAATCTGTGGCGATCTCTTCACCGACGAACTGTGCGATTCCGTTAGTAACCTCAGACCGGATTGGTTGCTTTTCCCTTTTGCCCGTAGTTTTGAGGACGGCAAGATCGATAAAAAGAGATGGCATAGAGAGGAGAAGTGGGCTTATGTGGAAAGGGTCCAAGGGATTGGAGTCCCAACCTTTATGGTTAATTCTCTGGATGACGATGGGACATTTGGTGGTGCGATGGTAGTAGCTGCCTCAGGAAGGGTTGTCACAGAACTTGACATTGGTGAGGAAGGCGTCCTTTATTTTGGAGGGAAAGATGGAGTTCCGAATCAACCAAACCAGGCTAATCCTTACTCAGGGGGATATCACTGAACAAGACACCGACGCCATCGTAAACGCCGCCAACCCATCTCTAATGGGTGGTGGAGGGGTTGATGGTGCAATCCACCGGAAGGGTGGGCCGAAGATTCTTGAGGAGTGTAAACGGATAAGGGAAGAAAAGTATCCGGATGGCCTTCCCACTGGCCAGGCGGTCGTCACCTCAGGGGGAAGGCTCAAAGCGAGATATGTGATTCATACCGTTGGTCCGATCTGGCGTGGAGGTAACCGGGGTGAGGAGGAGCTTCTCGCCGAGGCCTATCGAAATTGCTTGAGGAGAGCGATTGAGCTCAAACTCCGATCGATCGCCTTCCCCTCGATCTCGACCGGCGCCTACGGCTATCCAATCGATCAGGCGGCGGAGATTGCATTGAGAACGGTTAAGGAATACATCAAGGAGTTTGATCAACTGGAGCAGGTTGTTTTTGTTCTCTTCCGCGCAGAAGATCTCCAGGTGTATCAGACAACCGCAGCGAAGATCTTTGGAACTAAGCCACATGGCGGTAACTGATCGAATTCTCATCCCCCAGTTCATTGCAACCAAATATCCCCGTCGATCTGGCCGATTCCATGCCGGCGCCCTCTTCGTCGATATCGCTGGCTTTACTGCCATGACCGGACGCTTTGCCGAACTGGGTCGTGTCGGTGCCGAGATGGTAACTGATATCATAAATCGTGTCTACGAACCATCAATCCAGACGATTAACCAACTTGGCGGTTTTGTTGCCAGCTTTGCTGGTGATGCCTTCACGGCTCTCTTCCCGGGCGATCGGGGCGGAGGTGCTGCCCATGCGGCTCGAATGATCAGGTCGATCCTTTCGAAATTGATGATTACCACCCCTTTCGGTCGGGTCCGGCTTGCAGTCAGGGTCGGAGTTGCGGCGGGATTCGTCAACTGGAGAGTCATTCCAAGCCCCAGTCAATGGGCGTTCTACTTCCGTGGCCCAGCGATCAATCGTGCCGCCCGGGCCGAGCACTCTTGCCGACCAGGGGAGATTGCCTTTGGTTCCGATCTGAAACCAGGTGGTTCGGATCGGGCCACTAATATTCCACCGGCTCCGATCCCGGACGATCTCACCCGCCGTTTCATCCCGGAGGCGATACTCGAACTCGTAGATGTTGGAGAATTCCGGGATATCGTCTCGATGTTTGTATCATTTGGCCAGATTCGACGGTTAAGCCGATTTATTGGGAATGCGATTGAGATCGCCCATGAGTTCGGCGGTTATTTTAATAAGGTCGATTTTGGCGATAAAGGAGGAATAATCCTCATCCTCTTTGGTGCCCCGATTGGTCAGGAGCGGCTTAACGAGCGAGCACTGGAGTGCGCCCTCAGTTTGAAACGGCTGGAGCCGAAGATCAGAGTTGGTCTTGCCGCCGGACTTGCTTATACGGGTTTCATCGGGAGCCGGCTCCGGTCTGAATATACCGCAATCGGCAATGTGGTCAATCTCTCAGCCCGACTTGCCCTGAAGGCGAAATGGGGCGAAGTCTACTGTGATGTGCGGACATCCCGCAGCATTGGATTCCGGTTCGAATCAGCCGGTGCACATCGCCTCAAAGGCTTTTCCCAAAAGGTGCCGATCTCTCGAATGATCGGGCGAGGGACAATAAAAGAGCGGCTCTTCCCCGGCAAGATGGTTGGACGTGACCAGGAATTTTCGAAGCTCAGAAAGCTAATCAGCCCAATCGATAAAGGGAAGTTTGCCGGGGTGATCTATGTTGATGGCCCGGCTGGTATCGGGAAAAGCCGGCTGGTGAGCCGGTTGAAGATGAGCCTGAGTAGAGAGAAGTATACCTGGTTCTATCTTCCCTGCGATGGCATTCTACGGGAGAGCCTCAATCCGGTAGTCTATTTTTTGAAAAACTATTTTGCTCAGAAAGCGGAAGATTCTGACCGGGCGAATCGGAAGCGATTTGAGATCAGATTTGATCGCCTCCTGAGGGGGGTGAAGGATCCGGATCTTAAGAAGGAACTTATCCGGACCAGATCGATCCTGGGAGCATTAATCAATCTCCGCTGGCGGAATTCGTTATACGAACGACTTGATGCCCGAGGTAGATATGAGAACCTGCTCTATGCTTTCAAAAATCTTGTCAAGGCTGAGTGTCTGCAACATCCACTTGTAATCGAGCTTGAAGATGGTCACTGGGTCGATTCCGATACTGTTGAGCTCTTGAGGGTTCTGACCCGTAATGTTGAAGACTATCCGTTTGTCATCATAACATCCTGCCGCATGAGAGATGATGGAACTCGCTTCCAGTTGCAGTTGACCGGCATCCCAGAACATCGGATACATCTGGGAAATCTGAATGAGAGCTCGGTGAGGGAGCTGGCTGAGGATCGCTGGGGTGGTAAGCTCTCCGATCGTCTATTTAACCTGATCTGGACAAAGAGTGAGGGGGTGCCATTTTATATTGAACAGATCATCCTCTATCTCAAGGAAAGCGGTAAGGTAATGTTGAAAGGTGGTGTCTATGAACTGACCGGTAGGGAGATCGAAATTCCGGGAAAGATCACAAGGATCATCATCGCTCGTATCGATAGGCTGGAAAAGAAACTGAGGGATGTGATTAAGACCGCCTCGGTCCTGGGCCGGGAGTTTTCAATTCGAGTCCTCTCCGGTATGCTCAGAGGTGAACCGGTTGATTATGAAGTGAAGCGAGGTGAACAGGAAGGGATCTGGACTCCCCTGTCCGAGCTCTTCTATATCTTTAAACATGCCCTGATCCGTGATGCGGTATATGGTATGCAGTTGAAGAAGAGACTGCGTGCATTGCATCTCCTGGCCGCCGAAACGATGGTGGATCTTTATCAAAATGAGATGGAAGCCCACTATGGTCAGATTGCCTATCACTATGAAAGCGCTGGCATCCGCGATAAGGCCAGAGAGTTTCTCTTTAAGGCCGGTGATTATGCCAAAGAAAGATATAAGAATGATGAAGCGCTGAAACACTATCGTAATCTACTAAAGTATGTCAGCGGTCAAGGGCGAGTGGAGGTCCACAAACGAATGGTTGAGGTGCTTCATCACATCGGGCGCTGGAAGGAGGCCGAAAGGTTGCTCCGCCGGAATTTGAGGGCTGTCGCCCGGATGGGTGACATGAGGGCGGTTGCACAGTGTAAGAATCGTCTGGCAAAGCTGCTTTGTGCCAAAGGGAATT
Source organism: Caldifarciminota bacterium (assembly GCA_003645615.1). Lineage (GTDB taxonomy): Bacteria > Hydrothermota > Tepidihabitantia > B36-G15 > B36-G15 > B36-G15. The sequence goes on from QNBE01000051.1 coordinate 9,241, forward strand.
ATCGAGAAGCGCTGAGATTGGCTGAGGATGCCCGGGCAGTCTTCTCCAGGATATCAGAGTTACATGGAGTGGGTGAGTGCCTGAGTAATCTCGGTGATATCTATATTCAACTTTCTGAGTTCGATTCTGCTCGTGCTTGCCTCACTCAGGCACTGAAGATCTTCACCAGGGTGCGTGATAGAGTTAATATCTGCAAGACCATCGGTAACATGGGGATACTCCATCACCTGAAAGGAGAGGAGGAAGAGGCCCTTAAGTGCTATCGCAGAGTTCTTACGCTTGCCCAGAAAATAGGAGCCAGGCGGATTTTCAACATCGCGGTTGGTAATATGGGTAATGTCTTCCGCGGTCTGAAGAGATACGATCAGGCGATGGCTTCCTATCGCCAACAACTGAAAACTGCCATGGAGCTCGGTGATAGACTTGTCATCAGTCATGCTACCGGTAATCTGGGTATTCTTCATTCGGAACTTGGGAAGTATGAGCAGGCGATTGAGTATTACCAAAAACAGCTTGAAATTGCTCGAGAATTGGGTGATCAGGCCGGGATAAGCCGGGCGCTGGGGAATATGGGTATGGATTATGCCTCAATGGGAGAATTCCTGAAGGCAGAGCGATGCTATCAGCAGAGCCTTAAGATTGCCGAAAGATATGGTATTCAACAGATAGTCTGTATCGCGCTGAGTTACCTGGGCGATCTTTATAGGAGAGGTGGTGATTACCGTCTTGCGCGAAAATGCTATGATCGTGCCATTCAGATCGCCCGAAGCTTAAAGATTGATTATCACCTCTGTGATTTTCTATATCGTAGGGTAGAACTTGATTTCCGGCTTGGTAAGAAGGTGAAGATCGGGGATCTGAGAAGGCAGATTCTCCCCATCGCCTGCAGATGCGGCCGGCAAGATATCGCATTTGAAGTAGAAGTTCTAATGGCCAGAGTTAAGGCACGATTATCGCCGAAGCATGCTCTGACCATGTTGACCCGGATGCTCGAAAGGTCAAAAGGAGACTATAAACTGGCAGTGCTGTATTACGAAATTTTTCAGATCACCGGCGCCAGAAAACATCGAATCAAAGCACTGAGGGCCTATCGCCGGCTGTATCGGAATAATCCTGATGTCAAATACCGGGATCGGATTGAGGAACTGACCCAAATCGATGTCCGATCAAGCTGAACTTCTCATTCCCGAGCCGATCTCCGCCGGCCTTTTTCTCACCTATCACTGCAATGGCAATTGCCGCCATTGCATGTATGCCTGTGGTTCCTCCTGGCCAGCTGACTGGATTGAGATCGATCTTGCTGAGGAGATCCTGGGTTTGCTCTCAGGCAAGATCAAAGGGGCCCCGTTTGGTGAGAGAAAGATTGGCATCAACTACGGCCTACATTTCACCGGGGGAGAACCATTCTTAAATTTTGAACTGTTACTTCGCCTGACCAAGATTGCAAAAAGGTATGGGATTCCATCGCTTTTCGTTGAGACCAGCTGTTCCTGGTGCACGGATGTCGAGCTGGTCAAACGGCGACTGATCGAATTGAGACAGGCGGGACTTGATGGTATCCTCTTCAGCGTCAATCCATTTATCCTGGAGCGGGTTCCATTTGAGAGGACGAAAAGGGCGGTGATAGTAGGTCGAGAAATCTTCGGAGAGAATGCAATTATCTACCAGGAATTTTTCCACAACCTTTTTCTGGCACTGGATATCCATGAGACAGTGCCGTTTCAAGACTTCCTGAAGATGGCGGGGTCGGTTCTCAACTATATGGAACTGATCCCGATGGGACGAGCGGTTTATCAACTTGACTCTCTCTTTACCAAGCAACCAATCGATGTCTTCCTGCGGCTCTCATGTCGGAAGGAGATCACCAGAGACTGGCATATCCACATCGACAATTATGGAAATTATATTCCCGGTTTCTGCGGCGGGATATCCTTGGGTCAGGCGGTGGATATCCTTTCCGGTCGTCCAATTGACCTGAATGAGAGAAGAGTGATCAAAAGTTTGGTTATGAAAATGGATGATCTTTATCGCCTGGGTCAGGATTATGGATATATGGCCAAGGAAGATGGCTATATCTCGAAATGTCACCTCTGCCTGGATATCCGGAGGTATTTATTCAGCAGGGGCGAGTTCAAGGAATTGCGACCAGCTGGTTTCTATAACACGATCTTTCGACTGCAAAATGTTGAAGGTGGATAAAGAACGGCTATAATTTAGCGGAAAGGAGGTGCGGATGACCCTGGATGAGAGGCTCGAGAATGTGGCAGTTGTTGGTGCGGCAGGAAAGATGGGTAGTGGTATTGCCGTTCTCCTCGCCCAGGAGATGGCGAAGCTCAAGTTGAAATCCGAGAATCGAGATCGCATCTATCGTTTGAACCTTATTGATATCAGTGAACGTGGACTGGATGGCCTCCGAGCCTATCTCCGGGCCCAATTGACTCGCGTGGCCGAAAAATCCATCGTCCTGCTCCGTAGCCTTTATCAGGATCGAAAGGATCTTATTGAGAATGCTGAGATCATCAATGCCTTCGTGGTTGATGCTACATCCTTTGTGAATTTCACGACCGACCTCAATACGGTTCGTGATGCCCATCTCGTTTTTGAGGCGATTGTTGAGGATGAGCGGGTGAAGATCAAGCTTTTCAAGAAGATGAAAAAGCTCTGCTCCCCGGATACCTTCTTTTTGACCAACACCTCGAGTATCCCGATCGGCTATCTTGATGAACAGGCCGGGCTGGAAGGGCGGCTGATCGGTTACCACTTCTACAACCCACCAGTCATCCAGCGTCTGGTAGAGGTTATCCATTCGAAACGGACGGTTTCTGAACTCAAAGAGATCGGAGCCGAACTCGGTAAGAGGCTCCGGAAGAAACTGGTCCCGGCCAATGACATTTCCGGATTTATTGGTAATGGACACTTCATGCGTGATGGGCTCTTTGCAATCAGCGAGGTCGATCGGCTGAAGGCCCAGTTCCGGTTCCCTGGAGCAGTTTATATCATGAATCGCATCACCCAGGATTTCCTCTTACGACCGATGGGTATCTTCCAGCTCATCGACTATGTCGGGATCGATATCTTCCAGTGTATTCTGAAAGTAATGAGGACCCATCTCGATGATAAGTCGCTACGGAGTAGTCTCATCAATAAGATGGTGAAACTTAATGTCAAGGGGGGACAGAATCCGGATGGCTCTCAGAAGGATGGATTTTTGAAATACGAGAAGAACCGTCCAGTGGGCATCTTTAGTCTCCGACGGAAGGATTACTTTATCATTAAAGATGATTGGAAGAAGAAAATCGATCAGAAACTTGGACCATTGCCAGATGGCTTTATGCCTTGGAAGGCTCTTCTCACCAGTCCCAAGAAGGAAGAACAGTTGAGGAGACATTTTGAGGCGTTGAAGAAGATGGATACCCTCGGTGCCCAGCTTGCTCTTCGTTTCCTGAAGAAGACCAGAGAGATTGGAGAGAAACTTGTTGACGATGGGGTCGCCAATTCGGCCCAGGATGTCAATGATGTCCTTACTAATGGCTTCTACTGGCTCTATGGCCCAATTAATGATTATGTTTAAACAGAGGAGGAGTCATGCCCTTTCTTAGAAAGAAAGTCTTCGCCTGTGCTGGTTACTATACGGTATCACTGGGGACGGGTCGAAAGGAATTCCACCCCAAAAAGCCGAGGCCAGGGATTGAACACTACATCAAAGAGGCCGGTCTCGGATCGATCAATCAGATAAATAATCCCGAAAACATTGATGAGGGGATTATCGGCAATTTTGTTGCCGAACGGTTCTGCAAGCAGGGTAATCTCGGTGGTTTCTTCCCGATGGTTCACGAGACCTTCCTTTATAAACCATGTATGAGGGTGGAGGGAGCCTGTGATTCCGGTGGGCTCGCATTGGTAACTGCGATCAAGACGATTCTGGCCGATGTTGCCGATGTTGTGCTCTGCATCGGTGTTGAGGTTCAGAATACGGTCAAAGCGGTTTATGGGGCCGATTACCTGGCAGCAGCGGACTGGTTCTCTGGCGAACGGAAGAAAGGGCATGCCTACTATTTCCCCGATCAGTTCTCTCAACGGGCTGGTGCCTGCTTTGAGAAGTATGGCCATGAGCGGATTCGGGAGGGTATGTCGCACTGGTATGTGAACATGATCGAGAATGCCCGAAAGAACCCCAAGGCCCAGGAGTATCACAATACAAACCCCGATCTCTATGCCACTGCGATGACGCCACCCAACCCCAGGGTCTTCTGCGAGCATATCAATGTCTTCGACTGTTCCAAGGTCTCCGATGGTGGGGCAGCACTGATCTTTGCCTCGGAGGAGGGATTGAAGAAGATCGGGGTCGATAGAAAGGATGCGGTGGAGGTCGTCTCCTATGCTCAGGTCCAGTATGATCTGACCAAACCACCTCCTGATCTTACCGAGTTTACCACCTGCAAGATTGCTGCCCAGCGTGCATATGAACGGGCCGGGATCGGTCCATCGGATCTGGGTGTGCTCGAGGTTCACGACTGCTTCACCATCGCCGGTCTTTTGGCGATTGAGGCGGCCGGTTTTGCTGGACCCGGTGAGGGGGCCGACTTTGTCAAGGAGGGCAAAACCAGACTGGATGGTGAGATACCGACCAATACCTCGGGCGGGCTCATCGGCTACGGCCATCCCACCGGGGCATCCGGAGTCCGTCAGGCGGTGGATGTTGTCAATCAACTCCTGGGTAGGGCCGGCGATTTCCAGGTGAAGATCGACTCCCGCAGACCCTATGGGATGCTCTCATCGATGGGTGGCAACGACAAGACCGTCGTCGCCATGATCTTTCGGAGAGTGGAGTAAGATCGACTTTCTTTAGCTTCCGATCGATGAGTGAAAAGAGCTACCAAGAGGGGATTATGTATTTCATTGATCCAGAAGAGATGCCAAAGATCAAACAGCTGGAGGGGGTTGAAACCAAAATCCTGACCGGCCTTTCTGGAGAAAAGATGATGATGGTTTTGACCACAACCATGCCCGGTCATGAGGTGCCAACCCATTCCCATCCCCATGAACAGGTGGGTATGGTCTACTCGGGCAGGGCCGTCCTGAGGATCGGCGATGAAGAGCGGATCGTTCAAAAAGGTGACTTTTATTGCATCCCGGCAAATGTCCCTCACAGTGATCGTTGCCTTGGCGATGAACCTTTTGTGATGCTCGATATCTTCTATCCGGTGCGAGAGGATTTTATCGACCGATTGAAGGATAATGCCTGAGGTATTTTTGATAGACATCGATGAGGTTCAGCCGAGTCAGCTTTATATCAGCGCTGAGAAGCTCAGGAATGTAAAGGAACATTTTCACTCAAGAAAGCCTGAGACCATGGAGCCACTCCCGGTGAAAAGGCTGGGTTCGGAGATAATCTTCACCGATGGGCACACCCGGGCGCTGGTGGCATACCTGGCTGGATTCAAAAAGGTCAGGGTCTACTGGGATGAGGACGATCTCGACTGGGGGGCATATGAGATCTGCGTTAAATGGTGTAAGGAGGAGGGGATACGATCGATTGGTGATCTCAAAGACCGGATTGTCGGACCAGAGGAGTATGAGATCCTCTGGCTGAAGCGATGCCGCCGGATGCAATATGACCGCCGGAGAAATAAGCTTTAAGCCGATCGGGATAATCCACACCCCATTTAAGGAACCAGAAGGAACCCCGATCCAGCCCAAGGCGGGAGAGGGGGTGGAGGGTTATGTTGAGATCTTCCCGGAATATGTCGATGGACTGAAGGATCTCGATGGCTTCTCCCATATTATCCTCATCTATTACTTCCACCTCAGCCGGCCTTATCGACTCAAGGTTACCCCATTCATGGA
>QNBE01000052.1 GCA_003645615.1 Caldifarciminota bacterium
CCCCCTTACAACCCTTCGACCATCTCCCTCAGTTTTGATCAGATCCTCGATATCGGGATCATCTCGGTCCCGCTCATTCTCGTCATCTCCGCCTTTGCCGGTTTCGTTACCGCAATCCAGGGTGCCTATCAGCTCACCCCAGAGATCCCGCGCTACTTTCTCGGTGCCTCAGTAGAGAAGATCATGGTGATGGAACTCTCTCCAGTTCTGGTTGGTCTGATCGTTACTGGAAGGGCGGCTTCATCGATCGCGGCTGAGATCGGTGCGATGCGGACAACCGAGCAGATCGATGCCCTTGAGGTGATGGCAATCGATCCGATCCGGTTTCTGGCCCGACCCCGGATCATCGGCGGTGCCATCTCGCTTCCACTCCTCACCGTCATCTCGATCGTCGTCTCCTTGGGCTCGGCCCTGATTCTCTCCTCCTCAATCCTTGGTGTTCCCATCGCCACCTTCATCTATGGCATCCGCTCCTATTTTGAGCCCCTCGATCTGATCGGTGGACTCACCAAGAGCTTCTTCTTCGGGATCATCCTGGCCAGCTTCGGATGCTTCTTTGGACTTGGGGTGAGAGGTGGGGCCAAGGAGGTCTCCCAGGCCGCAACCAGTGCGGTGGTCTACTCTTCCATCATGATCCTCGTCTTCGACTTTCTGGTCGCATCGATCTTCTACGCATGATCGAGGTCCTCGGGATAAAGAAGGCCTTCGATGGCAATCAGGTCCTGAATGGGATCGACTTGAAGGTCGAGACCGGAACCTCGGTTGTAGTCCTTGGACCGAGTGGTATCGGCAAGACGGTCCTGCTCAAGATCATGGTCCGGCTCCTCCCTCCGGATGAAGGTGATGTCTTCTATGATAACCGGTCGATCCTGAAGATGGGGCGAAGTGAGCTGAATCGACTCCGGAAGAGGATCGGCTTCGTCTTCCAGTCCTCAGCTTTGTTTGATTCCATGACCGTCTTCGATAATGTCGCCTTGAGGCTCTATGAGAGCGGATTTCCTGATGTGAGGGAGCGAGTGACCCGGATCCTTGAGGAGTTTAAGCTCCTCCCGGCCCGGGATCGCTTCCCCGGTGAGCTGTCCGGTGGGATGAAGAAGCTTGTCTCCTTAGCCCGGGCCATCGTCACCAATCCCGACTATCTCTTCTATGATGAACCTACCGCGGGATTAGATCCGGCGACCGGTGAGCGGATCGTTGCTGAGATTATCCGATTGAAGGATCAGCTCGGCGCCACCTCGATCGTCGTCACCCATGATCTCGATGTTGCCTTTAGGGTGGGGGATCGGGTGATGATGTTGAAGGGTGGTAAGCTCCGGGAAGTGAGGTCGAGGAAGGAGGCGCGCGGGTATTATGAGTAGAACCAAGGATGCATTGGTCGGACTCTTCATCACCATAGTCATCCTCATCCTTCTTTTGGGTCTCAACTGGATCAGGAGTGGAGAACACTTCGGTAGCGGAACCACCTACTTTGCCACCTTCGCCGATGTTGAGGGTCTGAGGCCGGGGGCCAGGGTCTCGATGCGTGGTATCGAGATCGGACAGGTTGAGGCTTTGGAGCTGAAGCCGGAGTTTGTCCTGGTTCGATTGAGGATCGATCCCAAGGTCACCCTTACCACTGGGGCCAAGGCAAAGATCCGGGCCTTCTCCTATCTTGGTGGAGAGCGCCATATCGAGATTGTGCCTGGAGACGGATCTCCCCTATCATCGGGAGATACGATCCCCGGACTTGCCAGTCCCAGTCTGGAGGCGATGCTGGAGCGGCTCGAGGATCTCACCAAGGACCTCGACTTCCAGCCACTCAAGGAGAGCTTTGAGTCACTCAATCGAACCATCCGTCGGGAACTGAAACGGGGAATCGATCAGCTCAATACCTCATTCGATGATATCGACCGCATTACCGCTCAGATCGACAGCATCCTCTCCGATCTGCGTGGAAAAGGGACGGTCGGCCGTCTGATCCACTCCGATGAGCTATATCGGGAACTGCTCAAGACCAATCGGGAACTGCGCGGATTGATCAAGGACATCAAGAAGAACCCCGATCGTTACTTCACGGTGAAGATATTTTGAAGAAGCGATTCGTCTGTCAGAACTGCGGTTATGAGTCGATCCGCTGGCTGGGACGCTGCCCCAGCTGCAATGCCTGGTCGAGCTTTGTCGAGGAGGTGGTCTCGGAGAAGAGGAGCGGGACTGAGCCAACCTCACCCCCGATTGAGCTCGACAGGATCGAACCGGTGAAGCTAAAACGGACTGAGACCGGCTTTGGCGAACTCGATCGGGTGCTCGGTGGTGGTCTGGTTGGTGGTTCTCTCATCCTCCTCGGAGGTGATCCCGGGATTGGAAAGTCGACCCTGATGCTCCAGGTTGCTGCCCATCTTGCCCCGGATCAGAAGGTCCTCTATGTCACCGGTGAGGAGTCGGCCGAGCAGATCAGGATGAGGGCGGATCGGCTCAACATCAGGGCCAAGATCACTGTCCTTGCCGAAACCAACCTCGATCAGATCGCCACCTGGATCGAACGGACCGGTCCGGAGTTTCTCATTATCGATTCGATCCAGACCATCTTCGATCCCGACTTCTCCGGTGCCCCGGGGAGTGTTGGTCAGGTCCGGGAGTGTGGTAATCGGATTATGAGACTTACCAAGGCGGCCGGGATCATTACCGTTCTCATCGGCCATGTTACCAAGGTCGGTGCGATCGCTGGACCCAAGACCTTGGAGCATATCGTCGATACCGTCCTCTACTTTGAGGGGGACCGGAATCAGCGGTATCGGATCATCCGGGCCTTCAAGAACCGATTCGGTCCCACCAATGAAGTGGGGGTATTCGAGATGACCGATGCTGGCCTGGTCGAGGTTGACAACCCCTCTTCGATCTTCCTGATGGAGGATGGGGATCGAATCGGCTCCAGCGTCATCGCCACCATGGAGGGGACGAGATCGCTTCTGGTTGAGGTCCAATCCTTGGCCAATCCCACCTACTTCAACTATCCCCAGCGGCAGACCAGCGGTATCGATTACCGGAGGTTTATCCTCCTTCTGGCGGTAATCGAACAGAAGCTCTCGCTTCCCATCCGTCAGTATGATATCTTCGTCAATGTGGTGGGTGGGATCAGAATTGATGAACCGGCGGCCGACTTCGGCATCGCCACCGCCATCATCTCAGCGATCAAGAGCCGTCCGGTCCCGAAAGGCCTGGTTGTGATCGGTGAGATCGGATTGGGCGGTGAGCTCCGGCCGGTTCCCAACATCGAAACCAGGGTTAAGGAGGCGGAGAAGCTCGGTTTTAAACAGTGCCTCATTCCGCCCGGCAGTAAAGGATTACACTCGGGGATTGAGGTTATCAGGATAAGGGATGTGCGCGATGGTGCAAAGCTCATCTTTGGAGAGTAGATTTCTCCTCGATTCCGAGACCCTGATCGATGGCAGGGTGATCAATCTCTTCAGGATCGGCCTCCTCTCCGGTCGTATCTTCATCCCCCGGATCTCCTACGAACTGGCCCGGGAGAGCTCCAAAGGGAGGAGTGCCATGGCCCAGCTCCAGCAACTTAAGTGCGGCCTCTCGATCCAGCCCAGCCCCAATGGGATCAGCGAGGTCGATGAGATCGTAAGGGCGGCAAAGGAGCTTGGGGCCCGTCTGATCACGGTCTCGGAGTTGATCGGGGATCGAGCGGAGAAGCTCGGCCTTCCGGTGATAAACCTCAAAGAACTGCTCAGGTCGCTCCTGCCCCGGGCCGATCCCGGTGATGTCGTCCGGGTGAGGATCGTCAAACGGGGGAAGGGTTCTGGAGAAGGAGTCGGCTATCTGGAATTCGGGGTCAAGGTGGTGGTTGATCGGGCTGGTGATAAGGTTGGGAAGGAGGTTGCCGCTGTGGTCAAGAATGCACTCACTACCCCATCCGGTATGGTCCTATTTACTGAACTGGTATGAGCTACATCGATCAGGCCTTCCGCCATCCATCCTTCACCCATGAGAAGGGATGGGATCGGAGCCGTTCCAACGAACTCTTAGAATATCTCGGTGATGCGGTCTATGAACTCATCGTCCGGAAGCTGATTTTGGAACGTTATCCTACCGAGGATGAAGGGTGGCAGACCGAACGGAAGAACCGGTATACCAATCAGAAGTTTCAGGCAAAGCTGGCCCGGAGGTTCAATCTCGGTAAGCGGCTCAAACTGGGACGGGGAGAGGAGCGGACCGGAGGCAAGGAGAAGGATTCAATTCTGGCCCAGACCTTAGAGGCATTGATCGGGGCGGTGTTTCTGGAGTATGGCTACGACTATGCTGAGCGTCTCTTGAGGCGGATGCTCGATGGTTATATCTGAGCTGGAGCAGATTGCAGTCGATGCTGCCCTTGAGGCGGGTAGGATCCTCTGCGCCGGCCTCGGCCATAAAAGGAGGGTGAGGACCAAGAAAGGGCTTGAGCTCGTCTCCGATGCCGATCTCAAGATTCAGCAACTCATCACCGCGCGGCTTAAGCCAACCTGGATTCCGGTAGTTGCCGAGGAGGGTGGGGAGGGTCTCCTCGACTCCTGTTGGTTAGTCGATCCCATTGATGGCACCACCAACTACATCCATGGGCTACCGATATTTGCCATCTCGATCGGTCTCTTGGTTGATCGGGAGATCCAGCTCGGCATTGTTCACGCCCCCTATCTTGGTGAGACCTTTACCGCCCTCAGAGGAGAAGGGGCACGACTCAACGGAAAACCGATAACGGTCTCGAAGACAGAATCTCTCTCTGATGCCCTCCTCGCCACGGGCTTTCCTTATGATCTCCTGACCTCTCCTAACAACAACTTCGACCACTTTTACAATTTCTCCCAGAAGGCTCGCGCGATCCGGCGGATGGGATGCGCCTCCTTAGATCTCGCCTATGTTGCCTGTGGCCGCTTGGACGGCTTCTGGGAGCTAAAACTAAAACCCTGGGACACGGCTGCGGGTGCCCTGCTGGTGAGTGAGGCGGGTGGACTGGTCACCGACTTCAGCGGTGGTAAATTCCAGCTCGATCGGGATGAGATCCTGGCCGCCAATCCCACTCTCCATCCCGAGATGGTTGAAGTCCTGACCGGGAAGTAGTCACCTTGACAGTGGCATGGTGGTCGATAAAATAAAAAACCAACCGATAGAGGAGGTCATCCATGAAATGTATCGGCTTCTTCGGTCACGGTGGATCGGGTAAGACCCAGATCTCCGATGCGATCCTCTACCTGACCGGCGTCAACACCAGGCTGGGTCGGGTTGATGAAGGGACATCCCTCTTCGATTTCGACCCCTTTGAGATCGAGCGAAAAACCGGTCTCTTTCTTGCCACCGGTTTCTGTGACTATCGGGATGAGAGGATCTTCATTGTTGATACCCCGGGCTACGCCGACTTCTTTGGCGAGGCCCTATCCGGCATCAGGGCGGTCGATACCGCAGTGATCGTTATCGATGCCACTTCCGGAATTGAGGTGGGAACCGAGCTGACCCTTAGGGAAGCGGAGAAGGCCGGTCTCCCTCGCGTCCTCTTCATCAATAAGGCCAAGAAAGAGGATGTCTCGATCCCAGAGGTGGTAAAGGCGGCCCAGGCCTCCTTCGGCACCACCGCCTTTGTCGTCACCCTCCCGGTGGAGGGTGGGCTGGTCGATCTCCTCTCGATGAGATACTACCGCTATGAAGGGGAAAGGCCCAAGGTGGTTGAGATACCGGATTCGATCCGGAAGGAGATCGAAAAGGAGCGGGAAAAGCTGGTTGAAGGTATCGTTGAGACATCGGATGAGCTGATGGAGAGGTATTTGGAAGGGGGGGAGATCAAGGATGACGAGTTGAAGCGGGTCTTCCGGGAAGGTCTGAGGAAGGGGTCAATCTTCCCCATCCTGGTCGGTGACGCCCTCAACCTCTTTGGTATCCAGGAGCTACTCGATTTTATCGTTGAATTTGTCCCATCGCCGTCAGAACTGCCGGATATCGATGGTCATAAGCGATCACCGGATGGCCCTTTTATCGGTTTTGTCTTCAAGACGATCTCCGAACCCCATCTCGGTGATATGAATCTCATCCGTGTCCTGAGTGGATCGATATCCCCGGGTGAGCTGGTGATGAATTCCACCGCCAAACAGGAGGAGAAGATCAATCAGATCTTTCTAATCCAGGGCAGAGATCGGCAGGAGACGAACCGGCTCGAATTCGGCTCCATCGGGGCCCTGGTGAAACTGAAATCGACCAAGACTTCAGATACCCTCACTACCACCTCACCCCCGATCGTCCTGCCCAGGATCGAGTTCCCCCATCCGACCATTTCGGTTGCCATCATCCCCAAGAGCAAAGGTGATGAGGAGAAGATCTCCAATGGTCTTGCCCGGATCCAGACCGAGGACCCAACCTTTGAATCCCACTATGATCCGGATCTGAAGCAGCTCATCATCTCCGGTCTGGGCGAGCTCCATCTCGATCTGATCATCGCCCGGCTCAAGAGCCGGTTCGGGGTATCAGTCGATACCGCCCGACCCAGGATCCCTTATCGGGAGACCTTCGTTAAGACCGCTGAGGCCCAGGGTAAGTATAAGAAGCAGACCGGAGGAAGGGGTCAGTATGGCGATGTCTGGTTGAGGATCGAACCCTTGGAACGGGGTAAGGGTTTCGAGTTTGAGAACAAGATCGTCGGTGGCGTTGTTCCGGCCAAATATATCCCTTCGGTTGAGAAGGGGGTGAAGGAGGCGCTGGCTCAAGGGATCTTGGCCGGCTATCCCGTGATCGATGTCAAGGTGACCATCTACGATGGCTCCCACCATCCGGTCGACTCTTCCGATATCGCCTTCAAGATCGCCGGTTCGATGGCGGTAAAGAACTGTGCTCAGAAGGCAGGGGTCAAGCTATTGGAGCCGATCTATGAGGTCGAGGTCCTGGTTCCGGATGAGTATCTGGGCGATATCGTCGGTGATCTGAACGCCCGGAGGGGAAAGATCATGGGGATGGATACCGAGGGGAGATTCAAAAAGGTGAAGGCGTTGGTCCCCTTAGCCGAGATGCACAAATACTCAACCGCACTCCGCTCGATAACCCAGGGGCGGGGACAGTTCCAGATGAAGTTCTACCGCTATGAGGATGTGCCCAAAGAGCTGGTTAATAAACTCATCGAGGAGAACAGATAATGGCTGGCCATTCCAAATGGGCCCAGATCAAGCATAAGAAGGCCAGGATGGATCAGCGGCGGGGCAAGCTGTTCACCAAGCTGATCCGGGAGATCACCGTGGCTGCCAAGATGGGTGGGCCCAATCCCGATGCCAACCCGAGGCTCCGATCGGCAATTGAGGTTGCCCGATCCTACAATATGCCCAATGCCAATATTGAGCGGGCAATAAAGAGGGCCACCGGAGGTGAAGGACCGGTCAACTTAGAAGAGGTGAGCTATGAGGGTTATGGTCCGGGTAAGGTTGCCATCCTGGTTGAGACCCTGACCGATAATAGGAATCGGACCACCTCAGAGATCAGACATGTCTTCAGTAAGTATGGTGGCAACCTCGGTTCTTCGGGGTGTGTCTCCTGGCTTTTCCACAACCGGGGGATCTTTCTCATCGATCGGAATGAGTATGATGAGGATCGGATCTTAGATCTTGCCGTGGATAGCGGTGCCATCGATTTCAAGGTTGAGGGGTCCACCTATCAGATCATCACCAAGCCAGAGGACTTCCACAAGTTCAGGGAGATCCTGAAGAAGAACAACATCCAGGTCATTCAGGCCGAGTTGACCAAGATTCCCCAGTCCACCGTCCGGATCGAGGATGCCCGCAATGCAGAGCGGGTTCTCAAGCTATTCGAGCAGCTGGACAGCCTCGATGAGGTCCAGCATGTCTATGCCAACTTTGACATTCCGGAAGAGATAATGGAGAAGTTTTCGGAGGGGGATTGAAGTTTCTCGGGATCGATCCCGGCCTCGTTTCGACCGGTTATGCCTTCATTAATGAGGAAGGAATCTTATCATCCGGAGTAATAAAGGAGGAGGGGACAACTGCAGAGCGGATCTATGCGATTACCAGTCGGCTCAAGAGATTGGTGGTTCAGCATCGGCCCGATCGGGCCGGAATCGAAACCGCCTTCTATGGTCGTAACCCCCAGAGCCTGATCAAATCCGCCCAGCTCATCGGTGCCATCTCTTATCTCCTGATGGATCTTGGTATTGAGACGATCGAATTCCATCCCACGGTGTTGAAGCGGATGATCACCGGCAAGGGGAGGGCATCAAAAAGTCAGGTCTCCTACATGGTGAAGAAACTGCTCCAGATCGATACCGATCTTTTCCCAGATGAGGCCGATGCCTTAGCGGTAGCCTTGGCCACCAGATTCTATCATGATCGTCGGGATTAGCGGTCGTCTGAGGGGAAAGAATCCTCCCGAGGTAGTGGTCGATGTCAACGGTATCCACTATCAGATCCTCATGCCCATCATCGACTTTGAGAGGCTCGGTCCGATCGGTGGCAGGGTAAACATCCATACCCATCTGGTGGTAAAAGACGATCGGCTTGAGATCTACGGCTTCCTGGATGAGACCGAAAGGGATCTCTTTCTCGATCTGATCAGGGTCCAGGGATTGGGACCAAAATCGGTTCTGGGCATCCTCTCCCAGATTTCGGCTCCGGATCTGATCCAGGCGATCAGTGACAATGATCTGGCACGAATCGCTCAGATCAAAGGGGTGGGAAAGAAGAAGGCTTCCAAGATTCTCCTGGAGCTGAAGGGGAGCTATCAACCACCCCGTGGTGGGAAGTATATCGAAGCCTATCGCGCCCTCCAGGCGCTCGGCCTCTCCGCCGATGAGGCAAGGCGGCGGCTCAAGGGGGTTGACGACTCGCTCCCGGTTGAGGAGATGATCAAGGAGGCTTTGCGCCGTGGCTGATATCACCCAGCCGGGTCGGATTGCCGGTGAGGAGGATATCGAACGGACCCTCCGACCGAGGACCCTCGATGAGTTTATCGGTCAAAAGCGGCTTAAGGAGAATCTGGCCATCTTCATCCAGGCTGCCAAGAAGCGCAACGAGCCGATCGATCATATCCTCTTCTATGGCCCTCCCGGTCTGGGTAAGACCACCTTAGCCCACATCATCGCCAATGAGCTTGAGACCGGGATCGAGGTTACCACCGGTCCGGTCTTAGAGCGTCCGGCAGATCTTGGGGGGATCCTCTCCAAGCTCGAGACCGGTCAGGTCCTCTTTATCGATGAGATCCATCGGCTCCAGCGCAATGTCGAGGAACACCTCTATCATGCGATGGAATCTTTCAAGCTATCGATCATCCTCGACCACGGTGTTGGGGCCCGGACCCTTGACCTCACCCTTGCCCACTTCACCCTGATCGGAGCAACAACCCGTTATGGCCTTCTCACCGCGCCACTCCGCTCCCGTTTCGGAATCACGATGAGGATCGACTACTATCCTCCCGAGGAGCTGACCGAGATCGTAAAAAGGTCGGCCCGGATTTTGAATATCGGTATCGATGATGATGGTGCAGCCGAGATCGGGCGTCGCGCCCGGGGAACACCCAGGGTGGCCAACCGTCTCTTGAGGCGAGTCCGTGACTTCGCTGAGGTGGAGGGCTCAGACCGGATCACCTTAAAGATTGCCCGGTTTGCCCTGGAGCGGCTCCAGGTTGATCCGGCCGGACTCGATGAGATCGATAAGCGGATCCTCACCACCATCGTTGAGAAATTCAATGGTGGACCGGTCGGTCTTAAATCGATTGCGGTTGCGGTAGGGGAAGATCCCCAGACGATCGAAGAGGTTTATGAACCGTTTCTGATAATGCAGGGGTTTATCAAAAGGACCCCAAGGGGGAGGAAGGCCACCGACCTCGCCTTCCGCCACCTCGGTATCGATAGAGACCTCCTCTTTTAATGGGTGAGATCTGCGTTGTAGCCCTCGGTGGCAATGCCATTGCCCGGACCGGGAAGGAGGATATCCACCAGCAGTTTGCCAACACCAGGAAATCACTCTCAACCATTGTCGATCTCATCAGGGATGGCTATGACCTGGTAATCACCCATGGCAATGGCCCCCAGGTAGGCAATGCCCTGCTCCGGGTCGAGCGGACCATGGATGTCATCCCACCACTCCCGCTCGGTGTTATCGTCGCCGATACCGAAGGTGGGATGGGCTACATGATCGAGCAGTCGCTCCAGAATCGGCTGAGGAAGGAGGGGATCCCGAGAAGGGTTGTTACCGTCATTACCCAGGTGATCGTCGACCACGACGACCCGGCCCTGAAGCGACCCTCCAAGCCGGTCGGACCATTCTATACCAAGGAGCAGGCAGAGCTTCTGGCCCGGAAGTTCAACTGGGTGATTAAGGAGGACTCTGGACGTGGCTACCGGAGGGTGGTATCATCGCCGATCCCGCGCAGCGTGGTCAATTCTGACATTATCAAACGGCTGGTTGAAGATCATATCATCGTTATTGCTGCTGGAGGCGGTGGTATTCCGGTTTATGTTGAGACCAATGGAGATCTGGAGGGGATCGATGCGGTTATCGATAAGGATCTCGCCTCTGCTGTCCTGGGGATAGAAATCGGTGCCACCTATCTCATCATCCTCACCAATGTTGAACATGTGATGCTCAACTACGGTAAGCCCGATGCCAGGATACTTACCGAGATCACTGTCCAGGAAGCGCAGGATTATCTTGAGGATGGCCACTTTCCCCCCGGTAGTATGGGACCGAAGATCGAAGCGGCGATCGAATTCATCAAAGGCGGGGGAAGGATGGTGGTCATCACCTCGATCGATAAAGGGAGTGAGGCACTGAAGGGTAAGACCGGAACCAGGATCATCCGATGATCCTCTTATTCATTATCGGCCTCGCCTTTGACCGGATTGGAGATGTCTTGATCACAACCAATCACCCTCAGCCAGCGATCAACTACTACGAACTTTACTATCGGATGGTGGCAACCGATCCCAAAATCCGGCTCAAACTGGGCCAGACCGCCTACCTGCTTGGCAACTACCAGCTGTCGATCCGCTATCTCGACCAACTCGATCTTCCTCAGGCCAAACTCTGGCTCGGCCTCTCCTACTTCCAGCTGGGTGATTACCACCGCTGTGAGAAGATCTTAAGCCAGGTTGAGGGCGATACCGCTCAGTATTATCGGGGGATATCCCTCTTCAAGCTCGGCCGTTATGGAGAGGCACTAACGGTCCTCTCCAGTCTTCCAGGATCAGAGGCACAGTTCTTTACCGGTCTGGTCCTGGCCCGGATCGGCCGGGAGGAGGAGGCCCTTGCACTTATTGATCAGAACCAAGGGGGATGGTGGGAGGAGTATCGACGCTATCTCCACTCCTATTTGAGAGATCGGATGAGGCTGCCGCTTAAATATAAGACCGGAGATCGGGTTCGCTTCCTGCTTGCCCGACAGCGGTTTGAGATCGGTGAGATCGAATCGGCCCTCTCCATCCTCGATTCGATCCAGGGGTTTGATGATCTGAAGGCGATCGACCAGGTCCTCTGCTATCTCAAACTCAACTGGAATAAGAAGGCGATCCAGACCCTTAAGGCCCTGCCCGGGACCAGCAAGATCCGCAATCTCCTTTTTGGTTATGCCTTCCTCAATCTGAGGGATTATCGATCGGCCCGCCACCACTTCCACAATGCGGGCCGATCGGGCTATACCGGTCTGATCAAGACCTTCTATCAGGAGGGGAGGTACGACTCAGTCATCCACTATATCGAGAGACTAAGGGGTATCCCCAGCATAGAGATCCGTTTCATCTATGCCAAATCCCTTTATAACCTCCAGAGGTATCCAACCGCCATCTCAGTGGGTAAGGAGATCATCGCAATCGATCCCACCACCAACTATGCCCAGCAGGCTTACATCCTGATTGGTGAGGCCTATCAGCTCATGGGCCATCCCGATTCCGCCCGGATGATCTGGAACAATTTTGTCGAGAGGTATCCGGCCTCCCCTTTAGCCGGGCTGGCCATGAAACGGATCGGAGACAGCTACTATGCGGAGAAGAATTACGAGCGGGCGATCCAGGCCTATCTTAAGGTGGAAGATCTTCCCCATACCACATCCCTTATTGAAGATGCCGCATTCAGGGTCGAAATGGCCCGCTACCGGGCCGGGATTACCAGAAGCTACCTCACCGTCCTCAAGCGATATATCAACCGTTTCCCGGAGAGCCGTCGGGCTCCTAAGCTCGGTCTCAGGATCGGCGATATCTACAAGAAGTCGGGGCGGCTTAAGTCCGCCCTCTGGTGGTATGAGAAGACCGCCCAGAACTACCCAGCAGTAAGGAAGGAGGCCCTGTTCCGTATTGCCAGGGTCAAGGAGATGAGAAATGATGTTCCGGGGCTGAAGCAGACCCTCCTCGAGATCATCGCCATCGATTCGACCCCGGAGGCGATTGAGGAGCTGGCCCATCTCTATTTCTCTATCGAGGAGTTCGACAGCGCCATCCTCTGGTTCGAAAAACTGAATCGGATCGAAGGCTATCAAGATCTCGCCGCCTTAGAGCTGGCCCGGATCTATCGGAAGATCGATCGTATCCGGGAGGCTGAGGTCTTCTTAAGGCCGCTCACTAATAAGGAATCCCCGTTACGGGATGATGCCATCATCCTTCTGGCCGAGATCTTGAGGGAGACCGGGCGTCTCGATGAGGCGAAAAGGATCCTGTCCCAGATCGAGGAAAATCCCAAGGGCCATCTCATCCTGGGTGAGATCGAACTGCTCTTCGGTAACTACCTCTCGGCAAGGAATGAGTTCATCAGGGCCGGTTCCCTCTTTGCCGATGATCGGAACGCCTGCGCGGAAGCCCTGATTCAGGCCGGTGACGCCGCTGCCAAGGCCAAGGATTGGGAGGAGGCAAAAAAGCTCTACGAGCAGGCTCAACTACTCACCTCAGATCCCAGGATCAAGATCCGGGCAAAAGAAAGGGTCGAGAGATTGCCATGATCTTCCTCCTCTTTTTATCGCTGGATGTGCTTCTGATCGAACTCGGCTATGATCATCAGACGATCACCCAGGTTGAGGAATTCCTGGCTACAATCGAGTGGGAGGGGGGTGATCTTCAGGCCCTCGCCAATCAGATCAAATCGAAGATCGGGGTTCAGAAGATGATGGGTGATACCGGTGGTTATTTCGAGCTGGATCGGGTCCTGAAGGAGAGGAAGGCGAACTGCCTCGGCCTGACCCAGCTCCTCTTCATCTATCTGAGAGAAAGGGGCTATCGGGTCGGTGCGGTAGTGGGGAGGACCCATATCGCCAATCTCATCGCCGTCGGTGACAGCTTCTATATTGTCGATCTGGCGGCACAACCGGATCCGTTTATCAGCTCTCCTTTCCTCTTCGATAGCGTCTTCACCCATCTTACCGGAGGTTATTTCCAGCTCGAGAAGAAAGGCTTCTTCCCCACTCCGGAGATGCGGAGAATCTATCAGAAGATCCTGAGGCTGGATGCGGTCGCTCCCGCTCTCTATTTCAATCGGGGACTGGTCGCCTGCCATAGAAAAGATTATCAGAAGGCCCTATCCCATTTCACCCGGGCGATCAACCTCAACCCCGGATATGGTGAGGTCTATGCCAATCGGGGCAAGGTCCTCCTCCTGCTCGACCGCCCCGAGGAGGCATTGGGAGATTTCAATCAGGCGATCAGGCTAAATCCCGAGATCGCTTCCGCTTATGCTGGAAGGGCGATCATCAATCTGAGGAAGAACCTTGTTGCTGCGGCGATCAAGGACTGCGATCGGGCGCTCAGACTCGACCCCTCCCTCACCGAGGCCTATATCACCCGGGGCAATGGTTATCTGAGGGAGAAGAGATATCAGAGTGCGATCAGCGATTATGGAGAGGCCCTAAGGCTGGAACCGGATCGGTTTGAGGCCTTTCTCAATCGTGGCCTTGCCTATCTCGGCCTCAATGACCATCCTGCTGCGCTCAGGGATTTTAATCGGGCGCTGATCCTAAAACCCGATCTGGCCGAAGGTTACCTCTACCGTGGTGATCTCTACTCTGAGCTGAAGCGGTTTGATGATGCGATCGGTGATTATACCCGGGCGATCGAACTGAAGCCCGGGCTGGCCCAGGCCTATCTCAACCGTGGTATCGTCAACTTCAACCTTAGGAGGATGGATGCGGCGAGGTCAGACTTCAGAAAGACCTACTCCTTAAACCCCGATCTCCTTTTGGATTTCTACCACCAGATCGAACGCCAGCGGCACGGCTATCTCTACCAGATGCTAAAAAGAATTATCGCTGGCAATTAGGGCAGAATCGCCAGGATCGGTTGCCGACCTTAACCCTCTTTATCTTGGTGCCACAGGAGAGGCATGGGAGCCCCTCCCGACGATAGACCTTGAGATAGAGCTGGAATGATCCCCTCCTCCCATCCGGCCGCTGGTAATCGGAGACCGAGGTGCCGAGGAATCTTATTCCCAGCCCAAGTATCTTCCTTATCGAATGGTGGAGCCTTCTGATCTCGGTGGGGTTCAGGCTACCGGCTGGGCGGAGCGGCGAGATCTTGGCATCGAATAGGGCCTCATCGGCATAGATGTTCCCCAGACCGGCAATGAGCGACTGGTCGAGAAGGAGCGATTTGACCTTCGCCCTGCGACTGGCCA
>QNBE01000053.1 GCA_003645615.1 Caldifarciminota bacterium
GCCATCCCTTGAGAATGGATTAAGTATCACCTTCCCCGCATCCATCAATACCCCAGTCTGATCTACTTTATAAGGCATACCGTAAAGATATCCTACTGAGACATTGAAGGCGGTCAAGCATTCTGAGATGTATCTGGTTAAAACGATGTCTAAGAAGCCAGAGAAGATCTCCTCGGAGGCATCCAGCATCGAGAAGTAGCCGAGACCAAACTCATGCAGACATAGTTCGGCCCACTCCGGCTCAATCACCACCGGGGCCAGGGTATCTGATAGATCCATCTTTTCCAGGATCGGGATGAGGGTATCTGAGACCTGGGTCATCACATCGCCAGGGATCTTCTGCAGATTCAAGGTGATGCCATACCAGCCACCTGCAATCATATGATGGTCAGCATAATCGGTAAATCCTGATGGATTGTGGAATTTGAGGCTGAATGCGCAATTCTCACCAAAACCAATATCATCACCCTCAGCCACCTCTGAACCACCGATTCTCAGCGACGGCTTTAGAGTTAATAGATAGGCCGGGACATTGTAGAGTCCTCCATATTCCTCAATAAGTTGCTCATCGTAAGGGGTTGCCGGCTTGAAGAATAGGGCAATACCATCCCCGGCAATCTCAGGGGTCTTGGCATTGTAGGATAATGTTACCTCACCGAATTGATTCCGGAATATAAACTCAACGAGATGGCGGTCAGTATCCGGAATCTCGATAAAGGTTTCCCTATTTTCTACCTGGTAGGGTAGCGTCGCAGGAAGGAGACCGAGATATTCCCTTTTGACCACCGCTCCATTGACACCGGCAAAGAAGGTCGTGTCAGGATAATTTTCTTCAAAATACTCCTGGATCTGGCTCAGGTAAAAATCTAATGGCGATTCCATCCTCAATGTATCCAGATATTCATCTTCATCAAAGATGACATCCTGAGAAACATCAATCCCCTGAACATAGGTATATTCCTTAAAACTCGGATCTAAGGAGATCCAGGTATCACCCTTCTTATGAACCGCACCCCGGGAAGGGATGTAGTCAACATAGGCCTCGACCCAGATATGATCAATCATGACTGCGACAATCTTACCGCCACTCTGAATATAGACACCGGGTATACCATTGGTCGCCAGGATCCTCCCCACCAGTTCCCTCTCCTTCACACATCTCAACCATTTCATCGCCCGCTCAATCGGAATAATTACCTCTCCCCGAACATACCTTGCATGAATTCCTGAAACTCGTAAAAGGGCAATAAGTAGCGAGGCGAGATCAAAGTCATTGCCGGCACCTTCAAAAAGGGTCTGCTGGGCCCCCTTCAGCGAACCATAATAAGGTTCATAATCAAAGTTGTTCCGAACATACTCGTATATTTTGACTGGATTGTGATCGAGTTCGGCAGCAAGAGATTCGATCTCCGGAGTGAATTGGACCTCAAGGGTCTCTTTAAGATATCCAGAGTCAGGTTCAGCAAAATTGCCCTTGATCGCCCTGTTCTGCCTTCTTGAGCCTTCTTTACCTTCTTCGATTGGCAAATCCTTTACCGGTAGACTTCTGAGCGGTAATTTCTCAGGTCTAAATTCCATCTCAGGCTTGACCGGTTTATTCTCTTCTAAAAACTTGATCAATCCTTGAGCTTTTTTTATAACATCCTTTCCTTCGATAAAATAATCAATATATCTTAATAATTTTCTAAACCTCTCTTCATAATCTTTCACAAAATCCTTATGTCGTTTTAAAAATTTGCCCGAAATGGGTTTGTCTTTAAGAAATTTTTCTGTCTTCTTGAACTCCTCTCTAATCGCTTCATCAAGATTTAAAAGTTCTTGTTTCCTCTGCTGTAGAGCAATTTTTTCAGATTCTATAATCTTCCCTCTTGATTTTATACCTTCAGAAACCGCTTTTATTTCCTCAAGAATTTGCTCAAATCTCTTTGCAGGTGATTTTACCTCAAGGGCTTCCTCTTGCTTTACATCTTTCTCCTTATGTTTTGCACTCTCTATATTCTCAGCATAAAGCAAATTCGAAATGCCTAAACACTGAGGGAGAAAACCCGAAAGGGCTAAAACCAAAGCTACTATTTTGAATTTATTATGGAAATTTATCATCTCCTCCTCCTTAAATCCAATGAGCTATGAGGTCGCGACTGGGAAGTCGCTCCTGGACTTACCAGAGATACCATCTGACCTCCCAACATACCAATGTCTTGGTGATTATCAGCCGGATTTCTGAGATATCAATACTCTGGATGCACCTTATCAGGTCGATTGCCCCGATTGTATCTTTGATATTCTTAAGAAGATCCTTCCGTTTCGTTATCACCCGATTCTTTACAGTTCTCAATCTTGCAATCGCCCGATCACGATACCAGGCTTCCATCCCGGTGAGACTCAAGGTGTCCAGCATCTCAATCGCCTGGTCAATCAACTGATAACAGGTCTTTTCGATAACCAAACTGAGGTATAAGGTGTCATAAGGATGATAGATTCCTGACTTAAGATATGAGATCTCGGTGGTGATGGTAAAGGTATCAGCTATATCGGGTGTCCTCAAGAGTGCCGTGAGTTCTTTTTTGGCACTCTCCGGCAGCTCAAAGCTCCAGGTGATGGTTTGGGCAGAGACCTCGCCAGTATCGAGTGCGACAACGATGTCGATATCATACGGGATGATATCAACGACCCTTAAGTAACAGGCCTGTCCTTTATTCTCGATCGATGTCTCAGTGCCAAGGGTCACAAAGGGATCAGCCTCAGTCGTTTCAGGTAGGACATAGCTGATACTGGCAAGAATCAATCGCTGGTAGTCGGTGATGGTGATTGAGTCAAGCGAAGCAATAAGATCAAAGTCGAAAAAGACTGATTTGCCTTTGCCATAATCGTTTAAGATAAGGGCAGGGTATCTTTTGCATCGAGACTTCCCTCCTACAGGAGATTGCTTCGTTCCTCGCAATGACGGAGGAGTTTGGAGTTGGGATTTGGACTTCTTAAACCAGCCGACCGCTTCACCATCAGTGAGTTCAATCTTAAAGGTAATCTCGTCCTTGATCGGTATGGTATCAGGTGGTGATATGGTACTGGAATCGAGATAGATGCGCTGGTCAAAATCGCACAATAAACAATAAGGATAGCAGCCGGTGATCTCAATCAGATCGCAATAGCTGAATGGTCCCCAGTAGCAACACCAGAAGAGCGGCCACCTGATGATGATGAATCCATCACCGCGATTTATCGCCTCTCTTAACTCTTCAGTAAACCGGTAGACACAATGGCCTAGTTTTAGAACCGGTCTTGTTTCTGGTGTTACCGAAAAGAGGCTATCAAGGGCCACAGAATCAGCATAGAATGATTCTTCGGTTGGATAGCGTCCTGTATCCTGACACGGATAATAGGGGAAGATAAGGTAGATATTATACTTACCAGACCTAAACTCCTCCTCAAATTCTGAATGGCAATAGACAAACTGATAATAGACCCTGAGACTATCAAGAATGCTTCTTACAAACTCTTCTTCTTCATCCTGATGGACCCAGACTAAGATTTGAGGGATCTTGGCAATGTGCTTATCAGAGATGAGTTCGATACCGATTTCAAGTTTCAGATGATAATAAGAGGTATCAGAGACATTGTTTGCCTTATCTCTGGCGGTGAATTTTAAGAGATTCCAGCCGGTATCAAGTTCAACATCCTCGATGGAAAACTGTTCAAATTCATTGGCAGTGGTTTCATATACCCTGCCTCCAATATTGAGGGTAACTGAGGAGTGGATTTCCGAGAACCCTTCAACCGTTATCGGTGATGAGTCTACTGAGGCTGACTCCGGTGGGGAGGTCATAACCGGGGGATAAGGTGGGGTAGTATCGATCACGAAGAAGATCGAAGTATCAGCGGTGTTTGATGCCATATCAATCGCAAAGATATAGAGATCGAATTCACCTTCTTCGGTTATGGTTGTTCCGCTCTGGAACGGTTCGCCGTTCAAGGTGATATATGAGGAGTCAAGATGAAGATCGGTAATCTCAATGATTGGGGTGACCGGATGATTATACCAGGTGCTGTCAGCAACACCTGAGATGGTAATGAGGGGTGGTGTCTTATCGATGATGAAGAATACCGAGGTGTCGGTCTCATTGGAGGCAAGATCTGAGGCGTAGGCATAGAGGGTATATTCGCCCTCCTCGGTGATTGTGGTACCGGACTCAAACGGCACACCGTTTAAGAGGATGAGGCTAGAATCTAAATGGAGATCATAGAAGGTTATAACCGGAGTGATATCGGTATTGTAATAGGTACTATCCAAAACACCGCTAATTTCAATCTCAGGAGGGGTATTGTCAACGATGAATGAGACTGAGTCGGTTGCTACGTTAGCATAATAGTCTTTTGCGGTGACCTTAAGCCAGTGCTCGCCGTCATCTCCTTGAGTGGTTGACCAGACCTTCTCGTAGGTGCCGTGGATTGAGTCGCCGCTCACCCTGGGCATCGGTCGATAAGGCAGGGTATCAAGTGTATATTTAACCGATTTGACCCCGCTACCCGAATCACAGACTTCGGCATGAAGAAGAACATCGCCTCTGACATAGCCATCCGGCTTGAGTTCGATGATCACCGGTGGGGTGACATCAACAACCTTAAAGCCTCCGGTTGCGATGGTGAGGTCGGTATCAGGGAGCACTGCGTAGAGGCCTAAGAGATAGTCTCCAAAGTCAAAACTTAGACTTGAGAATATCGAGTCATGAGTTACTGTTTGGTTTATGGCCACGGATGTCGTATCGATGCGGGTGTAGAGGATCGCCTGGCTGAGACCATCAACGATAATTTCTTTGATAATTAGGGTGTCTAAGTTGACATTGCCGATATTGGTGACAGAATATCTGATTGTAAAGTTGTCCGGCCTCGAGACGATCTTAGGTGTAGCCTTGATCGTGCCGGAAAGTTGCATCTCATGACCGGATGCCTCTCGAATCTCAAATTCGGTCTGGGCCTGGGTCAGGGTATCACCACTCTCATCGGTGATTATCGAGAAGAGGAGATACTGGCCCGGTGGGTGGGTAGCGGTTTGCCAGCGATATTCGGCAACCGACTGCTTACCGATGCCAAGCCTCTTGATCTGACGGGAACCAATGAATAGCGTATCCGAGGTCGGCGTTTTGAGTGATACCTTTTCCGTAAGGTTGTAATAAGTAACATTCTGGCTTAAGTTTTTGACCTTGCTGGTGATGATAACATTCTCCTGGGCATGGTAGGATGGCCTGTCGGTCAGAAGTTCGGCATAGATCTCAGCCTGAGGTCGTATGATAAACCCAGCAGTGTCCTCAGCAATTGTGCCTCCATATTCGCTGGTGATAGCATGGACATAATACTTACCAGAGGGAGTCGAACCGGTATTCCAGCGGAGGGTGAATACCAGTGTGTCAGTGATTTCTTGAGGGGAACCCAGTTCTGAGATTACCCGAGGCTGGTAATGGAGGCTCTTAGGCTGAACATCGTGTTGATACATCGTCGAACCGGCCAACGGCATCGAATCGATTATCGTGCCAGCGCCGAAGGTCCCGTCGCCATTGCCAGGATAATAGATTAGCTGGAATCGATCCGGAGATTGAGAATTGTGATGGAAGACAACGAGATCAGGATAGCCATCATAGTTATAGTCGTAATGATCGAGATGGAGGCTATGACCCCAATTTTGGGGAGGAGGGTCAAGATCAACATAGACCGGATCAGCAAAAGTGGTATCGTCAATTCCCTTGAAGAATTTAGGTCGATTGGGGTTGTAGAACTGCTGACCGGATAATATATCAACTATACCATCGCAGTCAAAATCATCGGTTAGAACCTGGCCGGTGATACTGTCGAGGCCAATCCTTCGGGCCTGTTGGAATGTGCCGTCGCCATTGCCGAATAAAATATAGGCATAACCAACATACTGCCGATTTGGATCAGGCCAGGTGATGATCAGAAGATCGGGATTACCATCACGGTTAAAATCAGCAACATCGAGATCAGTTATCACTTCCTTAGGATAGATCTGGGTCAACTGATACCGGCTGAAGGTAGTATCTCCATTATTTAAAAACAGGAAGAGATAGTGCTGGCTCATCTGTCGCATTACATCACCGAAGACATAGGTGCCGTGCCGGGCAGCCGAGCCGATGATGTCCTGATAGCCGTCATTATTGAAATCGGCACATTCGAGACTCCGATACATCATGTCATAAGGTCTCATGATATTGATGTCCCAGAATTTGCCGATCATGATAATCCTCGGTGATGTATCATCCCGGGTATAGCTTCTAATGCTTCTCAGGCCCCTATCCTCAATATCTTGTTGCGCGCCATATTCGAGTGTATCGAAACTAATGGTATCACCTCCAAATATCAGTGGAGATCCACCGCGATCAAATGAGGTATCAGCCAGATCAGGTAGGAGATAGAGACGGGCAAGATTGGTATAACCCATTGGAGAAATAAAATCGAGATTTTGGTCGCCATCGATATCCGCAATCGCAAGAGCAACCGGATAGGTACCTTTAAAGGCATTAAACAGATTGTTTTGATTTGCTGAGCCAAATCTCCCATTGGCTTGGGAGGGAATGAGCCGAATAGGATTCTCATTGAATCTCCCCGACTGGTAGAAAACAACAATATCTTGTGGTAAAGTTTTATCAGACGCAGGTTTGGGACCATATTCCGCGATATCGAAATAAATCATGAAGTACCGCTTCTCTTCCAGTTTAGTGAGGCCGTCAAGTCGCCATACCACAACACTTAAACTCTCAGGATGATAGTATAGCCGGCTTATCTTCTCATCCTTCACAGTTCCATACCTCTCAAATTCAAAGACCCGGATCGAGTTGGTATCGAGGACAGATCCTTCATAGCCGAGCTGATTGAAGACCTCGGCAAAGTTGATCTTGATTGAGGCGATACCATCACGGATTGGGGCATAGGCGGGTTTGACCTCGACCGGAACCATGAAGTGCCAGTTCTGATAGGTTTTGGTGAGTCCGGTGATCGGGATAGTATCAACAATCTCAGTCAGATTGCTTAGGGAATCCTCGACCTGGACTGTCAACTGACCACTCCAGATGCTAATGCCGAGGTCAGATAGTTTAACCGTAATGGCAACATCGGTGTTGGGATCATAGATCGTGTCATCGAGGGAGACCGAGACCGTGATCGGGGTGGAGATGATCTCGAGATAGGTGAAATCTTTGTTATTGTCTTCATTCTCTTCGTTGATACTGTTCGTTGGATCGGCAACCGCAAAAATCTTGTGAACCCCTTCTAAGCCTGATGGCACCCATGTGATTTCAGCAACTATTGAATCGAACGGTTCCAGAGGAGTGGTCGATGAGTAGGAGCCGATGAAGGTACCTCCAGAGTCAGGATCGCCAAGATAGAAGGCGACATCAAATTCAGGGGCGGTCTGACCATAATTATAGATGATTCCTGAAATCGTTGCAATCTCTCCCTGTCGGATCGGATTCGGTTCAGCCTTTACTTTAGTGACTGTTAAATCAGGTAGAGTAGGTTCTGAGATTTCCACCCTCGTCGTGACAAGATTGTTGGTCTCACTGCCCTCAATAAGCTGGTTCTCATGATCAACAATTGCATAAAGTTTTTGGATACCACCTATGGCGGGTCGCCAGTGAATCATAAATGAGATACTATCTTGAGGAGGGATATAGGAAAGGGTTGTATCGATAATAATCATCCCGTTGGAATCAGGATGTCCCAGGGAGAGGAGGAAAGGTAGATCGGAAATGCTTACTTCGCCATAGTTATATATGGTTAGATTTACTTCCGAGATACGACCGACAATAAGGAGGCTATCTCTTATCTCGATACTCTTTTGAGTAAGAGCTGGATCAGGAAGCCTAAGATCCCTTTCTTCAGCAAGCCATTTCACAATATTGACCGCAAAAACTTCATCATCACCTTTATAAATCCTATAATTTGACTCACCAGCTAAGGTGTCGATTATCTTGTTGTCAAAAGAGTTAATGTCGGAACAGACAAATATCCTACCTTTTCCAGTAACACTATTAGGATGAATCGGATCCTCCGGTATTACTGCCATCACCGGCATATTATCAGGTGCCATACCGGAATCTGTTACCACAACCGGAACAAGTGAATTAGCCGGAATTAAAACATTGGTATAGTTGACGAAGATCCGATCCACCCCTTCCAGTAGTGGATGATCCTGGAAGTGGGTCGAATCAAAGAACCCGATGAAGTAATCATATGTCTGCGCATGAGTCGCATAGGTTTCGTCTCGGTGGAGATTGCCCCCCTGCCAGTAGATGCCGAATTTTCCGGTCAAATCATCGAACCTCGCCTGGAAGAAAGTATGATCTCCGATTAGAAACAGACCGCCACCCTCTCTTACAAACTGCGCGACCGCATCAATTTCATCCTCATCGTAAGCTGGAGATGGTGGTGAGGTATAAGTCCAGCCATAGAGTGAGGGGGCATGGAGAATCAGCACATCAACTCCCTCTAAGGTATATGAGTTAAACTTTTCTCCTGGGGCAAGAGTAACAACTGAATATCCTGAATCTTCAAGTAGGTTAGCAAAAAGATAGAAAGCCCCTGTTCGATCCGGATAGGTGCTGGGATTTGAAGAATCAGCGGTGTAGAATTGTAAATGGCCATCATCAAACATTACAACCTTCGCCCCTTCGGGAAAGATTTTGACCGGCTTATGCGCCATGTTATTAGTAGTATCAAAATCCTGAATATTCAGAGGCACTGCTTTTACCCAGATATCATGAGTTCCAACCTCTCCTGACCATTCAAACTGGCTTAAAGTGGATCCAAAGGCAGGAACCGATATGGTATCAGCACCAAGGTAAATCCCGGTATCGGGATGGCCGTCATAGAATGAGATAATGGCAGTATCGCAGGGATCAAATCCCATATTCATTACCTTTATTGAGGTGAGGATTGGGAAGTTTTCCCGTGGGTGAGAAGGCAGGTGAATAATATCGTCATCATTAACAGCGAGATCAACCATGGCGATGGTGACCGAAACTGAATCCGAGGGGTCGCTTTCGTGATAGTTGTAATCTAAAGCGGTTACATAATAGGTATAGGTCTCCTGACTTATGAGCCCGGTGTCGGTATAGGTCGTATCGACCCAGGGCTCTGAATTCAGCGGTCCGGCTGTATCGGTGCGATAGATATTATACCCGAGAAGATCAGGTTCGGTATTTGCTCTCCAAGTAAGAATTGCCTTCCGATCACCAGGGATCCCGGTCAGGCCTGTGGGTGGTGATGGAGGTAGAGTATCGGAGATTACGACCTCCACCGCTGCCGTGTCACTCTCATTCCCCCAGCCATCTACTGCGGTAACTCCATAAATGTAAGTGCCTGCTTTATAATTATAATGATCATAAGATCTCCCTCTTACATCATTAAAGATGAAGACCTTCGAGATCTCCCAGCCGGACCGGGTTCCGGCACAGTCGGTGACGAATCTCAGTCGTTGGTAAGAGGGATCAATGCTGTATTCAAAGGAATCTCTCTTGCCGGTGAAGCGATCGATCTCCTTCTCTGGATAACGATTGAGGTATAGAAAGTCATGGTTATCCTCGGTTGAAAAACGGGAGAAGATGAGCCTCCTACGGTGATTTGCAGACGATGATGGAAGATAGTATATCTTATCAAGGAAGTTGTCATAATCTTCACCCTCAGGGTTACTCTTGAGATCAGCACTTATTGTTGTGTCGGTAAGCAGCGGCATACCATCAAGATAAATCCGATGCCCGAAGACACCAGAAGGCGGTGGATCCCATAATAGTCGGACATGGAAATTACCATAGACAGTGGCGGTGAGACCGGTGGGAGCTGGTGGAGGTATGAAGTCTCCCTTCGATACTGTATCATAATTCGATGGTGGACTCTCCGCCAACGGTGAGTCGATAGCAGTCGCGTAATAGCAATACTCTCCTCTGCCTAAGAAGGTATCAATAAAGATAGTATCAGAGACGAGATTTGGTGAATATATCTCCAGTTCATAGATACCGATAAGATTCTGATTGGTTTGTGGGATACGGAGTCTTATGCTATCGGTAGTGAATAGATCATAAAATGGATGGAGCGAAACAACATTGTAGCCTGCTGGAAGACTATCTTCCCACACTGTCTGCCAGTTATTATCCTTCAAGATCTGGATCGAAAGGTATTCCGGTTCACGATACCAGCGGATCGATATCCGGGTAAAGGTTATTGGCTGGCTGAATGAAATATTGAACCAGAGTGAATCAGGATTGTAATTGGACATCCAGTATGTGTGATCGTCTTCGTCTATTGCCCGTTGAGGGATATAAGAACCATAGAACTCAGAAGCCGATGCGCTACCTTCCGGCGCAATATTAAAGGGGATATTTAACAAAGCATCATTTCTAAAGATCCGATAACCCAAGACCTCAGAATCGGGTGGCTGCCAGTTGATAAAGACAGTCATAGAGTCTAAGGTATCGGCGACAAGATTTTTGGGTCTGTATTCATAGGGTAGGCGGATTGATATTTCAGCATAGGTAATATTATTATTTTCGTTTTTCTCAGGAATCGCATCTTCAGGATCAACGACAATATAGATGTCGTGAAACCCGGCATGGGCTTCGGTGTCCCAGTAATATTGAGCGTTTGCAGCCGAGAGGGGTGGAATCACAGGGATGGTGTCAGTGCCGATAATAGTTCCGCCCCTTGAAGGATTTCCATCGAAGAATTGAACGATGACATTTTCTGCCGATTTATTCCTGAGGGTACGAACTGCTGCCGTAATCAAGAGTGTATCACCAGCAATTGGAACTTGAGGTTCAAAGATTATATCATCAGCCCGAATCGCCAGGTCCGTTTTTGTCGGCGGATTGACAGGAAGGATTGCCTTAATGACATTATTGTCTTCCCTCAGCTCGGAGAACCAGTCTTCAGGATCGATGAATAGATAGAAGATATTTTCCCCCGCACAACCGAGGGTATTCCATTCTCCATAAAAATTAATCGAATCATCGGCAAAGGGATAGTATTTTCGATAGTATTCAGCAATCAAAACGCCACCAGAATCAGGATGGTTATGATAGAGGAAAGCATGTAGATATCTATTCTCGATATCTTTGCCTCGGATTGGGAAGGTCCCGATGTTGAAAAGGTATGCATAAACTCTGGTAGTATCGCCATCCTCGGGTATAAGTGGATGATATTCGTTTGGATAAGCGGTGAAGATCCGCTCTGATTTACCAGTATAATCAGCAACACCGAGGATGTTTATTCTTCTCGATGCTCGATTGTTGGTCTCATCCACTTCAGCAATCTCGCTGTCCGGATCAACGACAACAAATATATAATGATACTTGCCACCGATATACCAGAGATGCCAGTCGTAAAAGATACTCCTGAACTCACCCGGTGGGATGGTGTCAATAATAAAGTCCTCACCGATTTGGATCCCACCAGAATCAGGATTTCCATCGTAGAATCTCACCCGGACATCGGTCGCAGTGTTCTCTTTGATGTTGAAGATGGCAGCACCGATCGTTATCGTATCACCATCATAAGGGGTTGGATTCGATACCGATATCCCCCAGGAGTAGACGGCAAGATCCATCCAGTTGTAGATCTGAATCAGCCGATAGGTAGAGTTGTTAGTCTCATCGATCTCGTTGATCTTATCATTGGGATCGGCAATCACATAGACCTTGTGGTCTCCTTCTGCAAAGGAAGTCTTGAGTTCTACTGATGCATAACCGAGTGAGGGGATTTCTGGGATGATCAAAAGAGAATCTATCAGTACACCACCAGTATCAGGATGACCATCATAGAAGCCAACCTCGACATCGGTCAGGGTTGCCTGACCAGCATTTAGTACCCGGCAGTTGAGGGTTATTTCCTGACCTGGTGCTGGATAGGGAGGAGAAAAGGAAAAATCCTCATCAGCGATCTCAAGATCAGGACCACCAATCACACGGAGCATCCGGACCGCATGGTTGTTTTCCTCACTGTTCTCCCCGATGTTATCATAAGGATCGACGATAACGTGGATGAAATGACGGCCTGGTTTTCCCTCGGTATAGTAAGATATCGTCAGAGTGTCTACACCTGATGGATCAATATGAGGAATCGTTCCTTCGCCAATCTTGATCCCCAGGGAGTCAGGATCACCGTCGTAGAAATGGGCCAGTACCTGTTCGGCTGGTTCAGAACCGAGATTGTGAATTATTGCTGAGATCTCAACCGTATCGCCTTCTAAGGGTAATGGTGGGACAAAGATGATATCACCGGTCTCAATGGCCAGATCAGCCCGGGAGCTCTGAATGGCACGGAGAGTAACCGCAGTCAGATAAGAGGAATTGTCCCATGAGCCATTGGTATCCTGTTTTGACAGGAGGAAATCAACTGCTTTGGCATAAGGATCGCCGAGTGCTTCAACCGAGGAAAAACCAAGCGCTGCCCAGGCGGTTTCAAAGATCGTGCTTGAGTCGGTGCCAAAACCGCCATCAGGATTCTGGTGGCTTATCAGAAAGGCAACAGCAGAATCAATTGCCGATTGGACATCGAACTCTCGACAGTCAACAAGGACATCAAGGACAAGACTGGTGAGATAGATATTGCTGGAATCTCCAGACCTTATTCCCCAACCACCGTCAGGGTTTTGGTTTTGCTTTATATAAGCAACCCCATCAGCGATTATTTGGGTCATTGGTGATCTTAATAATGCCTTCAAGACAAGTGCCGCATCGAGAATGCTGCTCTGGTAGTTCTTTGAAAGGCCAAATCCACCGTCAGGATTCTGAGCCTCAGATAAAGTCGTTAATTTGTCCTCAACGGGTATGCCAGCATCGTCAAGGACGATCGTCTGAAATGAGAGATAGTCCAGACACTGGACCTCCTGTTCCTTTATCCAGTTAAGACCTTTCAGGTAAGTGGAATCTTTCTGATCGTAACTCATAAGAGTAATTATTGAAAATGAAGTGGCATGAAACTTAGAGACAATGGAGTCCATCCAACAACCATCTGATAACTGGCTTTCTGCAAGAAAAGCTAAACCATCAGAAATAGAACTCGCTAAGAGAGTTGAGAAAAAATTAGTCAAAATTAGGCTAAGCATAAAGATTCTGTTTCCGTATCTCCAGAATTTCGATAATTTCTTAAGCATGGTCAATTATATTAATTCATTTCGTATAGTCAATATCTTGTTTAGCCAGAAATGGACCGAACTCAGCCTTGACCTTTTCCCATCCCTGGTTATGTTTATAGCTATGAAGAGGACATATCAGCCGAGTAAAAAGAGGCGTAAGCGCAAGCACGGCTTCCGAAAACGGATGTCATCACCGGGCGGACGCCGGGTGTTGAAACGGAGGCGGAAGAAAGGGAGGAAGAGGTTAACCGCCTGATGCTACCCAAGGAGAAGCGGTTAAAGAGACAGCGCGAGTTCATCCAGGTCTACCGGAAGGGGAAGGTCTGCCGGATCGATCCCCTCACCGTGCATGCGCTGCCCGCCTCCGATCTCAAGGTTGCCTTTGTTGTCCCCAAGTCGGTCGGTAAGGCGGTGGTGCGCAATCGACTGAAAAGGAGATTGTCTGAGGCAGTCCGTCTCAATCAGGACCTCTTTCAGAATCACCACCTCATCTTCCGGATCGAGAAGGATGCCCTACCCGAGAAGTTCAGCCAGCTTGAGGAGCTAATCAGGAAGGTTGCCAGGGGTATCTATGACCAGGGTCCTGATCCTCATAATTAGGGGCTATCAGCTCCTCATCTCACCACTCTTCCCTCCCCTCTGCCGATTCCGTCCCACTTGCTCGGAGTATGCGATTGAGGCCCTGAGGCGTCATGGACTACTCTACGGCCTCCTCCTCACCCTATGGCGGATCATCCGCTGCAATCCGCTCTCCAAGGGCGGGTATGAACCGGTGCCATAGCCATGGACGATTCTAAACGGATCCTGATCGCTTTCATCCTCGTCTTCCTCATCCTCATCGTCTACAATCAGCTCTTCTATAAACCACCACCGAGGAAAAAAGTGGTGAAGAAGGAGGTGGTGGAGAAGGTTGAGGTGACCGAACCAGAGCCAGAACCGGTAGAACTCCCGGAGACGACCATCACCTATGAGAATGAGACCTTTGTGGCGGTGATCACCAGCCTCGGTGGCGGTCTCAAATCCCTCTATCTCAAAAGGTATCAGGCCGAGCTGATGCCCGGAGTCAATTTCACCAGTGTGATTGATACCCTGGATCTCTCCCGCCACTCCTTCCACCTCGAACAGAGCGGGGATACCATTATCTGCCACCATGATCTTTTGAAAAAGATTTATATCTTTGATGGGCTTGGCTTCCATCTCAGCCTGAGTGGTCCGGGGAAGGGTCAAAGGCTCAGGATCGATCAGGGGCTGGCAATTACCGAATTCAAAAACCGTTCCGATGATCTGAAGCGGTTTGCCTGTTATATGATGACCAATCGACTCCAGCGGCTGAAGGTGAAGAAGCCGAAACGGTATCTTATCAATCCGGTCTGGATCGGACTCCGGAATAAGTATTTCTTCCTGGTGATCGAACCGACC